>CAILKW010000535.1 GCA_903834845.1 uncultured Bacteroidia bacterium | reverse complement strand
CCGGAACACAAATTAGATTCAAAACCTTAGTTTTTCAGCTCGGCGAGTTTTTTGTCAAGTGCCTCTCCTCTTAGATTAGTAGCAATAATTACCCCATTACCATCAATCAGGAAGTTGGTTGGAATAAATCTTATTTCATAAGTACGAAGATAGACTGCTTCATCATTGGGTTTACATATATGGTTTTCCCAAGTCAAACGGTCAGCTTGAATGGCATTTTTCCATGCATTGAAATCCCGATCGAGAGAAACACTGAATATAGTAAATTTTTTACCCCCTTTAAAGTTTGCATCTTTGTATTTTTCGTATGCTGCAACTACATAAGGATTCTCGTTTCTGCAAGGTCTGCACCATGAAGCCCAAAAATCGATAAGGACAATTTTCCCGGCAAGCGAGGATAATTTTATTGGTTGACCGGTTACAGATTTTTCAACAATTTCAGGAGCTTTATCGCCTACACGAATACCTTCACGGATTGTGGATTGACAATAGGCGTCAGTTGCTGAAATCAAAACTGACAATAATAGAAAAGTGATTTTTAATTGTTTCATAACAGTTGTTTTTAATGAATTATTCGCGAGTAATTTTTGCACCTATTGAATTGAGCCTTAAGTCTATATTTTCGTAACCCCGGTCAATTTGTTCAATGTAGTCTATTGTTGATTTTCCTCTGGCAGAAAGTGCCGCAATTAACAATGCCACACCAGCTCTAATATCAGGGGAACTCATTCTGATTCCTTTGAGATAGTGTGATTTGTTTAGACCAATAACTGTGGCACGATGGGGGTCGCAAAGGATTATTTTCGCACCCATTTCTATCAAACGGTCAACAAAAAAAAGCCGGCTTTCGAACATCTTCTGGTGAATAAGAACGCTACCGTTTGCTTGTGTTGCTATGACAAGGAAAATACTCAATAAATCAGGAGTTAATCCTGGCCACGGAGCATCAGAAACTGTTAGAATTGAGCCATCTAAAAATGATTCTATCTCATAGTGTTCTTGGGTGGGAATAAATAAATCGTCTCCCTTACGAATCATATTAATGCCAAATCGCCGGAACGATTCGGGTATAATCCCAAGATGATCATATCCGACATTTTTAATTGTAATTTCTGAGGCTGTCATTGCTGCAAGACCAATAAAGCTCCCAACTTCAATCATATCGGGCAGCAACTCATGATCACAACCGTTTAAGGAAGTTACTCCTTCAATTGTCAGAAGATTGGAGCCGACACCCTTAATATTGGCTCCCATACTTATTAACATTTTGCACAGCTGTTGCAGATATGGTTCGCAGGCTGCATTATAGATTGTTGTTGTACCTTTTGCCAGAGTTGCTGCCATTAACAAATTGGCTGTTCCGGTAACCGATGCTTCGTCAAGCAGCATGTAACAACCTTTAAGTTGTTTAGCTTCTACCCTGAATGATGATTCGATATTATCGAATGTAAATTTTGCACCCAATGCTTCAAAACCACGAAAATGGGTATCAAGTCTTCTCCTACCTATTTTGTCACCTCCGGGTTGAGGGATTAAAGCGAAACCATATCGGGCAAGCAAGGGCCCGACAATCATCAATGAACCTCGAAGACTACCTGCCTGAGAGAAAAATTGTGGGGATTTTAGGTGATCTATGTTTATGTTTACAGATTGAAAAGAGAAAACTCCTTTGGCAATACGTTCAACAACAGTTCCCAGATTGCTGATAATTTCAATTAGTTTCAATACGTCACTTATCTCGGGAATATTTGAGATAGTGATTTTTTGCGAAGTCAACAGTGTCGCACAAATAACCTGCAATGCCTCATTTTTTGCACCTTTGGGCGATAACTCTCCATGAAGCCGGCCTCCACCTTCAATAACAAACCTTGCCATTACAATTCAAAAGTCTTTGATAATCATTTGGGCACACCCCAGTCTATTTATGTTTTCGAGGCGGATTTGACTGATTGGAGGTAGGCGTGGGTTTACCTTTTTTTGGTTGAAGCTTAAAAATATCACTCGTTTCAAGTAAGTGCATGTCAAGATCCGGTTTAAGCTTTCCGTGAGAAAGATAAACCAAATCTTTTAAGATTTTTGAATCCTCTACTGCGTCTTTGTTCCAGGCGAGATAAGCTTTTTTCATCTGATTGGCAAGAAGCTCTGTATTTGTAGCTTTTACAGGATTATCATCATCCATTCGTCCTGTGGCAGCAATATACTTTTCCATGATCTTGCCATAATGACGGTATTTAATATCAGTCTGATCATAAGGAATAAGACGTGGTTTTTCGATGAAAGTCTCGGGTTTGGGAGGATCGTAAGGGTAATCAATATCTAATTTAAAATCAGACATAATTGCAATGTGATCCCAAAGTTTATGTTTGAATTCGTTTATATCGCGCAGATAAGGGTACATCATACCCATGACATCAATAACTGCTTTTACGGCAAGTATCCGCTCCTCCCTGTTTTTGATCTTCATAATATGATCAACCATTTTATGAATACTTCTTCCATATTCAGGAAGTTTCATCTTCTTGCGTTGGGTATTATAATCACGTGCTATCATCGTTTTCAATTAATTAATGAATAATACCGTCAAATTCCGGTCGTGCATTTTCCAACCACAAAAATAATGGTTTTTAATGGTTATTTCAAATATGTTGCAACAATACTTTTTTTCTTCCAAAAAAACGAATTTCATTAAAAAAAAAGAAGACCTTATTAAAAAACAAAGTCGAGTCTTGTGGTTTTATCAGGAATGAAAACTATCTTTGT
Source organism: uncultured Bacteroidia bacterium (assembly GCA_903834845.1). Lineage (GTDB taxonomy): Bacteria > Bacteroidota > Bacteroidia > Bacteroidales > Prolixibacteraceae > JAAFHB01. The sequence goes on along the minus strand of CAILKW010000535.1, from coordinate 7,781 downwards.
ATAAAGTAATATAATTGAGATGGAGGGCCAGAAAAAATATACGATTCCTGCAATGCTCAGGAACAGTTTCGCTGAATATGGCATAAATCAGTCATTAGTTTTTGCAGGAGATGAAAATCGCACTTATTCTCAGCTTGAGAAGGAGATAAATGCTGTTGTTGACCAACTTATTGACTTGTCTATAGTTAAGGATGATAAAGTTGCTATTTTAAGTGCAAATATGCCAAATTGGGGTATTGCCTATTTTGCAATTGCAACTATTGGAGCAATTGCAGTACCCATACTTCCCGATTTTTCGATAACCGAGATATCCAATATTATCATTCATTCCGAATCAAAAGTGATATTTGTTTCGGATAATCTTTTCAATAAGATTGAACAATTCACCTCTGACAGCTCAAAGATTATAATCCGTATTGAAACGATTGGGAAAATTTCAAATCCGGATCTTACGAATTATAGGAATAACCACGATTATTATCAATCTGTTACTGTTGAAGAAGACGATGTAGCCTCAATAATTTATACTTCAGGAACAACAGGAAAATCAAAAGGGGTGATGCTTACCCATAAAAATATTGTGTGGGATGCTGAACATGGGGGAATGATTCAGAAAATTACTGTCAACGACCGGTTTTTATCATTGTTACCATTGTCGCACACTTACGAAAATACACTGGGTCTGATTCTGCCAGTTATGTTTGGCGCTTCGGTACACTATCTTAAAAAGATCGCAACTCCTGCTGTATTATTACCGGCTTTGCAGGCAGTAAAACCAACTACCATTCTGTCAGTACCTTTAATCATCGAAAAGATTTATAAAAAACAGATTGAGCCAAAGTTTAATAAAAATGTATTAATCAGATCGTTATATAAATTTCAACCTATACGGTTACTGCTGAACCGTATAGCGGGTAGGAAGCTTATGAAAACTTTTGGTGGGAGAATTCATTTCTTTGGAATAGGAGGTGCAAAATTAGATGGGAAGGTTGAAAAATTTCTTCGTGAAGCAAAATTTCCCTACTCCATAGGTTACGGACTTACCGAGACTGCACCCCTTCTGGCCGGAGCAGGTCCTAAGATTACAAGATTTCAAACCATCGGGCCTGCAATGCCGGGAGCTGAACTAAAGATCAATCAGCCAGATCAAAAAACTGGTCATGGTGAGGTCTGGGCCAAAGGTCCAAATGTTATGAAAGGGTATTTCAAAGAGCCAGAGCTTACCAAAGAGGTGATTACAGAGGATGGCTGGTTTAAAACCGGTGATCTTGGATTATTTGACAAAAAGGGTTATCTTGCATTTAAAGGGCGATTAAAAAACATAATTGTCAGTGCATCAGGTGAAAATATCTTCCCTGAAGAAATCGAATCGGTGATAAATAATTTCAGAAATGTTGTTGAATCATTGGTTATTGAGCGTAAAGGTAAACTTGTAGCACTTGTTTTGCTAAATATGGAAGAGATGGAAGCTAAGTATCAGTCCTTGCGCGAACAAGCTGAATTATACAACAAAAAATTAGATGATATGCTTGAAGAATTATTGGATGAGCTTCAGCTGTATGTCAATTCACATGTAAATAAGTTTTCTCAGGTTCAGGTTGTACTTCTGCAACAAGTGCCCTTCGAAAGGACTCCGACACAAAAAATTAAAAGATTTTTGTATTCATGAAAAAGGGGGATTCTAAAATCATCTATATCAATAAATTAATCAACTTTAATATTTGCAAGTGCATATTTTTTATACTCCTGATCTTCAGAGTGACAGATATATTCTAAGCGAAGAAGAATCCAAACATTGTGTCAGGGTTCTTAGACTTACTGAAGGTGAAACTCTTTTTTTGGCTGATGGAAAAGGGTTGTTCTGCAAAGCTGAAATTGTCAAATCCAATCCCAAGGCTTGTGAATTGGTTATTGTTGATAAGCAATTCAATTATGGGAAAAGAGATTACCGTATCACGATAGGTGTTTCTCCGACAAAAAATATTGATCGGTATGAGTTGTTTCTGGAGAAAGCTACTGAAATTGGTATTGATGAAATCATTCCTGTGATTAGTCGTTATTCCGAAAGGAAGGAAATCAAACCTGAAAGGTTGGAAAAGGTGATGATCGCTGCGATGAAACAATCGATAAAAGCTTATCTTCCTGAATTAAAACCAATTCATTCATTTAAAGAAACGATCAAAGAACCTTTTTCAGGTCTCCGTTTTATAGCCCATTGTAATAAAGGAGAGAAAGTACTTTTGCGTGATGCTGTGATTAAGGGAAGCGATGTATTGGTATTGATTGGTCCTGAAGGAGATTTTTCAGAAGAAGAAGTTGAAATGGCTATTAAGGCAGGTTTTATTGCAGTATCGCTTGGGGATTCTCGATTAAGAACAGAAACTGCTGCTTTGGCAGCATGTCACACAGTTAATCTTATTAATCAATAAAGCAAAACCCCGGTATCCCGGGGTTATCGCTTATTATATTTAATGAAATCTAAGCCACATATTTGAAAAAACTTAATTTTCTTATATGTCAAATTGATGGATTATTTTAATTTTTCGAGTTGCAATGTCTTTGTAGGTGCATCGCAAACTGTGGCGGGACCCCAATACTGAATCGGTCCGGGGTAAACAAAAGAAGTTTTAATTGCCCACTCTTCCCGTTTTTCGGCAAACGTTTTGAAGGGGGTTCCATTAAGATCAACGAGTGCTTTTTGAATAACAGGTTTCATTTCGCCGTTGCGAAGTTCCATATTCATCATCATTGTGATAGGCACTCCACCAGGAATCCATTCGATAGCAGGAGCAGTAGTATTACGAACAGATGCGATATAGCCCGTTTTTCCGTTTGCAATCAATAGAGAAGCTACAAAACCTAATGAATAGCAATAATCAGAGTCAAAATTTGATGGTGAAGCACAACGCCCTTCGTAACCAAAGAAATGGTTTTGTGAAGAAAATTTGACCCTAATACCGCTTTTTATTAATCCGGCCAAACGTTTCTCAACCATCTCAATCAACAGTTTTTCGGTTTCAATACGCGAAACTTGAACGTTTCCATGAGGATCACGATCGAGTGTTAGCTGACGAGCAATACCTGAAGGAAGAGATGCGTAAAGTGTTGAGGAGTCAAACGTAAGATTATCAATTACAAAATCACGTTTTTCGGCGTTTGTGGCCAAATTTTGAAAGGTTTCTGCACTCTCTTGTCCCTCAGCGAGCATATCATTCAGCTCTGCAATCAATATTTTCATTTCAGGAATAAACTCAATCAAACCTTCAGGAATAAGTGCAACACCGAAAGTTTCACCATTTTGAGAACGTCTGGCAACAATGTCAGCAATCTCATGGACAATCTGTTCCAGTGTTTGTTTCTTCTCTTCTACCTCTTCGGAAATGATGCAAACGTTTGGTTGCGACTGAAGAGCACATTCTAAACCAATATGAGAAGCCGAACGACCCATCAGTTTAATAAAGTGCCAGTATTTTTTTGCTGAATTTGCATCGCGCATAATATTGCCTATCAGCTCTGAATAGACTTTACAGGCAGTATCGAAACCAAAAGAGGCTTCAATCATCTCATTTTTAAGATCGCCATCTATTGTTTTTGGACATCCGATAACCTGAATACCGGTTTCTTTTTGAGAATAATACTCTGCCAATACACATGCATTTGTATTTGAATCATCTCCTCCAATTACAACAAGAGCTTTAATAGCCAATCTCTTACAAATTTCAACCCCTTTATCAAATTGAGCCGGTTTTTCTAATTTGGTACGCCCCGATCCTATAATATCAAAACCGCCAGTATTACGGTATTCTTCAACGATTTCAGAAGTCAGCTCAATGTATTTATGATCAACCAGACCAATGGGACCTCCAAGAAAGCCAAATAACTTATTGGCTGGATTAAGTTTTTTCAAACCATCAAATAATCCTGAAATAACATTGTGACCACCGGGAGCCTGACCACCTGATAATATAACCCCGACATTCAGACCGGGATATTTTATATTTTCACCACCGGCTTCGAATGTAATAATTGGCATCCCGTAAGTGCAGGGGAAAAGCCTTCCAATCTCCTGTTGATCAGCTACTGATTCAGTTTTTCCGCCTTCAACAATCTTTACTGTACCTGCCAGAGCTTTTGGCATCTTTGGAAAATACTTGGCACGTTCAATTTGAAATATACTTTTTGACATTGCTATAATCTTATAATTCAACACTATGATTCTTTAATCTTTTAAAAACGTGGTAAAAGTAATTAAATAAAACTTTTCCGTTAAAACCCTACGTTTCGGCTGAATCAAATTTAAAGTAAACTTAATACCAATTTTTCCCATACTTTTATCATTCATAACAACATCTCAAAAATCAAAAAACATCTGCCGAACAATTGCCGACAGATGTTTTTAACATTATGGTGATTTGTTCACCAAAGAATAGTTTATTCTAAAATTATTTTAAACGTTTTCGGTGGATTTTGATTAATCCTGATAAAGTATAAACCAGCAGGATAACCATCAAGATTTATGCTCTCTTCCAGATTTTTAGCCAATGATTTAGATATTACTTTTCCTGAAAGATCAAATAATGTGATCCACGTGCCGATTTTGGGAATAATGGTAAACTTCAAGTAAACACGTCCTTTTGTCGGATTGGGATAGATTGTAACATCTTCATTGTCAAGTAACGGATCAATTGCAATTGGCATTTTTGAAGATTCTGCACCATCCAAAACTATTGAACCTCCTTTCAAAACAGGCTGGCTCCCATTTACTACTCCAAACGGTATAATAACCACCTCACCGGATTCTGCTGAAATACATCTCACAGCATTGGTAACTGTGTATGTATATGTACCTGCTACTAATCCCGTTATAGTTTTGCTTTTTCCTGTTCCGGTAGTTTTAATTGCATTGGGTAATCTTGTCAATGTCCATGAACCGGTTGCAGGTAAACCGCTTAAAACAACACCTCCGGTTGCGACAGTTAAGGTTGGTTGTGTAATAGCACCTACGATTGGAGCTGCCGGAGTAGCTGGTTGAGGCTTAATAACCACAGTGGCAGATACTAATGAAGTACACCCGGCAGCATTGGTTACTTTATAGGTAAATGTACCTGTCGGAAGTCCTGAAATTGTTGCGTTAATACCTGTTCCGGTATTCGCTACTGCTCCTGGTGATCTTACCAATGTCCATGTGCCACTGTCAGGCAAACCATTTAAAACAACACTTCCTGTTGCCGCAATACATGTTGGCTGCGTAATTGTTCCCACCAAAGGTGCTTTTGGTGTCACAGGTCGGGCATTGATAACCACATTACCCGATGGAACTGAAGTACAGCCAACTGTATTTTTGACAACGTAAGTATAAGTACCTGCTGCAAGACCTGATATAGTTTTACTTGTTCCTGTTCCTATGGTAGCTATTGAACCAGGAGTTCTTTTTGCACCAGGAGTTCTTATTAATGTCCATGTTCCAGTAGGTAAATCACTTAAAACAACACTTCCTGTTGCAAGATCACAAGTAGGATGTGTTATATTTCCTATTGTGGGTGCATCCGGTGTTTCAGGCTGGGGTTTAATAATCACATTGGCTGATGCTACCGAAGTACATTCAATAGAATTGGTAACTTTAAATGTATAAGTTCCAGATTCAATTCCTGTTACTGTTTTACTTGCTCCGGTTCCGGTAATAGTTGTTCCGCCCGGTGTTCTCGTTAATGTCCATCCTTTTGTCGGCAAACCATTTAAGACTACGCTGCCCGTTGCCAAAACACACGTTGGTTGCGTAATGATTCCCACTGTTGGTGGTGCCTGAGCTGTTGATGGAGTTCTGATATTTACACTGGCGGATGCTACAGAAGTACATCCTGATATGCCATCTGTAACTTTGTAAGTATAGGTTCCTACTGCAAGTTCTGATATTGTAGTACTTACTCCTGTTCCTGTAGTAGTTATTGCACCGGGAGTTCTTGTTAATATCCATATTCCGGTTGCTGGCAAACCATTAAATACTACGCTTCCTGTTTTCACAGTACACGTTGGCTGTGTAATTGTTTCTGCCAAAGGCGCTTTTGGAGTCACAGGTTGGGCATCGATAACTACATCATCGGACTCTGTCGAAATACATCCAACTGAGTTTTTGACATTGTAGGTATATGTACCTGCTGAAAGACCTGATATAGTTTTACTTGTTCCCGTTCCTGTGGAAGCTATTGCACCCGGAGTTCTTATTAGTGTCCATGCTCCAGTAGGTAAATCACTTAAAACAACACTTCCTGTTGCAAGATTACAAGTTGGTTGTGTTATATTTCCTATTGTGGGTGCAGCCGGTGTTACAGGCTGTGGTTTGATAATCACATTGGCTGATGCTACCGAAGTACATTCAATAGAATTGGTAACTTTAAATGTATAAGTTCCTGCTTCAAGTCCTGAGATTATTGTATTTGCGCCTGTTCCTGTAATAGTTTCTCCATCAGGTAATCTGGTCAATATCCATGTTCCCGTTGCTGGTAAACCACTTAAGGCAACACTTCCTGTTGCAACTGTACACGTAGTCTGAGTAATTGTTCCTATTTTTGGAGGTGTAGGTAATGCAAATACTTTTAATGTACCATTTACGTAGGCTAAAGTATAATTACCGGATGTTAACCCTGAGGGTGTAATGATATAACTTCCAACCCCGGTAGCTGCTAAAGCAGTACCACTAAATGATAAAGTACCATCCAAAACAGTCAGATTTTCATAGTTGACAAAACCATTTCCTGTTATTGTATATCCACCGGAGTAAACTTCACCGTCGAAACATTTTCTCTTGTCATCAGCGACAACAGTCAGCATTGCTTTAGTTACTTTGAAGATGCCGGATTCGTAAATGAATTCATAATTTTCATCTTCGCCACCGAAAACGATTATCGAATCTTTATAAACCCCAACAGGAGATAAAAAGTCAATTAATGTATTGATTGACGGGATGGTTGTCAAAACAGCTTCATTCTCATCATTTACAAATCCACTGTAATAGTATGTTAGCTGTGGGTTTACATCACCATAAACTTTAGTTTTTGGATCAGCAATAACGGTGAGCATAGCCGGATTAATTGTGACGGTTACCTGTGTTCGCGTTTCACTCTTACAACCTGTGACATCGTTAACCGATTCAGCCCAGGCATTGGCAGAGCCAACATTTGTTCTGGTGGGAGCTGCTGAAGCGTCACCTCCGGTTGCAACATCGTACCATACAACCGATGACCCGGAAGGAGCTGTTGCTGTTCCTGTATGTGGCAAACCGTCATACGTAGCGGTAATGTTTCCGACTGTCGGTACGGCAGGTAATGGATTAACTGTAACTTTCCAGGTTCCTGTTGATGTATTCCAACCTATGTTGCAGAGAGCATCTTTAGCCTGTCGGCGATACCATGTAGTAGCAGTCAGACCTGATGCCGGAGTATAAGTTGCAGCATCAGTGCTGATAGTTGAAGATACAGATGCAAAATTATCGGTGCTGCTCTGCCATTGATAAGTAATCGAAGCATTGCCACCACTTGCATCAGTAGTACTTCCTATAATTGTAGGAGTACCGGCGTAACATATTGTCTGACCTGTATTTGCAATTGTCCCGGTTGTGAAATTGTCAGAAACCGTTACTTTCCAAACGTTGGTCGAAGATGTAAATGACGTGTTGCAACTGCCATCTTTAGCCTGACGGCGATACCATGTAGTTGCAGTCAGACCTGATGCCGGAGTATAAGTTGCAGCATCAGTGCTGATAGTTGAAGATACAGATGCAAAAT
>CAILKW010000534.1 GCA_903834845.1 uncultured Bacteroidia bacterium | reverse complement strand
TGAATCAGTTCGCACTGTATCAACCTTCGCTGACCAATAATTGAGTTCATGCAGGGTTTTCACCCAGAAATCGGGTTTTAATCCCTGTTTTACACATTCCTGAACGGTTTCGATCCGATGAGCACCAATACCTGCCGGTTTGCCATAACTGCGAATCAATTCAAGGCCCTTTGCTATTTCATCAAATTTTCCTTCAATTACTAATCGATCTGCAATACCTCCCTGACAGTACATAGCTGCTGCACCTGATTCATGCGAATTTTTGATAGCACCTAAAAAACCACCTGAGATTCCGCAATCGGAAATAAATTTCATTTTTCCGCCTGTTTCATGCCAGTATTTGTTCATGATCCTTCCCATCCTTGGGTTGGTGATAATTGCATTGATGCCGCATTGCTCAGCCATCTGAAGCGTGACCATGACCTTTTCGTCAGAATGATAGGCCTTTACCAACTTTGAAACATAGATTAAGTCTCTGGAATGTGCCCAACCACCTATCAGGTTTCCACCCATAATCATACGGCTAAGGTCGAGATCCTTGATTTTGCCTTTTGGCAACACTCCCTTCAGTTCTGCAAGGGATGAATACTGAAAACTTTTGGCTGTTGCACCTGAAGTTGCATCGGGTTTCCCGATAACAAATTTCTCCTCAAAACTGTCCCATTTCTTTTTCTTGTAGGCTGCATAAGCAAATGCGCCAATAAAGGGTACGCTGATCAGATCGCGCAACACTTCCCGTCTTTGAAATGAGGCTCCTGCTTCCTTTACAGAAGGCACCGGTACTTCCGCCTTCTCCTCTTTCCAGCGTTTGATGAGCCGGTCAAAGCCAAAGAAGAAGTCAGCGGGTAAACAGACAAATACTAATAAAAGAGCCATCTCAATAAGGGTTTTGTTCACCCAGATATAGCTTCCTTCAGTTATCCCACCAAAAGTGTAACCGGGGATGGGCGGATAGGCGACATAGTAGAACAGTAATAAAATGGCACCTGCGATAGATGACCACCGAACCAGGAGTCCGGAAAAAAGGGATAAGCCAATCAGTATAAGCCCCCAGATGTTTATAAAATCAACTATGCTCATAGCTGTAGCAGATGAAGCCAGCCAATGAAAAAATCCTGAAAACAACCATTTGGTTCCCAGCAAATAGCCTTTGGCACTCCAACCGGTTGCGAATAATTTGGAGACACCTTCGTAGAGAAAATGCCAGCCAACCAAAATCCGTAATACTGTAAAAAGGTAAACGGAATAAACTTTAAAATTCCTGCTCATAATTAAATTGTTTAATTTTTTTATTGCACTATTACTTTGTGGTTCGAAATATTGTTATTGCCGAGCAAACTCACCAAATATAATCCTTTCTTCCATTCTTCACAAATTACTTCTACAGAATTTGGCTCGATCCCGATTATTCTTCGCATTAATTGTTTGCCAGACAGGTCATAAACTGGTAACTGATTGGTTATTATCAACAATCTATTTATCAAAATCATACGTCCCTTTTGGAATATCCTTTGTTACCATATCCTTCCAGTCACCTTTTATTTTTATGACCGCTTTGTTGCGGTTGGTATCGTAAAACATGGCACCGTTTTCAGCATTTTTAAGTCCCAGATAGAGCACACATTTGGCATTGTTTTCGTACGAATTTTCGGGATCATATTGTTTATCTGCTTCGGCAATGTCGGTGCTCTTCAATAGATCGGTTGAGGGATTGATCCGTGCAAGTTGAAATACATTTCTGCAATCGATCGCACCAAAGGCAATCTGTTTATCTCTCCCGAACATAAAACTGTGATTCCGAACATCTGAACCTAGTTTAAACCATCCGTAGGCGAGATTTGAATGGTTGTATTCTGTCAAATAATAATACAATTCGGCCACTTTCTTATTGTCTTCCGTATGTTTATTAACCAGCATAGTAATTCGGGAAAGATTATCGGCGGCATAACCTTCAAAAACATGGTATCCCCACCTTAATAAAGAGGTGTTGCTTCCACCCGCAATGATTGTGCCTGGGACAATAAGCTGAGAATTCAACAGGGTAGGGACTGGGACAACTTCCTTGTTCAAGCCGAACAACAAGCGCCTCTGGGTCCATCCGTCCCATAAAGGGTTGATCTTATTCAAGGTAACATGATTGTTGATTTCAGAATCGGGCTGATTGGTAAATGGCAGTTTATTCTGATTTTCGGGTGATGAATTCAAGTCCGATTGCACATTTTTTGTTTGAGATATGCCCTTCATTGATCCACCATTGAAGGCTTCTTCCGCTATCTTTTTGCAAAATGCCACATCAGTTGAATCCGTGATCATCAATTGAATGGATTCTTTTTCCGGATCCTGTGTTTTGTAGGTGTTGGGTAATCGTGAAGGTATTTCATGCAAAATAGATTTCACGAAAACGCAAGCAGTAAGGAAAGTGCCATTTTTTGAGGGATGTGTCCCATCGGCATCGAACAACCCGATTTCAGGACGTGTTTGTCTGGCAAGTGCCCAGGCTTTTCCAACAGGAACAACCTCCACCTTATTTTCGGTCCCGATTTCTGAATAAACCTTGTTGATTATCTCCTGGTTTTGAGGGGCATTTTGCCTGGCCCAGGTGAGGAAGATGTATGGCTTCGCCCCATGTTCTCTGATAAAATCACAAAACAGCTTAACGTACTTTTTAACACTGTCCTTTTCGTTAAGGGTTCCCATACTATGTTCCTGAAGGACAACAATATCGAAATTTCCAGAGCTGATGATCTCTTTTGATTTCAGTCCTCTTGCTCCACGCCAGTGTTCACTCAATTTTGCCCCGCCCAGAGTACTTTTTTTTGTTACCAGTTGTGTTTTTGAATCGTTCGAGATAATTGAAACAATGTGAGGTAGGTTCTCTACATAGGTGTAACTATTCCCGACAAAAAGAACTTTAACGGTATCCCTTTTATTTTGTGCGGAGGCTGAATATTGACCAAGTCCTAAACAAAGGGCAGTAATAATTATAAAGATTGTTTGTTCCATTTTTTCTATTTTTTGATCCTGAGAATATATCCTTTACCTAAACCATTATTATTGATCAGTTTAACACGATGACCAAATATTTCAATATCATCTTTCCCATTGGCGGTTTCTACAAACAAACTATCGGTCCGAAAAACAGAAATCACCTTTGTTTTTTTCGGAAGGTCTATTTTCCCATCAGGTGAAAGCCAGACTGCAAATATTTTCCCATTATCGGGATGGGCTGAATAAATCACCGTAGAATCCATCCGGCTTAGAGGGCTCTGATAAACAAACCCATCCCATGAACGGGATGAAAGTGGGACTGCGTTCAGATTGTCCCAATTGGCAACTCTTCTTACCAGTTGCAACCTTGCAGGTACTTCGGTGATATTCCGGTATCCTGGCATATCTCCTGTTCCTCCAAATCTTCCGAACCAACTGAACCATGCTCCATTCATAGCGGCGGTGGCTGCGATCTCCCGGTTCTGCTTCTCCCCAACCCGATTGGGAGTTGTGGATCCGACAAACTCTTTGGTAATTATCCCGGTTTTAAAAATCCGCTCATCATTTACAAATTCAGTCCCATCCTTTTCCTGTACAACCAGATCAGGCGTTATTTCTTGGGAATCCGCTCTGTCATTAATCTGGGCAAACCATGAATCCCACACCATCCAGGGTTCAATCATAAATTTCGATCCGGGAAATGCTTCACGGCACTTTCTGAAAAGGTCTTTGTAGAACGCGGCATGACCGTCACTGTAGGTCTGATAATTGAATTTTACGCCGGCAGGTTGATAGGCAACATCCTTTCCGTTCCAAAACGAAAGGGTAATCTGATGTCCACCACCGCTTTGACCACCTTTTTTCTGAGGGGCATCCCAGAAATCGCCTGGAAGTTGTGGTACATCCCATGCAAACCCACCACACAAAAAGTTATTTTCTTTCCGTTCCAAAGATTTGGCATACTTGATTATTCTGTTCACCATCGTATCTATAACCTCCTGTTGTTGGAAATCGGGTTCAACGCTAAACGAGGTTGGCCTAGTAAACCAGCCGGTTGCCATGTTATTTGGAAAGGGCTGGTCGTTCTTCTTTGCAAAATACTTTTCGTAAAGACTCTTTTCTTCATCGGTGAATGATTTGGAAGCATCCAAAGTCCTGGGGACAGGATACACCGAATACTGAGGCGATTCGATATAAAATTTCAAGTCTTTTGCCAGCGGGTCATTTTCCATCCCTCTCTGATAGAACACATAATCGTAGCCCATCTGTTTGGCAAATACAAGATTGTCGTGGGCTTTGCCATTCCAGCAAATTCCATAAAAATTGCGGAAATCAGGTAGTCTTTTTGCCTTGCCTTTGGCTTCACTGTTGTTGATCTGACCAAGAAAACAAAACAAAAAAGTAAGAATAAATAGATTGAGTACGGTTTTTGAATTCTTATATCGCAGCATCTTGTTGTTTTTCATGACATTTGACTGTTTCTTTTTTATAATCTGATTGCAATCGCTTAATGATCATTTATTTACCAAGCGACTCCTGTAATTGAGCCTTTTGCAACTTGATCTTATAGAAGGTTTTTCCCTTTTTCGATAGTATTTCACCTCCGTTTTCGGTTATGGCCCGTTCGCAAAGCCGCATCATGATTTCAGCTTGTTCTGAAATTTTCATTGTAGCCGGTAACTGCGGACGAGTTTTGTTGATGTAGGTATCCGGCAGGTTAAAACCTTTCAACTCAGTCATCTTTTTGAAGCCCATGTTCGAACCAACTACCGCCCCCGCAGTTGCTGCATTGCAATCGGCATCCAGGCCCAATGCCATTGCATATTGCAGGGTTTTGTAGAAGTCACCCTCCCCATATAAAAGGGATAGAATGACCATGCCGCCATTCAACGGGGTAGAATTCGTATTCCATTTTTTCTCACCGTTCCATTTTTTGTAAATAATCTGTCTTGCCTCTTTCCAGTCAACAGGGTGATTCCTGTAAGCGGTTATTGCATCATTCACCAATTCTATCATCACCGAGGTGGGATCAACAGATTTTAATGCTTCCGGAATAATTTCTTCTATTGAGCCCTTGTGAAGCATATTCAGACTAATCAGAGATGTCCAGAACTGGGTTGCCTGTATCGGTTCGCAACAAACTGCAATATGGGCATAATAATTACCTATCTGATTGGCTGTATGAGGCATTCCCGGCGAGATCAAGCCATAGGATTCAGTACAAAACTGAGCGGAGAGGTTGTAAACTGAATGAGGATTATTGGCAGGGATACCGGTAGCAGGTGGAATCATGCCACCTTTCATTAATTCATAAGCTTTTAGATTAGCTACCCAAATTCCTTTTTCCATGTTGGCTGTCCAGATCTCCGCAATTCTGGGATAAGGAATTTTCAAAACCTGCTCCTTGTCCATGAAGTAGAGATGAGTCAGCTCAAAATCGTTGTCATCATCCGACCTTGCTCCTTTAGGCAGATACCCAAAATCGGGAAGCGTTGCACGCGGTTCCTCTTTGTATTTCCACTCGTGGGGCGTGCCTTCAAGACCCCCGATCAGCATTCCGACCCAACCACCGTAGATCTTATCAAATACTTCCTCCTGGGATATTTTTAGTGTTGATTTATCGGAATTTTTTTTGGTGGAACTCGTTCTGGCGGAAATCTGAATAGAAAAAGCCAGTACTATAAGTGCATATATCAAGATTTTAACCATATTTTATATTTTTGAAAAGTGATAATTGATTTTACAATCTGTTTATTTTATTTGAATAGGTTTTTCAAAATCATTTTTCATATTGTAGGGCAGCATCCATACTTTATCCCCTGTCCTGTTGGTAAAATAAAGTCTTGAAGGTGAAATCTTATCCGCATCGCCATCTGCCCAAAAAGCATAAAAATCATCATTTGCATTTAAAGGCCTGCGGGCGTAAGAGTGGTTGTATAGACTGTTGTGAGTTATATTCCTGATTTTCCTCCAACTGCTTCCTTCATCAGAACTTTGCCAGAGAGCCATTTCCCCTCCTGTTCCCCATTTCTGCGGGCCAGGCTCTGTCGGCCCAATAATAGTCCAGTTGTCTTTATTGATATACAACGATCCCATATCGTAATTGTGGGTTGATTCACAAACTTTACTAAAGTTCCATTTGCCATTTGACCAATGCATAATGGTCCAGGTTTTTAAGGCAGAATCCGGTCCTGGTTTGAAATTCGAACTGATTACCGCCAGAATGACCGGATTTCCGTCAGCATCAAAATTGAGGTCATTGATATAAACCAGCTTGTCCTCTGCCTGATAATCTCGGATGAGAGCCGGATTTTGGGGATCCACCAATGGAGTGGTGATTTTATTCCCTTCGACAGTTTTCCATGAATTTCCGCCATCCTCGGTCTGAACCAGATAAATATTTGTTCGTTTATCCACGTCTCCGTCAGGATGATAATTGAATACCGAAACCAGTTTGTTCCCATTGTAATTACTTACCTGATAATGACCTCCCATACCAGCCAACTTTTGGTCTGGCATCCATGTTTTTCCGTCTGCGCTGGTTGACCAGTACAGCTCCCGGCCGTTGGTGTATTTGGTAAACATGTAAAGAAAGCCTTTCCCAACCTGCCTCCACGGCTGAGGATAGGTCATCTCCTTCTCGAGTATTTTCTCAAATCGTTCAATGCTGTATGGTGTAGTACTTTTAAAAATAAATCCGGGGCGCAGTTTCGCCCTTCCGCTAACAAAAACCCAGATAAAACCCTGTTCATCAATTGATATACTTGCATTATCATGCGGATCGTTAACACCTTCTTTGTCTAAAACAATCACCGGTTTGGGTACCACCTTTTTCTGATGGTCGTAATATGAGATCATAATCAGCAGGTGACGATCATCTTTCGAAGTTGTGCCGCCATAAACAAAGAAGGTTTTCTTAACTTCCGGCGAATAAATGGCAATGGGAATATGGTTTGCAGTATAGGTTCCAAGTCCACCCGAATATTTGTCGCCATACTCCGAAAACTGACCAAGTGTGAACCAGATTCCTTTGTAACCGCTCACTTTTATTGCCTGTTCCTGAGTGAAACCGATCCGGAGGATTCCTAATGTCATTGCCAACAATATCATAATTCTCATTATCCAAAATTTTATTTGTTAGAATTTGAGCGTGAAGATATTCTTTTTATTCTTTTCCAGATGAATGTTTTGTGTTATTGTTTTCCCATTGCATTTCGCAGTAACCTGATAATCGCCATAAAATCCCTGAACCTTCATGTCAGAATTCTTTCCTGAATTCTGATTTATGATTGTCCACCAATCCTTTTTAATCAGATCATGAAGTGCATTTGCAGAAAGTTTCTCTGAGAAATCCCGGCGAAACATCCCGGCGTTGGTCTTATCCTCACCCGGTGCAGCAGTAGCGTCCACAATGTTCCACCAGGTAATTCCATTCACGGCAGGATGACTGAACCACAATCTATACCAGTTCCTTACGACTGTTGACTGTGTCTTTTCCCCTTCAGTCGTATTCGGAAGCGTCGGTATGGTCAATTCAGTAATTGCTATCGGACGTCCAAATTCGTAGTATTTGTCAAGTACGTTAAAGAGGTCTTTCGGAGCATGGATTTTGCCATCCAGCACAGTTTTCCACACATCTGCGTTAAAAACATGAAGCTGCATCCCGATTTCATCAATCCTGATTCCTTTATCCAGAAGTCCACGTATCATCTTGTAATACAAACTGCTATCTCCATTAAATTTCAACCATGAATAGGTTGTGGCTTCGTTTATCATCATCACGTTCTTTTTAGGAAACTCTTTTGCAGCAGCCACAAAGGAACGTACCAGATAATCGTCTGGAAGATTAAACCATTTAACAGCCCAAAAAGGCCGCTCAACAGGTTCATTTACTACCTCCCAACGTTTGATTGATCCTTTGTAACGTTCGGCAATGGCTTTAATTCGTTGCTCGGCTAACTTCATGGCCTCTTCCGGATTTTCAGGCCGCCACTTAGGATACCACTGATGCCAGACTAAAGGGTGACCCTTCATGGCGATGTTATTTTTCTGACAAAATTCCACTAATGCATCCGGTGGTGGTCTGCGATAAATTGGAATGCTGTTTTTTTCATACCGAGGTTTACCCTGTTCAGGTTCCAGATCTGACCAGTAAAATGGGATAGTAGCGTAATTAAACAACGACAAAAATGATTTCTCATATTGCCGGTTTTCTTCAGGAGTTGGAAAACCGTCAAGCATGAAAAGGTTAGCTCCAAACAGAAAGTCATGACGGGTTTGTTCAAGTCTAACCTCTACATTGGTTAGCTTTTTACCTTTTGAATCAACAAATTGCAAGGTTGCCGTACCCATCCTGTTCTTTTTTATTCCTTCCGAAATTCGCTGTTCAATGGCAGGATCGTTCCAAAGAGCATCGTAATCTTTACTAATAACAGCTGGAAATACTTTATCCTGAGCTGAAGTCATAAAAGGAATTAAAAGCATATTTGCTAAAAACAAAAGTTGGCAAAAGGGCTTATTGCTAATCCAACTACCTAAAATCCAATTTTTTATTGACAAATCCTTTTTCATATTTTGATCTATTTAAATGATTTTAACCTTGTTTTAACTGCCAACTGTTATTGTTCCCATCGAATAGGCACCATTACTTTTGCGCCCGGCAATGGCTAACCGAAGCGGTAAACTGTAAACTGTCGTAAAGTTCTTCCCGGTTCCTGAACTACCGTAGCCTTCTACAATTACAGGTGCTGTCTTCCACCGCGTACTGGCTTTAGGCCATGCTGCTGAACTTTTTAGCGCAGGGAAAACCGGATTGCACCAGGAATCTCTACGCCAACCAATTGGATAGGTCAGACCGGTAATGCTCATGGCATAATCAAGTCCGCTGTAATCTTCACCACAGGGGCAACAGGATTTTCATATCCGGACATGTGCCATTCTACCCAATTCCCGTAGCTGCGAATCTCAACAAAGCCAATTCGTGAATCCTTGTTGAATTCCCTTCCAAGGGTAGCCACCATAGAATCCAGACGGGTCAGGAAATATTCGTTGTTCCAGTCGGGTACCCAACATTTTTTGATATCACTGTACCCGTTCATCTTTGGATTGAGGTAAGCAGGATAGGCGCGATCGGTATTCATGTCCATACATCTGATACCGAAACCATAAGTGCCTTTTCCATCAGGATCTGTACTGGTACTTTGGGCTTCAGCCTTTAGTTTTGAAAAATCATAAACTCCGGGTGATGT
>CAILKW010000533.1 GCA_903834845.1 uncultured Bacteroidia bacterium | reverse complement strand
ATAAATAAGGTTATGTGATCGGGGAGCAACATCACCGATTTTCTGAACGACGTGTGCCTTTATTGCTTTTTCAATCACTAAGTGACAGAAAAAAAGTCCATGAAGCGTTCTATGTTCACGTATCAGAAGATCTGCGGTTTCAATATCCTCATCTGGTCAATTATTCCAGTAATCTACCTGTTTACGAATATTTACCATTTATCCTGACATATTTGTAGCAAAAATACAAAAATATTTAGTCCAATATATGTGAGCAACATAAATTCAAAGTCTGGGTCGTACCGCCCTAAATACCCAATGGATCAAATATTGTTTTGCTTTAAATTGTTTTAATCTTGACCAGTTTTTGAACTTGAACAACCTCCGAACATTGTTTTTGGTATCGTGCTTCTTAGGTTCGGATTGCTTTGGATTGCATGAAGTTCAGATTTCAAAAGGTGATCCGTGTCGCACTCCGCGCAATGACAGGTCTTAAGTAAAAAAGTGCAGTTATATTGTTTGTTATCTTCTTGCAACTTTTAAAACTTTGTGGCGTAATTGTGATTTATTTTTTACCCAAACGGTACTATTGTGCCAGAAAATGATCGGTTCGCAGCGTGGCGATGGAGGAAAAAATGATGAACAGAAAATTTCAAAATAAATCAATCATCTTTGTTAAAATTGATTTAAAATTTTGATTTGTGGTTAATTATAAGTTATTGCTTAATATAAACTGGATTGATTTATGGAAACTTTGTTAATACAACTTACCAACCTAAAAGCGGCAGGACTTTTGCAAAAGTTGGAAGAGCTACACCTTATCCAGGTTTTATTTGATTCGATTCACAATTCAATTACATATATTTGCATTGTTAAATCCAATAAGCAAATCAATATCGAATTCCATAATGAATACTATAAACCTGCTTAATCCGCGTTTAGCTTTAAATAAGGCTTTCCTGAAGGTAAAAGCCATCAGGAACGAAATTGAATTGTTCAAAGTCAATCTAATCAGCCTGTTGGACAGAATCAACGAAGCTGAAACGGAGGAGTTTCATAAAAACATAGTTGCCGATTTTCTCAAAAACACCTATTACGGGGCAAACTATTACATCAATACCAAAGGGCGCAACGATCTGGTAGTGCACAACACCAACAGTGCTACCGGAACTGTGGGAATTATTATCGAAGCCAAAAAACCGACCAACAAGACAGAAATGCTCAAAACCGACAATATCAACGTGAAGGCATTTCAGGAACTCGTTTTGTACTATTTGCGCGAACGGATTACCCATAAAAACCTTGAGATAAAGCACCTTGTCGCGACCAATATTTACGAATGGTTTATCTTCGATGCCAGCCTGTTCGAAAAAGAGTTTGCCGAAAACAAAAACTTAATCAAGCAATTCGTTGATTTTGAGGAAGGGCGTCTGTCGGGCAAAACAACAGATTTCTTTTACAAGCAAATTGCCGAACCTGCCATTGCAGCCATTACAAACCAGATAACATTTACCTGGTTCGATATCAGGGCTTATGACAAACCCTTGCGCAATGAAAATAAAGATGACGATACCATATTGATTGCACTTTATAAGCTGTTATCACCGGAGCATCTTTTAAAACTACCTTTTGCCAACGACAGCAACAGCCTTGATAAAGCGTTTTATAGCGAGCTGCTGCACATTATCGGGTTGACAGAAACAAAAGATGGCAGCAAGAAACTCATCCAAAGGAAGAAAGATGGCGAGCGAAATTCCGGCTCACTGATT
>CAILKW010000532.1 GCA_903834845.1 uncultured Bacteroidia bacterium | reverse complement strand
CGATCTGCGATAAACATGAGCTAATGCTCCTAAAGCATGTGACAAAGTATTTGAATTGCCTTTTGAAGCTCCCACACCGCCATTGGCATCTCTGTAAACGGTATAGTTATCATCGCCTTTAAAGCTTAATAAATATCCGGAGCTGAAATTTACTTTCAAACCACCTTTAGTACGGATTTGATAAGGGGTAAATTCTTTGGCAACTCGGCCATCGGAATATTTTAATTTCAGTGTAAGGGTAACTTCATCGCCGTTGGCAGGCTCTGAATCCGTATAAAAGATATATTTTTCATTTTGAATTTTATTATAGAGATCAATTCCTGCATGTACTTTCTCAATTAATGTCTGTCTGTTTTTTTCATCATTTAATTGATCATAAACTGTTTTGATAAACAAATATTCAGCTTCAAAATATTTCTTTGTTTCAAGCCGGACTTCGGCATTTGTTACACTAAGAGAGGTTTTTTTATCCTGCGATTTTAGGGTTCCGTTCATAGTAAAAAAAGCCTCTTTTTGCATGTTAAGCAGTTCTTCATAAATCAATTTTAGAACCGTATAAGTGGTATCAATTTCAGATAGATCTTTAATAATTTTCTGCTTTGCGACATTAAAATTTATTGTATCATCATAGATTGATAAATATTCTGATGTGCAATTGGTTTGAAGAACTTTAATATCACGGATAAAAACTGAATCAGAAAGTTTACGGAAAAGATTATCTTCCAGATTTATATACGAAACGATTTTTTGGTATCGGACTATGAAATCGCTTAACCCTTTTATAAAAACTTTTTGTTTTTGAGCAATTGTATCTGCTCTGCTTGGTTTTGCCTTTATTCCACCCCCTAACATAATAGGTCCCGGTACAGGAATATCACCCGGATCAGGTTCAGTTGTTGTAGTATCAATTTCTGTTACTCTTGTTTGATTAATAAGGTTACTTAAAATTGAGGGAACGCCGTAATCTATATTCACAGGTGTACTTGTTACGTATCCATTTATTTTGAAAGTGTTTACATTCAATATTTTGAATTTGATTCTCTCTCCGAATTTGACACTTTTAATTACTGTGTCGGGGCCATAAGGATTAATTGTGATCATTTTTGTCTGTTGATTATCCTGAGCTTGAACAGTTGAAATCCACAGCAGGCTAATTAAAAAAATAACTGCTTTCATAGTAATTAATTTTGGTTTGCAATGTACGAATGAATTTTCAAAAATGCAAATAAAATTATTTTTAGTAATCATAATTCTTCACAAAAAAAAACCTCAAAGGCTACAGCCAATGAGGTTTCTTACAACACTACTTTGATTAGTATGTATTATCTTATCGAATAATAAAACACATTATAAAGTCTGTAAAGTTTAATTACCGGAGTGCAATGCT
This sequence comes from uncultured Bacteroidia bacterium, assembly GCA_903834845.1. Lineage (GTDB taxonomy): Bacteria > Bacteroidota > Bacteroidia > Bacteroidales > Prolixibacteraceae > JAAFHB01. The sequence goes on along the minus strand of CAILKW010000532.1, from coordinate 441 downwards.
ACTTTATTTCCCTCAGTATCAATGAAAAAAGCCATATACCCTACAGTATCACTTATGAAAGTTTTAGGCATTACTACTTTGCCTCCGGCACCTTCAATTTTACCAAGTGCCAATGAAAGGTCTGGATTTCCGTTCAAGTAAATTACAGTTCCCTCCGTGCTTGGTTTGTGCATATCACTCTGAACTAAACCTCCTCCAACTTTACCTGTAGAATCATCAGTAGGAAAAAAGGCCATGATCATTCCCATCATCTCTACCTGGAACATCTCTATATCGAAGACTGTCTCGTAAAATTTTTTGGCTCTTGCGATGTCGGTTACTGCGATTTCAAACCAATTTAGTGCGTTTTCTGTTGATTTCATTATTTAAAAATTTAAAATTGTTGATACTTTATTTCAAGTTTAACGCATTCTATTGAAAATGGTTTTAAAATCTGACCCT
>CAILKW010000531.1 GCA_903834845.1 uncultured Bacteroidia bacterium | reverse complement strand
CATCATTTTAGTGCATATTATACTCTAAAACAATACGTTATGGCATACCTCGCCCTACAAAAACCGTAATTCCTTAGCTTTTTGTGTTTATGCACACATTTTTGTGCGTGGTTCCTGGCTCGCTGCAAGGCGATCTTGTTCCAGGAGCCGGGCTCCTATCCTGCGAAGATTATAGGCACAAACACCCAATCCAATATAGCGTTGGAAATGATTGTAACCTCGATCTGGACATCTGTTGAGTCCCCTGTGCTCTAATTCATTAATGCCCGATTCGATGGCGCTGTGTTTTTTCCTGAGCCTGATGAAATTTCTTTGACTTTCTTCTTCTTTTTCTTCCTGGTTCCTTTTTCCCTTTTTTGGCATCACTACCTGAGAAATATAGAGTTTCAAAAGTTCTTTGTTCTCTTTCTTATAATATCCCTTATCAAAACTCCAGCTTTCAACCAGATGCTTTTGGATAAATCTGTCGGCCAGTGATATAACAATTTCTGAATCAGATTCATGATCCATTATTTGGTAGTCAACAATTAAATGATTTTGGTCTGATGTTATGGCTACTTTTTTCCCAAGTTCAACATTTGGTCGTAGCTTTCCTTTTGTAATCCACTCGGTGTATGGTTCAAATACCGAAAACATTTTTTCATCATGTGGTATTACTTCTTTCTTGATTAGTCTTCGTTCTACCAGATCAATATGCCTGGAAAGTAAGTCCATGTAATTTTTTAAGGCTATAATTTTGGCAAAATTCTTTGTATTGTTTACCGGAAAATCGTCAATTGCTTTGGTGAGTTTTATACAAAAGGCTTTGGCTTTGCAAAGATATTCCTGTGCCGCTTTTTTTTGCCTTTCTTCTTTGCCTTTACCACCTGATGAACTTGCCCTGCCAACTGAACGCATCAAATTCTTGAGTTCTTTGCGCCAGTTTTTTATTTTGCGCCAGCCTTCTATTTCAGGGTATTTGTTTAAAAAATAGTCGATAATGTCTAAGCATTTGCGCCCACAATCCCATAGCAGATTATAATCTGTAGGAAAGTGGACGTTGCTCTCTACAACAAAACTATCGGTCTTTAAGCGTAATGCTTCCTCCTCTTTTTTTTTAAACACTTCATGTCCCATTTCTACAATCACTTCATTGATTCTGCGTACCGTTTGGTCATCAAGAAGTTGAGCATTATCAAGTATTTGCTGGTATTCAAACTGCTGCTTTTCATAGCCAAATTCGGTTTCGACGCCCATAATCTGCCGAAGTAATTTGTCATAGTTGGCCATCGAATGCAACCGGTCATAACTGATATTAAGTCCTAACCGAACTTCGCAAAGCACGAATATCTGCCACAAATCCATTCCTTTTCGTCCTGTCGGTTTTTTGCCCTTAAGTATCTTTTCTTCTAAAATATTGAATATCTTTTCATTATATTCATTGTTTATGAAAACTTCTTTCAATGCTCGCATCAATGAAACATATGAATCTCTGCTTTTAGTGATGATAAAGGAATCAGCGATGGCTATTTGTCCAATCTTGAGTTGTTGCTCGAATCTCTTGCGCATTTTTTGAATCTTTTTTGAATACTGCCCTTTGAAGGCAAGCATTATTTAGTTAATGCACTAAAAGTAAGTATATTACAGTTAATGGCAAAATAAATACTTCATTTTATTCAAAGAACTTTTCAACACTATGTTGTTGATAAATAATACATTATGCGTTTTCTTGCAGACACTACCTCGAAGTTTTAGATGATACCGTAAAACTAAAACATGAAAATCCATCAATCGGAATTTTGCTTTGTGCGGAACAAGATAATATCGAGGT
>CAILKW010000530.1 GCA_903834845.1 uncultured Bacteroidia bacterium | reverse complement strand
TCCTATTCCATTTCGGACAATTCAAGCCAGCGCAACTCTTTATCATCCAGTAGCTCTCTGATTTCACCATGCCTCTGCGATTTGGCAACCAGTTCTGAGGATGAACAATTGCCGGAATTCATGGCTGTTTCGATTTCGTTTTTCTCCTCTTCCAGATTAGCTATATCTTTCTCCAATTGTTCCAATTCGCGTTTTTCGTTAAAGCTTAATTTACGAACACCCTCTTTAACAGGTTTAGGTTTTAATATTTTTTCTCTTTTATCCGGTGTCCGTTGTTCTCTTTCTTTCTCGTCAACCCATTCGCGGTAATCGGAATAATTGCCGGGAAAGTCCTTAACCTGCCCGTCACCATCGAATACAAACAAATGATCTACAATTTTATCCATAAAAAAGCGGTCGTGCGAGACAACAATTGCACAACCCTGAAAATTACGAAGATAATCCTCAAGAACATTTAACGTTATAATATCCAGATCGTTAGTTGGTTCATCCAAAATCAGAAAGTTGGGATTACGCATCAGAACAGTACAAAGGTACAGCCGGCGTTTTTCGCCTCCGCTCAATTTCTCTACAAAATTATACTGCGTATCAGGTGGAAAAAGGAAATAATTCAGAAACTGTGATGCTGTCATTCTGTTGCCATTTCCGAGGTCAACCACTTCAGCTATCTCTTTTATTACATCAATCACCTTGTCGCCTGCATTAAAGCTGATTCCATCTTGGCGATAATATCCAAAACTTATAGTTTCACCTATGTCAATAGTCCCGCTATCGGGGAGCATGGAACCGGTCAGCATATTTAAAACAGTCGTTTTGCCGCTTCCGTTTTTCCCGATAATTCCTATTTTTTCCAAACGGGTAAAGTTGTAGCTGAATTTATCTAAAATGATTAATTCGCCAAAAGCTTTTGAAATATTTTTAATATTAAGGATTTTACTACCAAGACGTTTTCCTTGTACTGTTAGCTCAACCTCATCTTCCACACGCCGTTGCGAAGCCTTTTCCTGTAACTTATAGGCATTTTCGGTTCGGTATTTAGATTTGTGACTTCGAGCCTGAGGCATCCGTCTGAGCCACTCCAATTCGGTACGAAACAGGTTCTTAGCCCGGTCTATTTCGGCATTAAGCGATTGGATTCGTTCCTCTCTTTTTTCGACATAGTAAGAGTAGTTCCCCTTATATTTATATATCGTGTTATTCTCTAATTCAATAATTTCATTACAAACACGATCAAGGAAATATCGGTCGTGAGTAACCATAAAAAGTGTACCCTTAGCCTTTTCGAGGTGTTTTTCGAGCCATTCTATCATCTCAAGATCAAGGTGGTTTGTAGGTTCATCCAAAATCAGAAAGTCAGGTTCATCTATTAGTATATGAGCCAATGCAACCCGCTTTTTCTGTCCCCCCGAAAGGAATTTTATCTGCTGGTTAACATTCGTAATCTTCAGCTGAGTGAGAATTTGTTTGATTTTCAGTTCGAAATCCCAGGCGTTCAAAGCATTCATCCGCTCAATAGCACTATCCAGAACTCTTGAATCGTGGCTTTCGAGTGCTTTTTCGTAGTTTTTTACTGCCTGTATTAGCTCACCTGATGAATTAAAAGTCGCTTCCAAAATTGTATCCTCAGGATTCAGTTCGGGATTTTGGCGCAGATAGCCAATCGAAATATGGTTAGATAAAGATGACTTACCTGAGTCGGGAGTTTCCAAACCTGCTATAATATCCATCAATGTTGATTTTCCGGCACCGTTTTTGGCAATCATTGCCACTTTTTGTCCTTCATTAATCGAAAAGCTAATACCGTCAAAAAGAGGTAGTTCACCCCAATATTTTGAAAGATTTTCTATTTGCAGGTACGTTATCATAAACAATAAAAATTAAAGGTGCAAAATTAACACGAAAATCTACAAAAGAGATTTAATTTTAACGCTCTGCAAAATAGAGATTTCATGCAAATCAAAGAACGTTTTGAAAAAGTAATAGAATGGTTTAAATTAAACATGCCTGTAGCTGAAAGTGAACTCAGTTATATCAATCCATTTCAGTTATTGGTGGCTGTCATTTTGTCGGCACAATGCACTGATAAGCGCGTAAACTTGATTACACCTGAGTTTTACAGGCGGTTTCCTACACCTGATAAGTTGGCAGAGGTTGAGCCGGATGAAGTATTTGAATATATCAGGACGTGTTCATATCCAAATAATAAGGCTAAACATCTGGTCGGAATGGCGCGAATGCTCGTTGACGTTTATAATGGCGTTGTGCCTGATGAGGTGGATGAACTTGTAAAATTACCCGGAGTAGGACGAAAAACTGCAAATGTAGTTGCTTCTGTTGTCTATAATAAACCTGCCTTAGCAGTTGACACTCATGTTTTCAGGGTTGCAGCTCGGATAGGACTGTCAATAAATTCAAAAACGCCATTTGAAACTGAGAAGCAATTAGTTGCGCACATTCCCGAAGAAATGATTTCCATTTCACACCATTGGTTGATTTTACATGGGAGATATGTTTGTGTGGCTCGGAAACCTAAATGCGAAACCTGCGGACTTCATTCATTTTGTGCCTATTTCGCTACAAATAAACATTGATTATTACCTGAATATTAAAAATACATATAAAAAATAGTTTAAAACAAGTAAAAATGATCAATTGAATTTGTTTTTTGTCCTTTCTTTGTACTTTTGCAGCAGATATTGGGACAGTAGTAAATTAATTATAAACAAAAACTCATATTAGTTATGGCTCACAAAATTTCAGATGAATGTATTGCATGTGGAACTTGCATTGAAGAGTGTCCGGTTGACGCTATTTCCGAAGGTGAAATTTTTATTATTGATGGTGAACTTTGCACCGATTGTGGTACTTGCGTTGATGTATGCCCTACCGATGCAATTTCTCCGGAATAATCATTATGATGATTATCGAATAAAAGCCTGCTATTTAAGCAGGCTTTTTTTTGCATGTCAGGTATATTAAAATGCCATCAATCTCTTCCATGATAAACAATTCCTGCTTCTGCACGAATTTTATCCAAAGTTTTTATTAAGCTAAGACTCATCGAATGTGGCATAATACTGCTTTGAAGCAAATTATCATCCATACATACCATCGCCTCTGCAGCTTCTAATTTTAATCCGCAAGCTGAATTTTCCCAGCTTATTGATGTCGTTTTATCACCAGGACGGACTATTTCAATCCATTGATCTGTTGCGCTTGTTCTTCTCAACCGTAAAATTCCCTGCTCACAATATATGTCAGTTCCGACCCCACAAGCTGCAACAAAAGAAGCAAATATTGAAGCGGTTACGCCATTCCCATAATCAAATCTTACTGAGATACTCTGATCAACTCCGGTTTCGGCAAACTCTGCCTGAGCAGTAATTTTCTCAGGCTCTCCTAGAAAATAGAGCATATCGAAAACCGGATAAAGACCGATATCAAGAAGGGCGCCACCTCCCAAAGCAGGATTCATAAGGCGTAGAGAATTATTGTAAGGTGATTTGTTGAAACCAAACCAACCATGTATATATTTTACTTTCCCCAATTCCGCAGATGCAATCATTTGTCTGGCTCTCTGATATGAAGGTTGATGCGGCACAAAGAAAGCTTCCATAAAGAAAACGTTGTTTAAATGGGCACAATCTATCATTTTTTCAACCTCCGACTGGTTCAATGCAAGAGCTTTCTCGCAAAGAATCGGCTTATTATGACTTAGACATAGGAGCGCATGTTCAGCATGAAAAGAATGTGGCGAGGCTATATAAATGATGTCAACATCGGGATCTGAAGCCAAACCTTCATAATTGTCATAGTAGCGTTTTACGCCAAATTGATCGGCAAATTCTTTCGATCTTTCCGCATTTCTTGAGCCGACTGCACATATTCGTGCATTGTGAAGCTGTTGCAGTTCGGTTGAAAATTTTCGGGCAATATTTCCCGGAGCCAGAATTCCCCAATTGTATGTTTTTAATATATTAATATTCATAGTTTTACGTTTTTATGTCTTTTTTGTCTTTACTTAAAATTGTATTTAACTCTTATTGAAGCGGGCAAAATGTTCAGTTTACGCCATAACATTGGATAAGAATCCAAATCCCGTAAGTAAACCGTAGTATTCGTCAAGTTCAATCCGAATTAAAAATTTCTTCAAAGATACGTCTAATCAAAAAAATATTATCAATTTTACAATCAATAAAAAAACAAAAAAGATGGAAAAGGTACCTTCGAGAAATGAGGCTTATGCCCTTTTGTGTGAATACAATAAACAGGAAAGTCTGATCCGGCATGGATTAACTGTGGAAGCCGTAATGCGCTATTTTGCTGAGAAAACAGGAGAAGATATCGAAAAATGGGGTGTGATTGGCCTTTGTCACGATCTTGATTATGAGCAGTTCCCAGAACAGCATTGCACAATGACCCGAAAAATTTTAGAAACTCAAAATTGGCCGGAATCGTATATTCGGGCAATTGTCAGTCACGGCTGGGGAATATGTTCAGAGGTCGAACCTACCGAATATATGGAGAAGATTCTATTTGCAACAGACGAACTCACAGGCTTGATTACTGCAAGTGTTTATGTCAGACCTTCAAAAAGCATTCTTGATCTGACCACAAAATCTGTAATGAAAAAATGGAACACACGAGCCTTTGCTGCCGGAGCCAACCGCGATGTGATTACAAAAGGAGCCAATATGCTTGGAATGAAAGTTGAAGAACTCGTTGACGAAACAATTATCGCGATGCAAAACGGAGCTGAGATAATAGGTTTAAAGGGAAATCTTTAATATAATATATACTCTTATTAAGAGAATTAAATATTCACACTATGGAAATCACGTTGAACAAGCTGCTGACACATCAAATAATCAGGCATTTCGGGGCGATAAACAATCTGCCGGATGAGCTTTCTGGTTTAATCAGGGATATCAGCAATACTTATGAAAATTTTGAAGATGCCACACAACAGCTTCAGAACTCAATCGAAATAAGTTCTCAGGAGCTTAGAGATGCGTTTAAGAAACATAAGGATGATGCAGAAACTTACCAGCGAAATATAGATAAAATTAAAGATGCTATATTTTTGACTAATCTTTCTGTCAACAGCGGTTTTTTCGATGGTGAAACAATCTCTTCCAGCAGTATTCTTTTATTCGAATCACTGATCAAATTGATTGAAGAACGAAAGCAATTAGACCTAACCCTTAGAGATAGCAAAACTCTTTTGCGTTTGATTACCGATTATGCTCAGGATGCCATTATCGTTATTGATCCTAAGGGGATTATTTCCTACTGGAACCCGGCTGCTGAGAATATTTTGGGATATACAAGAGCCGAATCTATCGGGAAAAATCTTCCCAACTTTATATTACCTCCCCGTTATTACGAAGAACACAATGCATCCTTCAGTTTGTTTCAACAAACAGGGCACGGAAATGCTGTCAGTAAGACACTTGACCTTGAGGCAAGGCGAAAAGATGGTACAGAGATTTTTGTTCAACTTACACTTTCAACTATATATATGAATGGAGGATGGAATGCTGTGTGCCTTCTTCGCGATATTACCGAGAGAAAAATTGTTGAGGAAAAACTTCGCGATAGTGAACAGAATACAGTAGCACTCCTTGAAGCCATTCCTGAAATGATATTTATTCTTGATGCAGAATATAATTTTGTCGAATATAAACCGGGAATCGATAAGGAACTGGCAATGCCAAAAGAACTATATTTGGGGAAAAATATTATTGAAGTTCTGCCTGAATCACTTACAACCCTTCTTAAAATAAATGTTGATTCGATTCTTCGAAATGAACAGGTTAAGCCTATTCAATATCAGATGCCTTTTGACGGAGAAATGGGTTTTTATGAGTGTAAGACATCGCCTTTCGGCGATTCAATGGTACTGACAGTTATCAGGAACATCACAGAACAGAAGCAGGCTGAAGAACGAATGAGAAAACTAACAGATTGCCTGCTTGGTTTTGGCGGAGATATGAATTTAAATATCAATAGCTTAGTGGCTTTGTGCGGTGAAACACTTGGAGCAACCTGCGCTATTTACAATAGGCTGGATGGTGGGATGCTATGTTCTCGCGGACAGTGGCAAACCCCATCGGACTACAAATCTGTTGACATGCC
>CAILKW010000529.1 GCA_903834845.1 uncultured Bacteroidia bacterium | reverse complement strand
TTCAAACGGAAAAATAGAATAACCTCTTTCGGAATTGTCTTCTTAGGGTTGTCTCCAATATAAATTGAGGCAACAGAAACAATACCGTTGATAACATTCAGTGGAAGCGGAGTTACCGGATTAATACCATACTGTCCGGAACCGTCGCATAAACAGTAAATTTTATTGCGATTTTTCAGTGTCTCAAGCGAACCTAATTCATTTAGCATTTGTGGCATCATTACCCTGCATACAAAACCACCTTCTTCCAGATGTATTTCCTTATTGTATTCAGAAAGATAAGAGCTGAAATATTGATTAAAAAGGTAAATCCCGTCTGCGCCCTGAGATAAAATATGAGAGGCCATTCCTCTAAACATTCCATGAGAGAAAGGTTCACGCGGACGATAACCTCCGTCATCTATTGAAGCGTAAAGTGGAATATTATTATTGCCTAAATCACTCCTGAACTTAGCAACTGGCAGTGAGGGATCACCCATCCAATGAACTCCAAGAGTTACAAAGTCAATTAGTCCAAGACGTATCCATTCCTGAATATCCAAACCTTTATTTAGACATGCTTCAACAGTTGGCGGTATCCTGACAGAAAGAAGGATTTTTTTTCCACGTTTTACTGACACTTGATCTACTTTTGTTTTGATATCTTTTACTAATTGTGTCATCAAAGGGAGATTTTTGTGTCCTTCTCCGGTTTTGAAGTAAACGATGAACCGCATAAAATCAAGATCAAATCCGTCAATCATGTCATATTTATCAAGTTGTTCGGATATGATTGCCAATTTATGATCACGCACTTCCTGATATGAAAAGTCCAATGCCTGAATACTGTTCCAACCCTGAGTGCTGTCATTCATCCAATACTGAGGATGGTTGATCCAGAAATCGGAATAAACAATGGGACAACGCATTGTGGTATCACTAAAATGGAGATCATTCATACGATAAGTAATAAATGCTTCCATCCCATTTTTCTTCGCTCTGTTCAGCGAGGCTGAAATCAGGTCTGTTCCTTCCTTTTCAAGATTTTGAAAATTCTTATAGTATTTATTATAGTTTTTGTACGCTAATGTATCTACACCGCAATTTAGTTTTCCACTTAAATCATCGCCAAAAACCCGTCCATATTTAGAGCGATAGAATAAAAAATCACTGCCGCTGCACATCATGTAAGTTGTTACCTGTGAATTAGCTACAACATCAACATAAGCATTTATATCGGCAACACTTAAAGGACGTTTATTAAACCATAGATTCCCCAATGCATCTGTCCCGTCATTATTATGAATTAACCGATGTTTCGGATTTGGGTTGCTACATTGAAACAATACTCCCCCAAATAATAACATGATGCAGGCAAACAAAACAATCCGGTAAACCGTAACTATAATTCTCCCAAACATTTACTATAATATTACTATATTGAAGATTATTAAAAACCAGACCATCAATCTGAAAAGACAAAAACTGACAACCAACCTAAAAATAAGGGCGAGACATTAGGCCTCGCCCTTTTATCAGTTATCAAAAAATAAAGCTGTTTAGTTCTGTTGACAAAGTGGGTTGTATAACATTTCTTGTTCAGGTATTTGCAAAGTCATCTTCGCTACGCTGTAAGTACCTTTATCTACATGGTTAGTGGAGCTGGTTCTATCTACCGCAATACCCCAACGTTTGTTGTTGAAGAATTCACGTCCACCTTCACCCCATAATTCAATACGTGATTGTAATTGAACCATTTGCAACGGGCTTAAACCTGCCATTGATGTGTAATTATCGCAAGTCAATGCAGGTAAACCTGCTTTCGTGCGGGCAGCCAGAAGGATATTCAAGGTAGTCTTTGCACCAGTGGCATCATTTGACTGTGCCTGAGCCTCTGCTTTCATCAGCAATACCTCAGAAGTACGCATATAGTAACAGGTTACATTTCCTACAGTTTTCTTATCGTTGGATCCAATACCATGAGTAGCAGCAAATTTCAGGTTGGTATATGCCGGAATCTTTTTTACGGTTCCTGAAGTAGGGTAGGCATAATCTCCGAATTCTGTTGCCAAAAAGCAAGCTTTGCGATAGTCATTATTGTTTATTTTTTCGTAAAGACGGTTGTCTATACAGGCAAATCCTTCACCCAGACCACCATTTCCTTCGCCAAACGGATTCAGCCAACCGTTATGTGCTGTTAAAGCTTGACCTACCGGCCATCCCAAAATAACTTCCGGGTTTTTATCATTGAATAGAAATCCATTTGTTTCTGGGCGAATCTCGGGAACATTAGTTGTGCTTACGTTTTTTGTGCCGCCATATACAATCTCACCCATCAGGGTAGGATACTTGCTCAAAATACCATCACAAGCCGAAATGGCAGTTGTCCAATCGCCCGTTAACAGAGCTACACGTGCCAGAAGGAAATTAGCAACACCTAAATCAATGTCTGTAAGTAAAGTGGTAGTGTATCCTTTGCTTGCACCTGTAAATAAGGTAATAGCAGTTTGCAGGTCATTTTTGATAAAAGCAAACGTCTCCGTTGAAGTTGCACGCGCTTTGTATGGTTGAGTTGGAGAATAAGAATCATAAAGCATGATTCCCAATTTATCTTTTCCCCCCTGTAAAAAGGCATCCTGATAGTTTTCCATCAAATAGCAGTACTGAGACGCACGAACTACCAAGCCTCTTGCTTTGAACTCTTTCAATTTCGCATTGCTCCCAACAGTTGCATCATCAAGGTATAGCAACATCTTATTGACTGATGTGATAATAGACCATGCCGAAGTCCAATAATATCCGTTTTTATCCACGGCAGGAGATATGAAATCACGCAAATAATATTCGTCAGAGCCAAATATAGCGAGGTTTTTATTCCCAAATACCATGTCATTTCCTTCAAGATTACGCATGGCATCCATTCCCTGACATGAGCGATAACGTCCGTCAGCAGTTCCCGCGCCGTTGATACCACTGGTGTTGAATAGCAATGGCATCGTGTTTGCCATACTTTCCAGTATTAGTTTAATCTTGACGGTATCTCCTGAAGCCAGTAGCACCTTGATTTGTTCATCTGTAATGTTACTTGGAGGTGTAATCTCCAATTGTTTTGCACACGAAGAAATAATCACGCTTGCAAGAAATAATATTCCGATTATATACTTTTTCATATTGACTGATTTTTAAAAGTTTATTATAGATCCAGATTAACACCAAATGAAATTGTACGCATGGAAGGATATGCATAAGCACCGACTTCAAAACCTCCAACCAACGACATACGTGGATCAATACCGGAATGTGAAGTCAGCATAAATACATTATCAACTGACATATACAGACGTAAGGCACTGATTTTGTATTTCGTTAACAGCGTTTTAGGAAGAGTATAACCTAAGGTTAAATTCTTAACATCCAAATAGGTTGCGCTGAACAATGCCATATCGGTGTAGAGCCAACTGCCAAAAGTAGCACCATCACCATATGAATTTCCATACATTGCCATAGGGAATTTAGCACCTGTATTCTCAGGTGTCCAAGTATTTCCAATTAGTTCAGCCGACAAAGCACCTCCCACTCTGTTATTCAGGTACAAACCATTACCATATTCAGTACTATAAAATTTTCCTCCTAATTGATATGACAGCATACCTGTAAAATCAAAGTTTTTGTATCTTAAAGTTGTACTGAAACCTCCAATCCAATCGGGAATTGCGCTACCAACTTCATAACGGGATGCTGTTGAATAGTTTGTTGTCGTTGCATCACCACCAACAGCTACATTTGGAAATAGTCCGGCAGTATGATCTGCTTCGGTAACAATGTGATAGAAGAGAGGAAGTCCATTAGTTTGATCAACGCCTGCGTATTTGAAAAGGTACAAATTGTAATAATCTTTCCCTACACCACGCAAATAGGTAACTCCAGCCGAAGCTCCGCCACCTGATACCGCCCAGGCATCGGCAACATCTGTCCAGTTTCCGTTCAATGCTGCTGAACCAACACCAGCTGGCACACCTTTCAACTTAGTTGTATAATGAGTTCCATTTAGTGAAACGGACCAAAGCAAGTCCTTACTCTTGATGATGTCAACATCCAATTCTACCTCATACCCTCTGTTTTGTATTTTTGCAGAATTTTTTTGTAAAGCTGACTGACCAAGAGATAGTGCAATCGGCTGATTCCAAATAGCATTATCGGTGTTTCTGTTATAGAAATCTAAAGTACCGCGTACTCGACCGAATAAACTGAAATCAATACCACCATCAAAAGTATTCGTGTTTTCCCATGTTAAACCATCGTTTACATAACCACCTTTTGATAGAGTGTAACTTGCCGGAATACCGGTACCCCCTGTAGATGATGTATATGTGGCTCCATAGCCCCAGAGCTGATAACCGGAATAATTACCAATACCGTTTTGATTACCAATAACACCATAGCTTGCACGTATTTTCAGGTTGTCTAACCAATTTTTGGTGCCTGCCATAAAGGATTCACTTGATAATCTCCAACCACCACCGATTGACCAGAAAGTTCCCCAACGGGTTGAGCTATATTTGAATTTAGATGAACCATCCCTACGAAGTGAAGCTGCGGCATAATATTTATCGTTGTAAACATAGTTGGCGCGTCCAAAATAACTCTCCATTGCATTTTTCGCTTCGGAGCCGCCAGGTGCAGAAAATGTACCTCCTGTATAACGACCTACAAAATTCGCAAAAGAGATGAAGCCTGGGATCAATTCATAAGCCGAATTGAAGTACAGACTTTCCAAATTATATTTATT
>CAILKW010000528.1 GCA_903834845.1 uncultured Bacteroidia bacterium | reverse complement strand
ATTGGCATTTTTAACATATAATTCAATTTTTTTCTGACGATATTTCTCAGTAGCGGCTGATAGAAGATTATTTGAGATATTCGTAAAAGCATCCAATTGCCCCTTTTCAATTTTAATCGAACCAAAATCACCTTCCTTAAGAGCCTTTGACAGTGTATCAATTTTGAGAACAAAATTCTTATTGTTTGATAGACTAATCAACCCTCTAAAATATTCTTTAATTGAATTGTAGATAACAAAAGTGGCACTATCTGCATATACATTCTCTTTGCAATCACATATTTTTGAATTCAGATTAAGGTCAACAATTGCTTTGTCGATACAGTCCTCCTGACAGTTCTGTTTAAAACCATAGTTTATTGCTTCAAATTTTGTGAGACCTTCCATTGATGTGGAGGCGTAGTTGTTTACATGTTGAAGGTTAACGCAACTACTAAAGCCAATAAATATCAGAACAATTACAAATCCGTTTATTTTAAATCTTATTTTCATTTTTAAGTTTTTGAGTTTTGAAATTAAGGATTCTTGCATTTTAATATTATGCTTAAACAAAAGAACGTCAACGTATGATTATTTCGGCTTAAATATACAATAAATACGAACAGGATGAGACCGATTAAAAAAACTTTTTTGAGTAGCAAATAATAAAAACAGAAAGTGCAGTTAAATGTGTTAAAAACAAAAAAAACCGCAGAATCAAATCTGCAGTTTTCTTTACTTCCTTTATACCTTACTTTGCAGCAGGTTTTGCAACCGGCTTTTTCCCTTTTTTCCCTTTTGCAGCTGGTTTTGCGGCCGGAGTAGCTGGAGGTGCAGCGGCAGGTGCAGCAGGTTTAACAGCAGTCTGCTCAGTTTTAGGAGCAACTTTCTTTACTTCTTTCTTTTTTTCCTGTGCGTTAACAGAAACTAAACCTAATACAAATAAAAAACTTACTAATACAACTAACTTTTTCATAATCGAGAATTTTTAATATTATTTATGGCTCAAAGGTATTTTCCCAACTATGAAGGAATCGTGAAGAATTATTCCCCACTAATTAAATTAACATATTTTAAAGGTAATTGTATTTTAAATACTGCTCCTTGATCTTTTACAGATTTCACATCAATCGATCCCCCATGAAAACGAACTATGCTGCTTACTATTGAAAGACCCAAACCATGGCCCTCGCCTGAGGCAGGATCAACTCTTTTAAAACGATCGAAAACTTTTGAAATTTGATCCTGTTCAATCCCTATTCCATTATCACTTAATTCTATGCAAAATTTTGTTGATGTGGTAAAAGATGAAATACGTATCCAACCTCCGTCGTTATTGTATTTTATTGCATTACTTACAAGATTAAATATGAGGATATAAATAAGTGATCTGTTTACGCTTTCCAAAGTAGCACTGGTCGGAACCAAGTTTTCAATGGTAATATTTTTCATTTCTGCCCTATCTTCTATATTCAAAATAATTTCTTTAACTATCTCATGAACATTGACCGATTCATTTTTCAAAAATTGATCATTTTCGATTCGTGCGATTAAAAGCAATGCTTTTATAATTTGTTGCAAGCTGTTCAAATGATTTTGTTGCTCTATAACATTGTTTATAAACTGTTCCGGTACGTTGTCAGAAATAAGCAGATTCTCCAGTTTGGTTTGCATGATGGAAATAGGGGTAAACAACTCATGCGAAACATTAGCAGTAAATCTCTGCTGGTTTTTCAAAATTGTGGTCATTTTCAGCATTAATTCGTTCAGGGTACTGTTTAGATAAACAAAATCAGAGGTTGAACTTTTCAACTCCGAATAAGCATAAGTTTCGGGATTAATAATTGTTTTTAATTTGGGAATAATCATCTGATTAAGTGGATGCAACAAATATTTATTGATGCCAATATCAAATATAATAGTAACCAAAAGCACAACTAAAATTATAGTAACAGAGATATTTTCCAATGTTCTGACAAGAGCGTAAAGTAACTGCATATTCTTGCCAATCTCCAAAATATAATGCTGGTTATTAATATCGAAAGTATAGTTAAGAATGCGATAATCAAACTCTTCACCTTCAATCAATCGTGCTTCATTTGAAAATATGGTTTTTCCGGGACCCTTCCGGGGATTCAAATCAATGGTTATATACTCATCTTTAAGAATATTATAGCTTGAATATGCACTGTCCCTTTCGCTGCTCAGAAACGAATTAATACCGATCGTTTCAACGATTGCCATTGTTTTTTCCTTCATTTTCATTAAGTCACGATCTGTATGTCTAAATGCCTGTTCATCAGTAATTTGTTTAATAATTATGACCAATAAAAGAAATATTACAATTTTTGAAAATGCCCCGATCATAGCAAGCTTTAGCTCAAGTCTCATAATAATAGATTTTAAAAGAAGTTTTTCTCTATTGCCAAAAGTAATGATATTGTAACTGGTAAAAAATAGTAATGCGATAAAAAATATTTGGATCTCATTTTTTTCAATTAGATTTGATACATCAAAAACCAAAAATATTTAGGGATATGCTTATACTAATTGTTGAGGACGAAATCACACTGGCTAATGAAGTAAGAAACTTTCTTGAAAAAGAGGGTTTTTCGTGTGAGGTTGCACATACAGGGAGAATCGCTTCAGAGAAATTGTTCTCAAACGATTACGACCTTCTGTTGCTTGATTTAGGGTTACCTGACTATGAGGGAATTGACTTATTAAAGGAATCGGTTGCAAAGAATAGCAATACTGCTGTGATCATTCTTTCGGCACGAAGTGCATTAGAAGATCGTATCAAAGGACTTAATATCGGAGCTGATGATTATCTTCCCAAACCCTTTTCTTTGCTGGAATTGAAATCACGCATTATGGCAGTCATGCGCCGCAAACATGGTATCAGAGCTAATATAATACAGATTAACAAATTGCACGTTGATTTGGATAAAAGGCAGGTTCTATCAGGTAGAAATATAATAACACTTACCCGCAAAGAATACGATATATTAAGCTTTGTGGTTTTGAATAAAAACAGGGTTGTGACCCGCCTTCAGATTTCGGAACACATCTGGGGCGACATCATCGAAGAAAATTATAACTCAAACTATATTGATGTCCACATTAAAAACCTACGAAAAAAACTTTCCGAATATATTGAAGGAGATTTTCTGGAAACAGTGCGAGGAATCGGATTTCAGTTTATTGAAATAAACCCATAGCCCTTCGAGCGGTCGCAGACCAGCGAAGCGGCAATAAATGCGGTCGCAGACCAGCGAAGTGGCAATAAATGCGGTCGCAGACCCTCGAAGCGGCAATAAATGCGGTCGCAGACCAGCGAAGCGGCAATAAATGCGGTCGCAGACCAGCTATGTGGCAATAAATGCGGTCGAAAACCCTCGAAGTGACAATAAATATGGTATTTGGGGCAAAAAAAATCACGATGAAAACCATTAAACCATTAACCATTATGGCAATAATTAATGAGCCTCATCTGCAATAAATTTTCCTGAGATATGCTTAACAGGAAACCAGGCTGCTACAAAACCTATCAAGACTACCGACCAAAATATTAACACAATATCAAACGGGACGATATTCATAGGATACGAATCAATGATAAATGATCCGCCACTACCTTGCAACTTAACTAAACCAAAAACTATTTGCGCCTGACAGATAGCCAGTCCCAAAACTGTTCCTATCATTGCACCAAGAATTGATATTGACCAGCCTTCAAAAAGAAAAATGTTACGAATCAGCAGCTTATCGGCTCCCATGCTTTGCAAAATTGCTATATCCTCTTTCTTGTCAATGATCAACATGGTAAGTGAACCGATAATATTAAACGATGCTATAATTAAAATCAGAATTAGGATAAGATAAACAGCATATTTCTCTCCCTGCATAGTTTTGTAAAGATAATCATGCTGCTGATATCGGGTTTTCACTATAAAACGACTGCCAAGCATAGCCGAAATCTCCTTTTGAACCCGCTTGACTGATGCTCCTTCCTTTAATTTCAGTTCCAAATAATTTATCTTTTCAGGAATTTCAAAAATTTCGCGGGCAAAAGCAATAGGAACTATAACATATTTTGAATCAAGTTCCTGCTGAACCGAAAAAATACCTGACGGATAAATAAAACCTTGATTAAAACTCCCCTCAATCGTAGATCCCGAACTCCTTCCCTTTTGTGGTACATAGATATTTATTGGATTAATCAAATCGAGCCCAACCGAAAGGTAATAAGCCACTCCCTGACCGATAACAGCAAATTGCTTATTTCCATCCTGCAATTTAAATTCCCCGTCAACTATCATTGTATCAAGACCGGTCATTTTACTGTAATCGCTGCTTACACCTTTTATTGTGGCCAGAACCTGCCGGTTTTCGTTTCGAAGAAGTGCATTATCTTCTACAACTTCACTAACAAAAAGAACATCGTCCATTTGACGAATATCTTTAAACACCTGATTATTTGCATCAAAACTCTTCCCCTCAACAAGGGTAATTTTCAAATCCGCATCAAAAGATGAAAAAAGTGACTTAATAAGACTGTCGAAGCCGTTAAATCCTGAAAGACCAATTATTAACCCCATCGTTCCAATAGCCATTCCTGCTACAGAAATGGCAGAGATGATATTGATAAGATTAGTTCTCTTTTTGGAGAAGAGATATCTTTTAGCAATGTAAAAAGGGAGGTTCAATATTTAAACTTTTTATGAATTACTTTTTGTAAGCCTTAACAATCAGTCCAGTACCTTTGCTGTGACTAAGATTCACATCCAAAATATTAAGAATGATACAAAACGGAAAAGTGAGGAGGTAATAAAAGGGCAAAACGATAAAAAATATTTTCGATTTCCCTAACATTAAAATTGGATATTTCATCGAAATCCTCCACGAAATTGAGCCTAATTGACCATAAGTATAGCGGGCATTAACATTTGCAAAACCTGCCCGATATAATTTTTGGGTTATATCTTCGATTCCGTATCCGTCTCTAACATGTTCTTCAATAAACCCATGTACAGCATTTTTGCCTTGGTCATGTACGTCAGATCCACCCTGGTCGGAAGGGGTAGAAATCAGAAGTACACCGTTTTCGCTAAGCGATTTATAGAAATTACCGAAAACCAGTTCATCCTCTTCTATATGCTCCATCACATCTACAGAGAGAATCATGTTGTAAGTGTCCGGTTCAGTAAATGTTGTAAGATCGGCATATTCAAAATTAACTCTGTCATTTAATCCTATAGAAGTGAAAAACTGTTTACAATCAACTATCTGCTCCTGCTTTACATCAACACCTTTAATAAAAGCATCTTTAAAAATCCTGCTCATTCGGTAGCTATATTGGCCGAAGCCCGAACCTGCATCAAGGATTCTGATTTTACCTGAAAAAGTCAAGTTTTTAAGTGATCTTAAATCCTTGTAAACATGCCATGCCCTAAGAAGTAAAAGATCGAGTAACGCATAAAAGAACTTTCTCAAAAAAGGTGTGCGATTGAATACAATTCCTAATTGTGATTTTATTGGGTCGTACTCCATGAAGAACAATTATTATATGACGGGTTTAAATGATTAAGTTTTATGGTCAATGCAAAAGCTTATCGATCTTTTCAATATAATCGAGGCTGTCATCCAGAAAAAATTCCAGCTCAGGAACATGTCGCAACTGGAATCGAACAATATTACCCAGTTCACCCCGTAGCTTTCCTTTATGAAGTTTAATATCGGCTAAAACCGCTTCAGCACCTTCCGAGGGGAAGATGCTCAGGTAACATCTTGCAAGCGACATGTCGCGTGTGACCCTTACCATAGTGACAGAAAGTATCCTGCCTTTCGCGAAAATCTGAGTTTCGCGTCTCAAAAGTTCACTCAACTCTTTTTGAATCAACCTTCCAATTTTATTTTGTCTTGTTGTGTATTCTTCCATTTTTACTTGTATTTGATGCAAAAATAAATAATATCTTTGACTGTAAAGAATAATAAAAAATTCAACATAATGAAGAAAAACGAATTCAAGCTTAAAACAGCAAAATTAAAGGAGATTGCACTCAATCTCGAAGCCAAAATTGAGAACGGTCTCAAGAATGACAACACAGAAGTTAAAAGTATCCCCACGTATATTCATCCGCTTTCGTGTGGGGCTGAAGGTCAGGCAGTTGTATTAGACTGGGGGGGTACAAATTACCGTGCAGCAGTAATAAATTTTGAGGGAGGAGTTGCAACAATTACCCCAAAAAAAGCAGGAGGAAAGGAACTTTCGGCAACTACAACCAAAGGTTTTTCACAGGAAGATCTTGTGGCAAAACAATCAGAATTTGTAAATGAAATCGAACTACCTGCTAAGGCGCCTATTGGTTATTGTTTCTCATATCCGGCTGACTGTTTACCGAATGGTGATGCAGAACTGATAAGATGGACAAAAGGACTTGATATTAAAGAAATGATTGGAAACCCTGTCGGAAAACCACTTCTTGACCAACTGAATAAAAGCGGTAAGGCTGAATTCACAGGTATTAAAGTTATTAACGATACTGTGGCCTCTCTTTTTGCAGGTTTAACCGATCCAAATTTTGATGCTTACATTGGTTTGATAGTTGGCACAGGTACTAACATGGCAGCTTTCGTTAACGCAACCAGAATTCCAAAAATTGACAGTAGCCTAAACTGGCAAGGGCTTACTCCTGTGAATCTTGAATCGGGTAATTTTAAGCCTCCACATCTTACAAAATATGACGAATTGGTTGACGAAAAATCAAATAATAAAGGTTCGCAACTTTTTGAAAAAGCGGTTTCCGGAATGTACATCGGACAATTACTCAGAGAAGCCTTCCCTGAAGACGGATTCGATGAAACCACTGATGGAAAAGCTCTTACTGACATTATCAATGCCCCTGATCAACACAAGAACAAGCACGTAAAAGTTTCAATTGCCATATATAAAAGATCGGCAAAATTGGTGGCTGCATCCCTCGCCGGTTTGATTGATATGCTTATTGTACACGACAAATCGATCAAAAAAGTAAGGATCACGGCTGAAGGAAGTCTTTTCTGGAGTGAAGTTGCCGGTTGCAAAGACTATAATAAAGTTGTAAAAATCACACTCAAAAAGTTGCTTGCCGAAATGGGACACAAAAAAGTTAAAATAAATATTGCTGAAATTGAAAGTGCCAATATGATTGGTTCCGGAATTGCAGCGTTATCATAATTTAATTCTATTAAAAAGAAGGCAGCCCAATAGCTGCCTTCTTAATTTCTATCTTACCAACAATTTTTATGAAAAATTGCCCTAACTGTCAGGCGGATATTGAACCCGATTTTGATATATGCTGGAAATGCCAATATAGCTTTTCTGAACAAAAAGTGACAGAATCACCTGAAGTAGGAAGAAGTCACTTCTATTCTCCAATTAATTGCTTAAGATGTTCAATACCAATGATCTTTGCCGGAAGCCGTAAAATTCAGGAGAGGCAGCACTGGACAACCTTAGGCAACTTGTTCGAACTTTTGTCAAATAGGGATTCATTCGATCTTTTTGTTTGCCCTCAATGCAACAAGGTAGAGTTTTTTATTTCTTCACCTAAAGAAATTTAAATTCCACTATCTTTGAGCCATAATGATTGATTTCTTTTACCAATACGGTTTATTCGGACTTTTCATTGCAGGTTTTCTTTCTGGTTCAGTCTTTCCATTCAATTCGGAATCTGTACTGTCGTTGCTTATCTATTCTGGTTTCGACGTTGTAAGCTCGTTGGCAGCAGCAACAGCAGGAAATACACTTGGAGGCATATCTATTTATTATCTGGGATTTCTCGGTAAAATGGAATGGATAGAAAAATATGCGAAGGTAAAACCGGAAAAAATTCACGCCATACTTCCAAAACTTCAGCGATATGGAGCAGTGGCTGCTTCGTTGTCATTTGTCCCTTTTATCGGAGATGTGGTCATTCTCGCATTAGGATTCTTTCGCATTTCCCCGTTTTTTACACTTTTCTTTATGATGATCGGTAAAGCCTTACGTTATATGGCTGTGATCGGTTTATTAAAAATTGTGATGTAAACAAACATTAAATCCTGAAAATTTATTACGTTTGAAGTCAAATTAAGGTTTATGAGAGTTGTTATCCAACGTGTTTCAGAAGCTTCAGTTACAATTGACAATGAATTAACATCATCAATTCTTTGTGGTCTGCTTGTTTTGGCAGGTTTCGAGACTGACGACTCAACTGAAGATATTGATTGGATGAGCAAAAAAGTCACTCAATTACGAATCTTTAATGATCCTAATGGTGTTATGAATCTTTCAGTGAAAGATATGGGCGGTGAAATACTTGCTGTTAGTCAGTTTACCCTTCATGCCAAGACCAAAAAGGGTAATCGCCCATCCTACATTAATGCTGCAGTACCGGATATTTCTATTCCACTTTATAATCTTTTTGTTGAGACTTTAGCTGTAAATCTGGGCAAAACAGTTCAAACCGGAGTTTTTGGCGCGCACATGATTGTCAGGCTGACTAACGACGGACCGGTAACAATCATCATAGATTCAAAAAACAAAGACTTATGAACGAAGATATTACGCTCAGAAATGCGCAGAAAGCAGTACATGAATGGATAACAAAATATGGAGTGCGCTATTTCAGTGAATTGACCAATATGGCCATTTTAACCGAAGAGGTAGGAGAAGTAGCACGGATTATTGCCCGTAAATATGGTGATCAATCACTAAAAAAGAACGAAACAAATTCAGATCTTGGCGATGAACTGGCGGATGTGCTTTGGGTGATTATTTGCCTTGCTAACCAGACCGGAATTGATCTTAATGAAGCATTTATTAAGAATTTGGAAAAAAAGACAAACCGTGATCAGCTTCGTCACTTGAACAATGATAAACTATTTACTTAAAATCTAATAGTATAGATTATGAAAAGGGTTTCAAAAAGCTATGAACGTGAATTTCACGATGGAGTAGTAGAACAAGCCGTTGCTGAAATTATTCTAAAATCTGGAGAATTAAACCATCAAAAATGGTATGAGCTTGCACTATCATGCATAGATTTAACCACGCTGAATTCAACAGATAATTATCAGCAGGGAGAAAAATTTGCAAAGAAAGTTAACGGATTCCGTCACGAATTTCCTGAATTGCGCAATGTTGCAGCAATTTGTGTTTATCCCACTATTGTTGAATCAGTAAGAAAAAATCTTTTATCAGCTGATGTAATGCTGGCCTCAGTGGCTGCAGGTTTTCCATCTTCACAAACTTTTTTGGATGTCAAAGTACTTGAAATACAAAAGACATTGGCAAATGGAGCAGATGAAATTGATATTGTCCTTAATTTAGGAAATTTTCTCGCTGAAGATTACTCTTTAGTTCTGCAGGAAATTTCTCAATTGAAGGAAGCTTGTGGCAGTTCACATTTGAAAGTAATCTTAGAGACTGGAGCTTTGAAGGGTTATGAAAATATCTGGAAAGCCGCCTTCCTTGCAATGCAAGGCGGTGCTGATTTCATTAAAACTTCAACCGGTAAATTAGAGCCTGCGGCTACCCTGGAAGCTGCCTGGGTTATGTGCAGTGCTATAAAAAGCTACTACCAACAAACGAACAAAAAGGTTGGTTTTAAGGCAGCCGGTGGTATTGTTGAATCGGCTGATGCCCTAAAATATATCGCTATTGTCAAAGAAGTTCTTGGTGATGAATGGTTGAATAACAAGCTATTTAGAATAGGAGCAAGCCGTTTGGCCAATAACCTGCTTACATCTATAAAAGGTGAAAATATTGTGTATTTTTAAAATACCGCCATATTAGAAACCCGGCCTTAACAGATGGCAACATGTAAATGTATCTTACATCATCCCAAATTCTTTTTTATCCTAAGATGAATATGAAAAGGAGTGTCAAGGAAAAAAATCAGTCTCATTTAGGTGACTCGTGCAGTAATATAATTGACATACTCAATTAGTGCTCTTTTAACCTCTGAATCGTCATATACCGAAAGTTGAGCGATAGCCTTTTCGTTGTAGCTGTACATCACTTCTTCAGCATATTTAAACCCGCCATGAGCCTCAACAAACTCACCAACTTTGCGAATATCAGTTGCAGATTTTGACCTCTGACGTACAATTTTCAAAATACGCGATTTATCTTCACTGCTCGCCTGACGTAAAGCGTGAAGCAATGGAAGTGTTATTTTCTTTTCACGCAAATCATTACCTGTAGGCTTACCTATAAGATTGGTTTTTTGGTAATCAAAAAGATCATCCTTAATCTGGAAAGCCATGCCTGCATATTCACCGAAAAGCCTCATCCGTTCAATTACATCACTATCTGAAGTTACAGAACAAGTTCCAACGGCTGCACTTGTTGCAAGCAAAGAGGCTGTTTTTTTCCGAATAATTTCAAAATAAATTTCTTCGGTAATATCAAGCTTTCTGGCTTTTTCGATTTGAAGTATTTCACCCTCACTCATATCTCGCACTGCTGTACAGATATGATCTAAAATATCGTAATCGCGATGCTCAATAGACCAAAGCAACCCTTTGGCCAGAATGAAATCACCTACCAAAACTGCAATCTTATTTTTCCAGATAGCATTAACAGAAAAAAAGCCACGTCTTTGGTACGAATCATCAACTACATCATCATGAACGAGAGTAGCAGTGTGTAATAACTCGATAGTTAATGCTGCGTGATAAGTGCGCTCATTGAAGTTTCCATTCAACTTTGCTGCCAAAAAAACCATCATTGGTCGCATTTGCTTCCCTTTACGACGCAGGATGTAATTAATAATGTTACTTAACAGTGGTAAGTCGCTCTTAGTCGCTTTTTTGAAATACGGTTCAAACTTACTTAACTCCTCATTGATAGGCGATATAATCCTTTCTATAGATGACATACTTTAAAAATTGCATTCGTCCTTCTTAGTCTCCTTCCGGCCAAAGGTAAGAATTAAAATATATAATCATATATTTGCAACAAAAAAATGGAAATTGAAATTTTTTACAAATTCAACATTTTAATCTTCACCTGTTAATGAATTATTCAGAGTTAAATATTGAGAAGCTTACCTTAGCAACCGAGATGTTGAAGGCAATTGCTCACCCCATGCGAATTTCTATCGTAGGATATCTTGATGGAGGGGTGAAACTTACTGTTACTGAAATCCACGAACGTCTTGGTATTGAACAATCAACAACTTCACATCATCTCGGAATTCTTAAAAATAAGGGAGTTTTAAGCTCGAAGCGTGACGGAAAAAACATCTACTACTTTTTGAAACATCCAGCCCTGACTGGAATACTGGATTGCATTGAAAAATGTGGATGCCAGAATTAATTTTTTGAAGTTTTGATTTGGATCCAATCCTCATTTATCATGAACAAATTATTTTTACTCGATGCCTACGCATTAATTTATCGCTCCTACTTCGCCTTTATTAATGCACCTCGTGTCAATTCAAAAGGACTTAACACCTCAACGATGTTTGGTTTTGTTAATACTTTAGAGCAACTCATAAAAATTGAGAAACCTACCCATATCGCCATAGCCTTTGATATGAAAGGCCCAACTTTCCGTCACGAAATGTTTACCGATTACAAGGCAAACCGTGATGTGATGCCCGAAGATATCCGAAAATCAATTCCTTACATACGTGAAATAATCAAGGGTTACAATATTCCAATTCTCGAAAAAGAAGGTTTCGAAGCCGATGATGTCATAGGAACTTTGGCAAAAGTTGCAGAAAAAGAGGGTTTTCAGGTATTTATGGTAACTCCCGACAAGGATTATGCACAATTAGTTTCAAAAAACATCTTCATGTATAAGCCTAAAAGGTTGGGAAACGAAATGGAAATATTGGGAGTCGAACAGGTTTGTGAGAATTTCCAAATCGAAAATCCATTGCAGGTAATTGATGTTCTGGGACTAATGGGAGATACCTCGGATAATATTCCCGGCTGTCCGGGAATTGGACCTAAAACAGCTATGAAACTGATTTCAGAATTTGGAAGTATAGATGGAGTGTATCAGAATATCGGCAAATTAAAAGGAAAACAGAAAGAGAGCCTTGAACAATTTGAGGATCAGGTTCGAATGTCGCGTAAGCTGGCCGAAATCATTCTTGATGTGCCACTGGAATTTAATGAGGAAAAAATGTTATTAAGCGAGCCAAATTATAAACATTTAAAAGAAATTTTCCTCGAACTCGAATTCCGGACTCTGGCTGAACGAGTCTTACCAACAGCCCCAAAAGTAGTAGTTCCCACACCCGTATTTGAACAAGGTACACTTTTCAGCATGGGAGAACAAACTCAATCCGAATCAGCAAGTGTTCATGACAATATTCGTTCGACAGATCACCAATATTTTTTAGTAAATAATGATACTCAATTAAACGACTTGGTATCCAAACTTATGCAACAAACAGCATTTTGTTTCGATACAGAAACCACAGGACTCGACCCACATCATGATTATCTGGTAGGAATGTCTTTCTCCTTCAAATCGGGTGAAGCATATTACGTACCTCTTCCAAGCGATCAGTCAAAAGCAATCACTACAGTTCTGCTATTTAAAGCCGTATTTGCGAATGAAAATATTTTGAAAATAGGTCAGAATATGAAATTCGATATTTTATTTCTATCCCGTTACGGCCTTGAAGTAAAAGGTGAATATTTCGACACTATGGTTGCACACTACCTTATTCAACCCGAACTTCGCCACAACTTGGATTACCTGAGCGAAATTTATCTTGGTTACAAAAAGGTTGCTACTGAGGAATTAATCGGCAAAAGGGGTAAAAACCAGTTGTCAATGCGTCAGGTTGATCTGGAACAAATCAAAGAATACGCATGTGAGGATGCAGATATTACTTTTCAACTTAAAGCTTTGTTAGATAAGGATTTAAATGATTCTAATTTAAAGGATCTGTTCACGGAAGTTGAAATGCCGTTATTAAAGGTACTGATTCTTATGGAGCAAGCAGGTTTAAAAATTGACCCCAAAGTTCTTGACGATTACGCTGTTATACTAAGAGAACAAATTATTGAACTTGAAAATAGCATTATTGAACTTGCCGGAGAATACTTCAACATCTCGTCACCCAAACAGCTTGGTTATATCCTTTTCGATAAATTAATGCTCGACCCGAAAGCTAAAAAAACTAAAACAAAACAATACTCAACAGGTGAAGAAATTCTGGTCAATTTACAGGATAAACATCCTATCATCAATAAGATATTGGATCACAGAGGATTAAAAAAATTGTTGTCAACTTATGTTGAAGCACTACCTAAACTTATTAATCCTCAAACAGGTAAAATACACTCTTCATTCAATCAAACGATTGCGGCTACAGGGCGACTAAGCTCGACAAATCCCAATCTTCAGAATATCCCTATCAGGGACGAAAACGGACGCGAAATCCGGAAAGCTTTTATACCAAGCGACGAAAATCATATATTTCTATCAGCTGACTATTCCCAGATTGAGCTACGCATTATGGCAGCCGTATCAGGTGACAAGGTAATGACTGAAGCCTTTCGCAATAAGGAAGATATTCATGCAGCGACAGCCTCTAAAATTTTCGGAATTCCTTTAAATGAAGTTACTTCCGATATGAGGCGAAAAGCCAAAACAGCCAATTTTGGAATCCTATATGGAATTTCAGCTTTCGGCCTTGCACAACGATTAAATATATCACGTAGTGAAGCAAAGCAACTTATTGATGATTACTTTGCCAACTTTTCAACTATCAAAGATTATATGGACACTCAGCTGGTTCTCGCCCGTAAAAGAGGTTACGTTGAAACAATACTTGGGAGGAAACGATATCTGAGCGACATTAATTCTGCTAATGCCTCGGTAAAAGCATTTGCAGAGCGCAACGCCATAAATGCTCCAATTCAGGGTTCGGCAGCCGATATAATCAAAATAGCGATGATCAATATTAACAAACGCTTTGAAGAGAAGGGAATACAATCAAAGATGATCCTTCAAGTGCATGATGAACTAAACTTCGATGTTTTGAAAACCGAACTCGAAATAGTAAAAGCTATGGTTAAAGAGGAGATGGAAAATGCTGTAAAACTGTCTGTTCCTATTGAGGTAGAAATGGATGCCGCCGAAAACTGGTTGCTTGCCCACTAAGGGGAATTGGTATAAATTAATGTTGTAAAACATGAAATCATTTTGTTTTGATAATAAAAAAACGTACTATGTTTGCAGAACGGATCAGAACAGATATTTCAATTACAATATAATTTAAGCATACCACAACAGAACAGTAACAAAGTAAAATTATTAAAAACAGAAATATCTATTTCACATTCATAATTGAAGATTAAGTCACGTTTTCGTATTGAACTATTTTAAAACATGAAGGTTAAAGATTATTTTAAAAAAACCGCAAGCGGATCAAAAGTAAAAAAATGGATATTGTTATCAGGAGTGTTACTTTGTCTGGCTTTTATCCTGACTATTAACACGTTATCATCATATACATCAACAGATAAATATTGTATGTCGTGCCATGTTCATCCCTGGACAGAACAGAGTTGGAAATTAGGTTCACACCTTAACAACAGAACAGGCGTTACCGTACATTGTGTTGAATGTCATTTACCACCAAAAGGAGATGGTTACCTGTTCGCAAAAGCCAAGCATGGTGCAATAGATGCTTATGGTTTCCTTTTTAAAGACAGTGCAAAAATTAACTGGCAAGCTAAAAAGTTGCTCGAAAATGCAAAAGGTTTTGTTTACGAAGAATCGTGCATTAAATGTCATCAGAATCTCTTTCCTGTCACTCTGTCGGTAAACGGCAGTAACGCACATCTCTCTTATGTAAATACAAAAGAAGAACCAAAACCTAATTGCATTAACTGCCATCTTAATGTCGGGCACTTCGACAAAAACGCTAAACATCAATCAAATGCAAATTTTGGAGTTGATGCAACTGCAACCAAAGTCCTTTTTAAAGAGGCAACTAAAGTAGAAAAATTTGAAAATTTCACTGAAAATATTCCCGGCACGGCAGTTTCATTTGAAATGGTTGCCGTACCCGAAGGATCTTTCAACATGGGAAGTCCGGAAAATGAGCCGCTACGAAAACCCGATGAAGGGCCAGTACGAAAAGTGAAAATATCTAAATTCTGGATGGGTAAAATTGAAGTTTCTTGGGATTCATATCTGGCATTCTTTCAAGCCACAGGTTCACAGGGACGTACTGAAGGTCAGGTAATAAAAAATAAGAATGTAGATGCCATAACCGGGCCAACACCTCCCTGGGGTGCTCCCGATCAGGGATGGGGTAAAGGATCGCGTCCTGCAATTACAATGTCGTGGCGTGCTGCCAATACTTATTGTCAGTGGTTAACGAAAGTTACCGGCAAAAAGTATCGCCTGCCAACTGAAGCCGAATGGGAATATGCCTGTCGTGGAAACACCGACAGCCCCTACTTCTTTGAAGGCGATCCTAAGAAGTTTACATCTAAAGGAATCCTTAGGCAAATATTCGGTTCCGATACTACAAATATCAGCTCACGCATAGTTTACACCAAAAACAGCTTATCAAAGACTAAAGATCCGGCTGCGATGAAGGAGAATCCATTCGGATTGAAAAACATGACAGGAAATGTTGCAGAATTTTGTTCTGATTATTACTCACCCGATGCTTACAAAACAGGTCTAAAAGAGTTGGTTAATCCAAAAGGTCCGGAAACTGGTCAGGAACATGTCATAAGAGGTGGCTCATTTAAAAGCGATGCAAAAGATGTCAGGAGTGCTTCACGGGATTTTACTAAAACAAAGGCATGGTTGGTTACTGATCCTCAAATGCCTAAAAGTGTGTGGTGGTACTCCGATTGTATAGATAATGGTTTCAGGGTTGTATGTGAGGCAGACAGTACAATAATACAATAAAAAGAATATCATAATGGAAAAAGAAATTAAAAATATCAATAGAAGGAATTTTTTAGGAGCTGGCGTACTGGCTGGAATAGGGGTTGCCGGCGCAGGAGTAATACTTTCATCGTGTAAAAAAGAATTAGACAACGAATCAATGGGACTTCCTCCTATACTTAAAGGGGCACCAAAGGGGAAAAAACTTCGGGCAGGTCTTGTTGGTGTTGGTAATCGCGGCACAGGAGCAGCAATAAATTTTATTAGTGCTGGTCCCGACCTTGAAATCATCGCCCTTGCTGATGTTTTTCAGGATAAAATTGATAGTTGCCGTGAACGTTTTGCCTCTTTTAATGCTCCAATTCCGGCAGAGAATTGTTTTGTAGGTTTTGATGCTTACAAAAAGCTAATGGCAATTACTGACATTGATGTTGTTCTTCTGGCGACTCCGCCACAATTTCGCCCGGAACATTTTCTGGAAGCGATAGTCAACAAAAAACATGTTTTTCTCGAAAAGCCTGTTTGTGTTGATCCTGTCGGCGCAAGGTTGATGATTGCAACTGCAAAAAAAGCCGAAGCACTCGGTCTTTGCGTGGTGACAGGAACACAAAGACGACATCAGGAGGATTATATTGAGACGTACAAGCAAATTGCAAATGGAGCAATAGGTAAATTAACCTCAGCGAAAGCTTTTTGGAATCAGGAACATGTATGGTTTCGTACACGTGAAGAGGGTTGGACGGATATGGAGTATATGTTACGGAACTGGAACAACTTTTGCTGGCTTTGCGGTGACCATATTCTTGATACACATGTTCATAACATTGATGTAATTAATTGGTTTATGGGAAAATGTCCCGAAAAAGCGATAGGTTTCGGCGGACGTGCCCGAAGGGTAACCGGCGATCAATACGACTTTTTTAGCATTGATTTCGATTATGGAAATGGAGTAAGCTCTCATAGTATGTGTCGTCAGGTTGATAGCTGCGCAAACGGAACCGGTGAAATTATTAATGGTACCGAAGGTTATACTAATTGCGTAAATACAATCTGGAATCTTGATGGCAGTATAAAGTGGAAGTTCGAATACCCTAAAGATGAAAACGGTAATACAATGAATCAGGTGAAAATTCCACCTTATGTTCAGGAACACATGCACCTTGTATATGCAATCAGAACAGGAAAATATGTAAATGAAGCCGAACAAACCGCACTTTCAACTCTAACTGCGATTATGGGACGTACAGCTGCATATACAGGACAGGCAATTACTTGGGATGCCATCATGAAATCAGATATGGATTTGGGACCAACAAAACTTGAATTCGGACCGGTAGAAATGATTTTTGAAACGCCAATTCCGGGTACACCGGTAAAGGTATAAATATCAACTAATAAAATTTAAGAAAATGTTTGACAAGTCTAACAGAAGAGATTTTCTGAAACGATCTGCTACCATTGCCACAGGAGCAGTTATCCTCCCACAGATTATTCCTTCAACTGCTCTGGGTATGGGAGGTAAGATTGCACCCAGTGACAGGATTGTAATGGGAGCAATCGGCACAGGATCGCAGGGAACTGGAAATTTGAGAGATTTTTTAAGAAGAGTTAAAGAAGTGCAGTTTGTAGCCGTTTGCGATGTTGATTCTTCACATTCTGCCAAAGCAAAAGAATTTGTGGACAAAACCAACAACAACAGTGATTGCCGTGTTTATGGAGACTATCGCGAATTTCTTGAAAAAGAAAAATTGGATGCTGTATCTATAGCATTGCCAGACCATTGGCATGGACTAATTTATTCAGCTGCCGCAAATAAAAAATTAGATATTTACGGTGAAAAACCTCTGGCACGCACAATTTACGACAGCAGGGCTATAGTAAGTGCAGTAAAAGCTAATAATATTGTTTGGCAAACCGGAAGCTGGCAACGTTCGCAGGAACATTTCAGACGTGGTGCCGAACTCGCTATCAATGGACGGGTAGGAAAAATAACAAGGGTTGAAGTTGGATTACCCGATGGAGGCAAAGGAATAGGAACACCTCCTGTAATAGAAGTACCGGCTGAACTAAATTGGGAAATGTGGCTCGGCCCTGCACCAAAAGTTCCTTATCGTGGAGTAAGCCATTGGAACTGGCGTTGGATACTCGATTATTCCGGCGGACAGCTCACCGACTGGACCGGACACCATATTGATATCGCACAATGGGGTCTTGGGATGGAACGTTCAGGTCCTATCGAAATTGAAGGAGAGGGTGTTTATCCAAGAGACGGTATTTATAACGCCCCTGTTGAGTACGATTTTCTTTGTAAATATGCCAATGGTGTAGAAATGCGTGTTGCCAATGCGTCACGTTTTCCATTGGGAATGGGGGCTACCTGGTATGGCGAAAAAGGATGGATTCATGTTGATCGTGGTAATGTATTGAAAGCATCTGATCCAAAAATTCTTCAGGAGGTAATTGCAGAAAACGAAATTCACCTTTACAAAAGTGAAAACCATATCGGAAACTTCCTTGAATGTGTTAAATCAAGAGGCGAAACAGTTGCCCCTGTTGAGATTGCACACCGTTCAATATCAGTAGGTTTATTGGGTGAAATTGCCATGACTACAGGACAAAAAATCCAATGGAATCCTGAAAAACAGGAGATCATCGGTAATCCGATTGCAAGTCGCTTATTGTGTCGCCCTTATCGTCAACCGTGGAATTTACCAACAATTTAATCTGAAATCAAATGAAGAAGCAATATCTGTTATTACTTGTTTTCGCCGGACTGTTTGCAATTTTTAATTCTTGCCAGAAAGGTGCTGCCTACAAAGCCTTAGTTGTTACAGGGCAAAATAATCATAACTGGAAAGCAAGTTCACCTGTTTTGAAAGAACTTCTCGAACAAACCGGTCTATTCACAGCCGAAATCATTAAAACTCCTGAAAAAGGAGGTGATATGAAAACTTTTGATCCTGATTTCGCAAAATACAACCTTGTAGTTATTGACTATAACGGTGAATCTTGGACTGAAAAAACAAAAGTTGCATTTGTTGAATATGTTAAAAATGGAGGTGGAGTAGTAATATATCATGCAGGAAATAACTCTTTCCCCGAATGGAAAGAATTTAACCTGATTACAGGTTTAGGCGGATGGGGAAACCGTTCTGCAAAAGATGGCCCATACGTCTATTACAGAAAAGATTCTATGGTTATTGACACTTCTGCGGGTCGGGGTGGTTCACATGCTAAAAGACATGAGTATGAAGTGAGAATGCGAAACACTGAACATCCTATAACAAAAGGGCTACCTGTACGCTGGAGACATGGTAATGATGAGTTATATAGTCAGTTGCGAGGCCCTGCCCAAAATATGGAAATTTTGGCAACAGCTTATGCCGATACAGCAGGAGGCGGAACCGGTCGTAGCGAACCTATGTTAATGACAATCACTTATGGGAAAGGGAAAATCTTCCATACTGCCCTTGGTCACGCTGATAACGGAGGCGGACCTGCAATGGAATGTGTCGGTTTTATTGCTACTTTTCAACGTGGTGCCGAATGGGCTGTTACAGGAAAAGTAACTCAAAAAATTCCTTATGATTTTCCAAATGCTGCAGCAGTTTCTCTAAGAACCGGTTTTGTTGAGCTTACACTTGAGGATGATCTGGCAAAGATTGCCACCTATGACATTACTAAAAGTACAAAGTATTTTACCGATTTGCAAAGTCGTATCCGTAAGGAAGCAAAGACACCACAAGACCTTCAGAAATTCGAAATACTGATGATCAAGTTACTTGAGAGTAAAGAGGCAACCGATGACGCTAAAAAGTTAATAATCGGCGAACTTAGCTGGATGGGCTCTGATTTGTGTGTGCCAATCATAAAGGAATTGTCCAAAAACGAGCAATTAAAAGATGCAGCCGATTTTGCTCTGGCACGTCTGCAACAAACTAAATAACTTACAATTATAAATACATTGGCGGAGTTATCGAATTGAATAGAAAAATTGTTTATTCTTTTGCTTAATAACTCCGCCAACGGTTTTTTTACAATCAAATTCCAATAAAATGAAGGAGCTTAACCGTAGAAGTTTTATAAAACTTTCAACAAGTATTGCAGCTGGAATTGCTTTGCCGACAATTATTTCATCCTGTGCAAGAGGCAAAAGCGGACATGTCGCCCCATCCGATAGAATCAATCTGGCATTTATCGGATCAGGGAATCAAGCAATGAACGACATCCGCGATTTTGTAACCGACAAGCGAGTTCAAATCACAGGAATTTGTGATGTAAACAAACAAAGTACCGGATACTGGGATGGCAAATTGGGAGGAAGAGAAATCGGAATAAATCTGGTCAACAAATACTATTCTGAATTAACCGGGAAAAAATACACCGGCTGCCTCGGATTCGAGGATTTCAGAGATGTAATAGCCAGAAAAGATATTGATGCAGTTGAGGTTGTTCTTCCTGATCATTGGCATTCCATTCCTGTTCTGATGGCTGCCAAAGCGGGAAAAGATATTTATTGTCAGAAACCGCTATCCTTAACTATCCCCGAAGGTAGAGCAATGGCCAATGCTGTGAAAAAATATGAGGTAATTTTTCAAACTGGCAGTCAACAACGTTCTGATGAAAATTTCAGACGCGTTTGTGAGCTTGTCAGGAATGGCAGAATAGGTAAGTTGCTGACGGTTGAATGTGGTCTTCCTTCGGGAACTCCTGACTACGGCAGAACAGGCCAGTTAACAAATACAATTCCTGTTCCAGAAGGATTCGACTATAATATGTGGCTTGGACCTGCACCCGAGGCACCATATTGTCCTGCCAGAACTCATGTTAACTTTCGTTGGGTACTCGATTATTCCGGCGGACAGGTAACAGACTGGGGCGGTCATCATCCCGACATTGCTCAATGGGGAATGGATACTGAATATACCGGCCCTGTAAAAATTCAAAATGCAAAAGCAGAATGGGCAGTGCATCCTATATGGAATACTGCAACTCAGTTTTATTTCGAATGTTTATATGCCAATGGCGTCAAACTAATAATATCGAATAAAGTAAGAGGCGGAGTAACCTTTATTGGAACAGACGGTTGGGCTCGTGCAAATCGTGGTAATCATCAGGTTTTCCCCGAAAGCTTAAAAGAGACTGTTATTGCACCCACCGAAATTAACCTCTACAAAAGTGACAATCACTTCCGTAACTTTATTGATTGTGTCATCTCACGAAAAGAAACGATTGCCCCTGCTGAAATCGGCCATCGCTCTATTACAATGTCGCATCTGGGAAACATCGCCATGAAACTGCAACAAGATCTGGACTGGAATCCAACTACCGAACAATTCGTTAACAACGATTTAGCAAACAGCATGTTGGTAAGAAAAATGCGTGAG
Organism: uncultured Bacteroidia bacterium; assembly: GCA_903834845.1. Classification (GTDB taxonomy): domain Bacteria; phylum Bacteroidota; class Bacteroidia; order Bacteroidales; family Prolixibacteraceae; genus JAAFHB01. The sequence continues at coordinate 3,512 of CAILKW010000528.1, read as the reverse complement.
CCTTGGGCAACCATTTATAAGGAACACTTGATTTAAACGATTTATCCTAAATTTGCAGCCTGATAGTCACTATCATTGTCTTTATAAATAACTGGTATATGCTCTCCATCGTAATTCCTATCTTCAATGAAGAAAACCTGATAGACGATCTGGTAAACCGTACTGTGTCAGCTTTGGAAGCATTTATTCCGGATTACGAAATCATTATTGTTGACGATGGCAGCGAGGACAGAAGCCTCGAGTATCTGCTAAAACAGCAAAATCAAAACCCTAAAATCAAGGTCTTATCGCTTTCAAAAAATTTCGGTCATCAAGCCGCATTTACAGCTGGTTTGGAATATGTTTCCGGCGCAATTGTTGGGATGATGGATGGTGATTTGCAGGATCCTCCTGAATTATTCAGTGAAATGTATCGTTTAATTACGGAAGAAGATTACGATATTATAAGCGGAAAACGAAGCGGTAGGCGAGGGAACAGCAGTAGAAATTTTTATACTTTTCTTTTCCATAGTCTGTTTAAAAATATTGCCGCTTTACGAAACATGGAAAATACAGGCAACTTTTCGATGTTAAAACGCGAAGCAGTTAACGCACTTTTAAGCATGAAAGAAAAAGTAAGATATTTGCCTGGACTTCGCTCATTTATCGGATTTAAACAAGGATATATTGAATATGTAAGGGAAAAACGCTCGGAAGGAAATACTAAAATGAGTCTTTCTAAACTTTTTATGCTCGCCGCCGATGCCATATTTGCATTTTCAAGATTTCCGATACGTTTGTGCCTCTACCTTGGATTGTTGGGGACTATGGTCTTTATGTGTGCCGGTGTTTATGTGGTGATTGCCAAGATTTTTGGATTTGCCATAATAGGATGGCCCTCAACAATGCTCAGTATTTATTTCCTCGGATCTATCCAATTAGTTTCACTTGGTGTTGTTGGCGAATATGTTTATAGGATATATAAGGAATCGCAAAACAGACCTATCTATTTCGTTAAGAAATTCTTTGCTGTGAATCCGGTAAAATAATGGGGAGCAAACGTTTAAAATATATTTTCTACAGTTTTGCCTTGTTACTTCTGCTTTTTATGCTGAAAGGCGGTTTTGATGCAGGCATTTCAGGAGATGAGTATCTTCATTATAATCAATCAGTTTCTGTATATAATTATTTTGCTTCATTTGGAAAAGATACTTCTGCCCTTAATACCTCAAAAACGCATCTGAAATATTATGGTCAGTCATTCGATAACCTGACAACCATTGTAATAAAGTGGTTTAATATTGACAATATTTTTCTGTTTCGGCATATATCGTGTTCTTTTGTCGGTTGTCTGACTGTTATCGTTACAGCCATATTTGCTGTCTGGCTTGCAGGTTATGGTGCCGGAATTTTAGTGATTTTACTGTTCGCTCTCTCTCCAACTTTTATGGGTCACGCTCAAAACAACCTGAAAGATATTCCATTCGCTCTAAGTTATATTTCGGCTATATTCTTCATTATGAAATATCTCACTGTTGAAAATAAGCCAGTCTTAATCAATTCTCTATTGCTTACTGCAAGCATCGCTTTTTCAATAAGTATTAGACCCGGTGGTTTATTGCTGATTTGCTACCTTTTCTTTTTTCTTTTACTTCACTCCATTGTTAACTACGTCCTAAGCAAAAAATTCGATTTACCGTATTTTCGGAGAAAGCTGAACCAGGCAATTATAATTTCTCTTTCCGCATGGCTTTTTAGTATGATTTTATGGCCGTACGCGCTACTTAATCCCTTTCTGAATGTTTGGAAATCATATCTTGTGATGACTCAGTTTCCAACAACATTGATGCAGCTCTTCGAAGGAAAAATGGAATGGTCGGACTTTATGCCGTGGTATTACCTGCCAAAATATATGGCAATTACTATTCCTTTGGTTGTGTTTGCAGGATTGGCAGTTTTCATTGTTTTGTCGAAAAAGATCATTAACACCAATAACCTTTTAAAATACGGGTTTCTGATATTTTCCGTTCTGTTTCCTGTGATCTTCGTGATTTATGATAAATCAAATCTTTATGGTTCATGGCGACATTTTTTGTTCATTTATCCATCTATAATACTTTTGGCCGCCATTGGATTTTCTTTTTTGATTAAGTACCTTAGGAATAAATATTTAATTGCCACCGGGATTCTTTTTGCTTTAATTTTGGCACTTCATCCCGTCAAATATATGATACTCAACCATCCTTATTACTATTTGTATTATAATCAATTCACAGGTGGTCTAAACGGAGCTTTCGGAAAATATGAAACCGATTACTATTTTCATACAATACGCAGCGGTTCCGAATGGCTGGCTGAGTATTTAGAAAATAACAAACGAGATGATTCAATTAAAATTGCAACTAATTTTTCGGTTGGCTGGTATTTCCGTAATCATGCCAATATTCAGACCTATTATTGTCAGTACGATGAAAGAAGTCAATATGACTGGGACTATATGATTGTTGCAAACAGTTATATGCCAGCTTATCAATTACAAAACAAAATCTGGCCGCCAAAGAATGCTATACATGTAGTATATGTTGATAATGTTCCTGTTTGCGCCGTCCTAAAGCGTGAGACTAAACTCGACCTTAAAGGTTATGAAGCAGTTAAAAAAGGAGAAACGTCCAATGCAATAAGGTTTTTTGAAGACGCACTTAAAATTAATACACAGGATGAATTAATCTTTTATAATTTTGCAACGGCTCTTGTAAAGGAGGGGAAAATTGACAGTGCCATTGTAGTTCTTCAATCTGCTTTGAAAATAAATCCATCCTATGAGCCAGTTTTAATGTACCTTGGGAATATTGCTGTCAAACAGGAAAAACCTGATGAGGCAGTGAGGTATTACGAAATATTGATGGGATACAATCGTAAGTACTACGATGTGTATGTAGGTTTGTCGAAATTGATGGTGGACAAGGATATAGTAAAAGCAAGAGCTTTACTAAAAACATGCTTAATGTTGAATCCAAGTTATAAACCTGCTATTCGGTCACTTGCAGATTCGTACCGAAAATCGGATCCCAAAGTGGCAATGAAATATGACGAACTTGTAAATTCAATTAAATAATAGGTTTTTAATAATTATAGTATGAAAAGGGCAATTTTAATGATTTCGATGGCAGGATTTTTATTCCTGAGTGGTTTAAGTTTGGCTGTTGCACAAGATCAGGCAGCCGCAAAAAAAGATTCAGTCAATGCAGATAAAGCAGCCAAACCTGTATTTTATAATGCGGCGGCTGAAGAACCTGCAACAAAAAGTGATTCAACCTCAACTTATGTTTTGATTGCAGGTGCTGTGGTTTTAGTAGGTGCAGGTGGTTATTTTATGATGAAGAAAAAGAAAAACTAAGTATCATTGTTCATAACCAATGAAATCAGCGGCTGTTCTTTCAAACGAACAAGCCGCTTTTTGATTTTCACAAATTGATTGCGATTAAAAGAACCAAAATAATCAGTGAGTAGTTAAACATAGTTTTATGATATTT
>CAILKW010000527.1 GCA_903834845.1 uncultured Bacteroidia bacterium | reverse complement strand
TTTCGGAAGATCTGTCCAACGAAAATACTTATAGTTTTGTTGGCACTTATGTTGGGAAACTGGTTATTAAATATGAGGGTAATGTAAATGGCATTGCGACTTTTAAAGATGGTAAAATTGTATTACAATTGGTTCATTACAAGACGAGAATATCAAGTGGCGATATTAGGTATACCTGCTTAGATCAATGAATAAGGTTCTTTAAATCTGTGTTGCCCATTTTAATGTATGAATCACATCTTTATGATCGCAATTAATTGACATTAAATGTATTAAATATGGTATCATCACTCATTCAAATAGTTGTTGGGCTTATTGTTTGGAAACTTGCTCCGGGTTGGGTGCAATCCGGTAGCCGCAAAAGCAGGGATTTTGTAAAACTTTGCTTGAATATTATCGGGATAGTAATTGTGATTTTCGGGGTCGTTTCATTGATAAAGGCTTTGCTTTCTGTATTTCATTGATAATACCGTATAAAGCCTTTTAAAAGTTTGAGATTGCTTTGGTTTGCAGTAAGTTCAGCTTTCAATTTTCGTCCGGTTCGCACACCGCTTCCCTAATTTCGGGAACACGTACTAAGTTAGTGGCTGTCATGGCGAGTGAGCGTGCAGATGCAACGTGGTTTGTAAAGTTAAAATGCGAACGTTGCCATCCCATGTTTGAACTACAATCCTAAACAATGTTTTCGGCACGCTGCTTCTTAGAATGAGATTGCTTTGGATTGCAGTTTAATCTGATTTCAAAATGTGATCTGTGTCGCACTCCGCGCAATGACAGGTACTAAGTGAGTGGCTGCTAACAAGTTTGATAGAAATTATCATACAATTTTTGAAATTTTGCGGCGCAATCCACAATTTTGACAATCTCCATCCAGTAATTGTCTTTGCGAACGAGCGTGTTGATATTTAATGGTTTGCAGTAGCGAAATGCGAGGTGCCGTGTCCCGAGAGGTTACGACTGTGTCCCGAGAGGTACGATTCGGGATTCGGGATTCGGGATTCGGGAGACAATCCCATAATTTTAAGCGCAGTCAAAACAATGTTTTTGGCACTGTGCTAATAAGTTTGGGATTGCTTTGGATTGCAGTTTAATCTTATTTCAAAAGGTGCTCTGTGTCGCACTCCGCGCAATGACAAGTCATAAGTGTGTTTTGTGTTGAAATAAAACAGACGAAAAACTTTACAATTTTAGTTGCCACTAAAAATAATGTTTGTCAAGACCTAGTATAAAGAGGTAAATGTTCTAATCAAAATCCTTTCAAGGGATTAACTTTTGGTTTTCACTGAAAAAGTCAATACATAAACGATTCCACAGGGACACCAAAATAAATGACTATTAGAAAACTAGGGCTTGCGATAAAATCCAAGATTAAAATTGGATTAGTATAAAGATTTGATTAGATGCTAAATATTTTCAAATTGTCAATCCGTTCAAAGTGTTTGAGGTTGAGAGTTGCAATTGGTAAATTGTATTGTATTGCTGTTGAGCCTATTAGAATATCGCGAAATTCAATTACGTTGTTTTTTCTCCGCAGATTTCTATATATTTCGCTGGCAATTTTCGCTGTATTCATATCAAAATCAATAATTTCCATATCATTGCAAATAGTTTCAATATCTTGTTTTTGTTTGTGGTGGTTGCACCATTGTACAATTCAAAAATTGAAATAGCGGAAAGACATAACTCATTATCTTTAAAAATTTTAACAAATTTCGTATCCGGTCGATCCTGTCTTCTTAAATAATCAATAACGATCGAAGTATCAACTAAAACTCTTCTATTTTCCATTGGTTAATGATTTTTTGACTTTCAATAATTGGAAGGATATCATCGTCATTCCATACATTTACAGATAGCAATTTTTTGAGTCGTTCTTCTTTATCCGTTCCAAAAGTTTTATTCTTTTGCCGTTGTTGAGTATTTTCGAATGGCAATATAATTATCTCAACCTCAGTGTGATTAAAGGATTTGGGCAAGTCGATTACAATTCTGTGATTTTCAACTGCATATATGTCTCTTAAAGCTTCCATATTAAAATCAAATTTTTTGCAAGTTACAAAATGTTTTCATTAGAAACAGATATGAAGCAGGCAAAATCCTAAATAAAATCATTCAGGCGATTATCTTTTAGTTTTGGCCAAAAAGTAAATTGCTGTGAAAATGGAATCATTCCCCAATGGGAAATTTTTGTATTGGAGTCAATAAATCAACACACATGTGTTTTTTCAACTTTTCTATCCAAACGAGAAATTGTGGGCGGAAACAAATTGATGAATGTTAAATGATTATGGAATAATTTTCTTTCAAAACTGTCATTGCGTACCAAACAACAATATATTAAATAGTTAGCAGTACAATTATGTTTGGTACCGTGTTACGAGAAGTTAGAACATGGAGGCAATCCAAACTTAAAACATAGTTATGAATATTGTTTTTGATGCTGTTCTGAAATATTTGGGATTGCTTTTCCGATGGATTTCCGAATAAAGGGGGTAGGCTGTAACAAGTAGGATTGCAAATGATTATCCTTCATATTTCTTCAAGCATCGTACTCCGCGTCCCGAATTTCGGGAACTGGTACTATGTATGTGGCTGTCATGGCGAGTGAGCGTGCAGATGTTAAGTTGTTTGTAAAGTTAAAATGCGAACGTGGCCATCCCATGTTTCGACTACAATCTAAACAATGGTTTTGGCACTCTGCTAATAAGAATGGGATTGCTTTTCCGAAAAATTCCCGAAAAATCGGGGCAGGCAGGAACATGTAGGAATGCCGGAGGCTCAGCTTTCAAATTTTTACCTGTGTTGCAGTCCGCGCAATGACAGGTACTAAGTGAGTTTTGTGTTGAAATAAAACAGATTAAAAACTTTACAACTAAGCTTTTAATATCACGTTGAAACTGACAGATAACGATGTAATGCTCCATCACAGCTTGTTGCGCAACAAAAAAAATATTGGCACTTTAAGCCTGCAAAATCACAAACTGCCTATAAAATTCGTACCTTTGTAACAAAAAAAGAAACATGACGACAATAACAGGAACATATTATAATGGACATCTAAAATTAGAAAAGCCAATAAAAACGAAAAAGCCGATTAACGTTAAAGTGACTTATAAAGAGGATTCAATAACACGCTTGGCACTTTCAGATTTTTCATTCCTCGAATCTCAGGAATTATTGAAAGATTTTAAAGGGTCCTTCTCTGACGAAGTAATAGAAGAAAGGCGTAACGCATTATGAATGTATTCTTTGATACATCATCATTATTCAAACTATATCATCATGAGCATGGCACTGAAGAATTAATGAGCTTGTTCACCGATATTGGAATTGAAACAATATATTTGGCTGAGATCACAAAGGTCGAATTTTGTTCTGCAGTTTGGAAAAAATGCAGAAAGAGTGAAATTGAGTTATTTTTAACTTCAGATAATTTGTTAGCCGAAATATCACAATTAGAGGGTTTTTATACAAAATAGTTTAAAATTGTATATTTACTTATGGTGTTGTAAAACCTGAATAAATGTCAATCAAATATTTATTTTTTAGTGCTTAACGAAAAGTACAATGCATGAGAAAATGGGGATATTACCAAAATTTAGTATTTTCGGTTATATGGAAATAAACAAGCAGATTTTTGTAATTCCACTTTTTCGGCCTCAACGGATAATTAAGTTTCAAAACAAAATGATAAATTTTGAATTATTAGGGAAAATTTTTCTCTCGAAGCTGTCACAGCGAATCGAATGGCAGGATATTAAATATTCTATCAGCTTTAATAATTGTTGTTACTCTGGAAAAAACAATCTAAACTAATAAAATAATGGGGCGTACCCAAAAAAATGTTAATTTTGAGGCCAGATAAAAATTGTTGTCATGATAATCGAAAGGACAGAATCGGAAATTATAATCAGGGTGTCATCTAAAGTTAATACTTTTGGATTACAGCGACTTGTGGATTATTTAAAATACCAGGAACTTACTGCAAGTAGCAATGCACAACAATCTGATATTGACGAATTAGCAAGAAAAGTAAACAAGGATTGGTGGAACAAAAACAAACAAAGATTCATTCCAGAGTGAAAATTGTCGTTGATACTAATATTGTTTTAGTGCTATTCTCAACTCCAATGGCAAAATTGGCGATTTATTGCTAAATTCCGGTTCGTCTATTGATTTCTATTCTGTTGATTATTTAAGATATGAGATTGCTAATCACTATGATAAATTAACCAAAATTTCCAACCAGACCTTTGATCAAATCGTCAAGACCGAGTATTTTATAGTAAGAGGTATCAAATCTATTTCTGAAGAACAAATTTCTGAAATCAATTGTCGTTCAGCTCATAATTTGGTTTTAGACGTTGATTTAGACGATATTGCGGTTGTTGCTTTGGCAAAACACCTTGAATGCAAATTATGGACAAGTGATGGAATATTAATTCGTGGGCTTTCAAAAAACGGTTTTAAAAATACAATTCTGACCGATGAGCTTCTGGAGTATCGAAATACATTAGAGAATAGAAGTAGAAAATTTAAGTAAGTAAAATTTCAACAATCATGTTTTTTTGAAAATCCACGGTTAGTTTCCGGAATATGATTCTTTCAGGAAATAAAATGTGGTATTCGGAAAGCAAAACTCTTTATAAATATCTTTTACCAAATTATTGCCTTGGATTTCAGATGATTATCTTTCAAATTTCTTCT
>CAILKW010000526.1 GCA_903834845.1 uncultured Bacteroidia bacterium | reverse complement strand
ATGATGTCTGCACTTTTTGTTTCATGGATTTCTTATAAGAATAAAACTGTTACCTAAAATTTAAATACTTAGAAAATATATGAAATTCTCTAATTTTATTCTAATATTGACTTTAGGGTTTTTATTTCTAAACAATGTACAGTCGCTATTTGCACAAAAGGAAAAAACAACATTACGGAAGGCAAATAATGGGGTTTATGTGATTGCTCATCGTGGAGCTCATATTGGTATTCCCGAAAATTCATTGGCAGCATATCAAAAAGCTATTGATTTGGGGTGCGATTTTGTTGAGATAGATGTCAGAACTACAAAGGACAACCAATTTGTAAGTATTCATAATTCAACCATTGACACTTACGTTGACGAAGCAAAGGGAAAAGTTAGTGAATTTACTCTTGCCGAACTTAAATCGTTGGATATTGGCAGTAAGGTTGGTGTAGAATGGAAAGATACACGGATACCAACTTTTGAAGAAATACTGAAGTTATGCAAGGGAAAAATAGGAATTTATCTTGATCTGAAAGCTGCCTCTATTCCGGCTTTAGTAGAAATTATTAAGAAATATGGGATGGAAACCGATATACTCTGGTATATGCCTGCTTCTTACATGAAAGAGATAAAAGACCTTACTTATGTTTGTCCAAAGTGCGTTCCCATGCCTGATGTAGGCCATGAAACTAATATTGAGACTGTTTTAAATCAGGTAAATGCTAAAATGTTGGCAACCGATATGGGAGAATTAACTGAAAATTTCGTTAAAATCGCGCATTTGCACCAAGTCATGGTAACTGTGGACGAAAAAGAAGGTACACCTACTGAATGGACTAAAATAATAGAATGGAAAACCGATGGGATTCAAACAGATCATCCAAACGAATTAATTTCTTTTTTAAAGGAGCGATATCAAAGAGCGAAACGGTAGAAAACACAGCATTAATTAGATTACTAATTCATTAAGTGTGATTTATTGATAATTGTACCTGAACAACCTTGCATGATATTGTTGATTTCGTTTTACAAGAACAACAGGAGGAATTTATTTCAGCAATACGGAAGTAATTTTGAATTGAGAACAGGGGAAATTATTGCAATAACGATTACATTTTCTGATAATCGGTAAAATTTTCTGATGGTAATTTCGGAATTCCATAAATCTGTTTACCTTCGTACCAATATTTCAGTGATAAAAAAATATTTTTGAAGATGGGAACAGACAACAAAAATAAGAGAAATAGATTAGTTGGCTTTTATATGCTGATTATGAAATTTTTAGCAAATATATTCAGTATAACTAAACTGGAAATAACTGACAGAATGATGGTTACACACTCGTTAGCAGCAATGGTAAAAAACACCACCACACTGATACATATGAAAATATTTAACTACATCAATGAATTTAATGAAATAATCTTGAAAAAAATATTTATCGAGAGTTATGAGATATGTATATCTAAATTAATTAGTTGGAAATATATAAATATAAGATATTATAGAACTCTATGTATTAGCTTGATTGGTACACTTATAATATCATTCATTGTTTTCGTTTTTGCATTTTTATATAAAGATACTAATTCTATTGAGGGGAATTTTAATCTCGCATACTTAGATTATTATTACTATAGTGCAGTCACTTATTTCACAGTGGGTTATGGCGATATTGTTCCAATTAAAGGAAATAAAATCGGAGAAATATTATTTATTTGTGAATGCTTTTTTTCATTAATTACAAATAGCATTTTTATTGGTGTTTTAACGTATAATTTAATGTGAACATATAATAGCATTATAATCTCAAAATTCATATATATTGTAGAAGAAGAAGGAGTCGGAGAAGAAGGTGGGGGATTTGTCCTTCGTTTTAGAATTGGTGATTTTGAAAACCTATTTATAAATTTTTCCTATTCAATTCAATTATTTGATTGGTATAAAAATAAATTTAGAGACCCCTATTATCGGTTTAATGAAATATTGCCTGATATGGAATATGTATACAACACAAGTCTTACTATTTTAGAATCAGACAATACTAGTAATGATAAAGTTACCCACTTCTTTAAAAAGCTACTTAAAGAAAACAAATCAAATCAAAGGTAACTACTCAGGTTCTTTTCTAAGTAAAAAATGCGTTTCCCAAGAATTTCTTTTTTAACCCTGAACCCGTTCTCCTTGGGCTGGATAGTGTAATACATGTTTATTTCTAACCAAGCGATTGTCATTGAGTTCAGAAATAAAAATCGGGTATTATTGTTAAGCGTGTTGATAATTATTTGATTTTGTGTTAATAAACAATGGGGTTAAAATAGTGTATTATTCTTAACCCTCAACGACCTTTGTCAAAAACGAAGGGGTTATGTTCTCGAAAGAAGATTTACATAAACGGAGCAAGGATGAACTGGTAGATATGGTCTATGACCTTCTTATCTCAGTTGACAAATTGACCGATGAGGTAAAAGTGCTAAAGGAGGAAATAAGGGTGTTAAAAACAACAAAGAACAGTGGCAACAGTTCCCTTCCACCCTCCCATAATCTGTTCAAGTTTAAGAACCAAAGCCTTCGTGAAAAAAGCGGCAAAAAATCCGGTGGCCAACCGGGTCATAAGGGGGAAACGTTGCTTATGGTAGCCAATCCAGACGCAACAATAGAACATTGGCCAGAACGGCAATGCCCCCAATGTGGGAAGTTCCATAACAATGAGCAGGGTCATGTGATCGGTAAGCGTCAGGTTATAGATATCCCAGTCATTAAAGCCATTGTCACCGAACACCAGATTTTTCAAACAACCTGCAATTGTGGCTATATTGGTTCGGGATATTTCCCTGTGGCTGTTTCTGCACCCGTTCAATATGGGAACAACTTGGTTGCTCTCACTGCTTACCTCAGTACGCGCCAATATGTCCCGTACTTCCGTTTGTCGGAACTGATCGCCAGTATCACGAACGTCTCAATGAGCCAGGGCACTATATTTAACCTTCTTAACAGGGCTGCCAATATGTTGTTGCCAGTCTACAAAGCAATAAAGTTGGAAGTTGAAAATGCAGTTACGGTGGGGGGTGATGAAACCGGCTCTAAAGTTAAAAGTAAAAATTATTGGGCATGGACCTGGCAAACCTTATTTGCCACCTATATTGTAATCACTAAGAGCCGGGGGTTCATAACAATAAAAAACATTTTCCCCAATGGATTCCCAAACGCAACATACGTAAGTGATTCTTTGAGTGCGCAACTAAAAACGTTTGCAAGCCGCCACCAATTATGCCTTGCGCACCTGTTAAGGGAACTAAACTACTTCGTGGAATTGTACAACCACAGTTGGGCACTTGATATGAAAAACCTGTTGAAAAGGGCAATCATATTGAAAAATACAATGACCCCGGAACAATATGCCCTACCACTGGAAGAAAGAAATAAAATATTGGCCGAATTTGAAGCTCTGGTCAAGAAACCGTTGCCGGAAGGTGTCCCTAAAATGTTGCCGTTTCAAAAAAGGTTACAAAAAAGGCATAACCAAATATTTACGTTCCTGTTCTTTCCCGAGGTGCCTTATGACAACAATGGTTCGGAACGGGCAATTAGAAATATAAAGGTCAAACAAAAAGTCTCGGGAAGTTTCCGATCAGAACGTGGGGCAGAGATATTTGCAATACTGCGTTCTGTTGTGGATACCGTAATCAAAAAAGGTGGCAACCCTTATGAATCGATCTGTTTTACGTTAAACCTTTATGACTGAAAGGTCAAATCCCCTCAGAAACCTAAATACAGGTAAAATTCTAAGGATAAAATTTAGATAGCCATTCTATGGATTAATATATAAAATCATAGAAACGGGCCTATTTATAAATTTATACATCTCAAAAATTCGCAAAAAGACCTGAGTAGTTACAATCAAAGACAGTTTAATATTATTTGTGTCACTCTTACTGCAACATCCACAAAAACTGGAGATACTGCGATTGTAAGGAAGTACTACAGAGAAAAGGATATTAGATTTATAGAAACATGTAAAGATGTTTTTGCCTGGATAGACACCCCCCCATATATGACTTTTAGAAAATGGATAAACTTTGACAAATACGTTGATATGGATACTAATAAAAAAGAATTGTTTATAAACAGACTTGATGATGTAAAAACCAAAGCTGCTAACAAACGGTCATAGCCAATAAGGGTTTTGGTTGGTTTTCGGGCATTTGCACTCGCATCAATTTTTGGTGTATCTTGATACCTGAATAGCATCGCAAACCCTTACAGGCCATACTGCAATCCGTTATTAGTATCATCGTAAAAGATTCCTGAACAAGCGAATAGATACTATAAACCGTACTAAGTTAGATAAAAAGAATTACACTAACCGACAGCAGGTTTATAAGAAAAATATTGACATATTGACCTACTTTTTCAAAAACGGAATAGTAAAAGCTGTGGTTCCTTTTGTTATTGGATTTGCGGCAAGAGAATTGAAACGCTTCCGAGAAACAGCACAACTTTGTTAAATAGGGAACTTTAAAAACGGAAAGAAAACGGTGTATGGATTCGATACGATAAAAACGATGAAATAGAATGTAATGAGAACTTTGATAATGGCAAAAACTTTTAAATTTTTAATCAAACTCAACGATGAAATTTGATTAATTTTGTACTGCAGTAATAGAAAATAAAATGAGTGAACTTTTGACAATAAAAGAAGCGAGTGTTTGGGCATCAGAACATCTTAAAAAAGATGTCACAACTTCCAACATTTCCTACTTGGTGAGCTATGGGAAGATTAGAAAGACTGGTGATAATGGTAATTCATTTGTCAGAAAAGACGATTTAATCAAATATTACGAATCGTTTTATGGTACAAGAGAGGTAAACTGGAAAGAGCAGCTGGGTAGCGATTTGAACTGGCATCTTTCATTCGACTACCTGAAAGAAACAGATACAACTAAACATATTCACAGGTTACATCCATACAAAGGAAAGTACATTCCACAACTTGTCGAATATTTTCTTGATGACCACATTGACGAATTTAAAAAAGAAACTTACTTCAAGAAAGGTGACATTGTTCTTGATCCATTTTGTGGAAGCGGAACAACCCTTGTACAAGCAAATGAATTAAGTATTAATGCTGTTGGTATTGATATTTCTGCCTTCAATACTCAAATTTCAAACGCAAAAATATTAAAATATAATTTACCGGATGTGCAGATTGAATTGAACAATATTTCACATCATCTTAGGCAATTTATTGTTGACATCTCAAACATTAAATTCGAAGAAAGACTTTTGGAGGAACTGAATACTTTGAACAACAAATATTTCCCTTCACCTGAATTTAAGCATTGGCTAAAGGACAAAAAGATAAATGAGTTTGAATATGCAGAAGAAAAAGTTAAAGAGTTTCAACCAATCTTTAACAATTTAGTTGCTGAGTACGATATACAATTAAAGCAAACCTCACAAGTTACTTTTTTGGATAAATGGTATTTGCAGCCTGTAAGAAACGAAATTGATTTTGTTTTTGATATGGTAAAGCGGATTAAAAACCCATATACAAAAAAAATAATCAGCATAATTTTAAGCCGAACAGTTAGGACATGTAGGGCGACTACACATGCTGACCTGGCAACTTTACTTGAACCAATTTCAAATATTTATTACTGTTCCAAACATGGCAAAGTTTGCAAACCACTTTTTTCTATTTACAGTTGGTGGGAACGATATGCAAAAGATACAATAAAAAGATTGGTTGAATTTAATAGATTACGAACAAACACAAATCAATTCTGCCTGACAGGTGATTCAAGAAACATCGATATATTTGAACAACTTGATAAGAAATTTCCATCATTCGGTCAGGTTGTAAGAGAGAAAAAAATAAATGGAATCTTTTCTTCACCGCCTTATGTTGGATTGATTGATTATCATGAACAACATGCGTACGCATACGACTTGTTTGGTTTTGAAAGACACGACGAATTAGAAATCGGACCTCTTTCAAAGAAACAGACAAAAGAAGCACAGCGGCTTTATACAGAAGGAATTTCAGCAGTACTAAACAATTGTAGGCAATTTTTAGCGAAAGATTACAATATTTTTCTTGTTTCCAACGACAAGTTCAATTTATACCCTACCATTGCTGAGAACGCAGAAATGAAAATCGTAAATCAATTCAAGCGACCAGTATTAAACAGAACAGAGAAAGACAAAGCTGCTTACTCTGAAATTATTTTTCATTTAAAAACAAAATGAAATATGGAAAATTTTCTTTGTGAAGATACTTTAAATAAGGGCTTCACTTTTGCAGAGGATAATATTACTTGTGATTATGGAGAATTAGAATTTTCAATTGAACAAGATGAAGTGATACTAAATTCCATTAGTGTTTATGCAAAGAGAATGGGTGTTGGAAAAAGTCTTGACAATAAACTTGAATATTTAGTAAAGCTACAAGGATTTAAGATTATTGTGGTTCCCGCATCACCAACAAAAGAAGCAGTTTCTTTTTGGAAAAAAATAGGTTATAATCATTCTGATGTTGATGACAAATATTGGATAAATAAAATAATTCTTTCTGACAAAGAAACTCCGTGGGCAACATCGCAAGGTGTTGTAGTAATGATTAAACATATTTAGTAGTCATTTAGAATAATTTGCAATTTATAATAGAAAAAATCAGAATGCATAGAAAATCAGAAGAAATATCAGAAGAAATTAAACATGTCATCCAAACTATGACGAAAAGATTTATAAATAAAATACTTTATGAAGACCCTTTTAGTCCAGAGGTACATTTTGCAAAAAAGCCCTTGTATGCCGCTTTAGTGCCTGATGAGATATTTAAAGGTTCTCATTTTGAAAGAAGATTTGTAACACCTTTTGGACATGTATGGGAAAAATTAGCCCAAGTCGCAGCAAATAAGGGATTAGGAAACTGTGAGTTGGAAAAAACAATAACTGGAAATATTCCTCAAGAGAGATTGCGTAGAATTACGGAAGTTTTAAATAAATTGGAACATGCGGAAAAAGGTAAAGAACGGGTTAGACCAGATTGGGACACTGAACTTAAATATATTCTTGATGGCAATGGTGAATTGATCCCGGTCTCTGTTGTTTGTGATGTGTATGCAGTAGATTTAGAAAAGGGAAAACGATATGCTTTTGAAATAAAAGCACCTTTGCCAAATAGTGACCAAACTAAAGTGAGCAAAGAAAAAATTCTCAAATTGCTTTCTATGCAACCGTTACAAGTTGATTCTGCCTATTTTGTTTTGCCTTACAATCCATATGGTAAGAAAGAAGATTATAAATGGTCATTCCCTTTCAGATGGTTTAACATGACACAAGATAAAGCCGTTTTCATCGGTGATGAGTTTTGGGATTTCATTGGAGGTAAAGGAACTTATCAGCTTTTTATTGCCGAAATAAATAATTTAGGGAGGGAATATCGTGAAAGAATTTATTTGGAGTATTTAGAAATTGAACCGCCTGAAAGAAATGACAGAATTAAAATTTAGAGAACTGTGTTTCATTTAGAAAGTAAAGTTTGCACCAACATGGTGGCACAATGTAAACAATATAATATTATTATGGAAACAACGAACATAGATAAAATAATCTATCAACTCACAGTTGAAGATTTGCAGAATGTTGCTAACGAGGAATTAGAGAGAGATTTGACTGAAAGTGAAATTAAGTGGCTTGAAGAAAAAATTGGGGATTATGTCGATTTTTATGAAGCAATTCGTAATGCAATTATTCAAAATATCACATAGAAATGGCATTAGAAAAAAAACATAAAGAGGAAATCGTTGAAACAATTAAAGTATGTTTACGACGAAAATTTTTAAACTACAAACCAGAAACTGAGAATATGCCTTTTCATTATCGTTTGTTAGGCAAAGACAGGATGGCTTTATTTTCCTTTCTTCAATCGCTAAATACCACTTTTGGAATTTCAATTTATGAACCAGTGGCAATGGAACTTGCCAAAATTAATTTTAAGGAAGTTCATACTCAATTTATACTTGGCGGTATTATTACTCGAGATGCCCAAAATGCGATACAACAAATAATGAATAACCTTTCTGTCGGAGGCGATGTTAATAAAATTGAAGAAACAGAGATAATAAGAAGTGTAGCACAATCAGGGGCTGAGAACAAGTTGAAATCTGTAAAAGTTGATTTATTTCTTATATCCAATGCTGATGAAGTTTTTATGTTCGATTTGAAAACTGTAAAACCGAACAAAGGTGATTTTATTTCTTACAAGCGCAATATGCTGGAATGGTTGGCTGTTTATTTTTTCCAACATCCCGAAGCAAAAGTAAATACACTTATTTCAATACCATACAATCCATACGAACCGAAACCTTATGCACGATGGACAATGAAAGGAATGCTCGATTTGAATAGAGAAGTAATGGTTGCCCAAGAGTTTTGGGATTTTCTTTCAGGTGAAGGAACATATAATGATTTACTCGATTGTTTTGAAAAAGCAGGTATTGAATTACGACCAGAAATTGATACGTACTTTGCAAAATACAATAAGTAATCTCATGCCTTGTCAATATAAAGTATTTTTGACAATTGATATGCTTCAAATTTTAAAACAAATACCGCAGATAACTAACTTATTGCCACAACACCTTTTTTTATGAGTGTTGTCCTATTGCAAGGGCAGTTCTCTTAATACCATATTTTCGTGCTGCAGAAAGGTCGGTATTTCAAAATCCGGCAAAAAAAGTAAGGGGTAATATGACGTCCGTTATTAGTGTCCTCCTAAATAACAACAGATCAAATGAATACACGTTAAAACATCAAATTATGTTAGACAAAAAGAATTATACTAATAGCTGGCTGGTTTATAAGCAAAATGGTGACATATTGACTTACTTTTTCAAGAACGGAATAGTAAAAGCGATAGGTCCTTTTGTTATTGGACTTGCGGCAAGAGAATGGAAACTCTTCCGCGAAACAGAACAACTTTGTTAAATAGGGAACTTTAAAAACGGAAAGAAAACGGTGTATGGATTCGGTACGATAAAAACTATAAAATAGATTATCATGAGAACTTTGATAATGACAAAATAATCAAAAAATAATGTTGCAGCAGTTGTAAAACAATTTAGGTCTTGCACTACACCTTTATTGAATATGGAATTGCAGCT
>CAILKW010000525.1 GCA_903834845.1 uncultured Bacteroidia bacterium | reverse complement strand
TTTAAATGTTTACCGGTTTGGAAATTCCAAGTTGCTTGCAGATATTTTTACACTACCGATTATCAATTTCTTTATGCCGAGGAATGGAGCTATGCACTTCAGTTATCGTATTTACCCAAATAGTAGTTTTAGGGCATCTTTTAAATTATTCTCCAATTCTTCAATTGTCTTACCTTGTGACAGAGCAGCAGGATATTCAACTATTTGACCAACATAATAACCGTTTTCGCCTTCTTCAACCATCATCGTTAATTCCATCTTATTCATAGCGATATGATATTAATACAAGACAAAGGTAAATTTTTTTCAGTGAAACTATCAATACAATGAAGGTTCACAAAAAATTAAGGTTTTTGAGTCAATAGAATGATATTCAATATAATAGGGCTGAAACCAAACTACTCGGGTAAAAACCCGTGTAACGAATAAATTCCTGTAATCAATTGAATTCTATATAATGCAGTCTGTCAATGTTTTCAAACAATGTTCAACCCCCCACCAAGGTTACGAAGTAAGCAAAATAAGGTTATTGCAGATTTTAAAAACATTTTTCTTGTTCCTTTCGACCTTAGTAGCCAAATAACACAGAATGAAGATTTTAAACTTGTTTTTTTAAACACATTAGATTTTTAAACACATTAGGCACATAGGTAAAAAACACTTAGGCACATAGTTAAAAAATCTATGTGCCTAAGTATAACCTATGTTCCTATGTGTTTAATTTCACGAAAATTACCCGAACGAAATTAAAAGATTAAATCAAAAAGCAAATAATCAACCTCTTACTTTTTGTTTTCAAGGACTTGAATACGATTCTCAAGACTTTTAATCATCTCGGCCATCTTTGCTATTTGAGCTACAAGAAGATCGGTATAATTTACAGATTTCATACCTTTACTATCGGTGTAAACCAATTCGGGAGCAATTAATTCAAGTTCCTGAGCAATAACACCATATCTTTTTCGATTAGTTGTATCAGATTTCATTGTAAACTGCACATATCTTACTTTATCCAACAACGAGAAGTCAATCGGTGTGATATTCGTCTTTAAACGTAAATCGGAAGTTAAGGAATAAGAAAGTGCTTCAACATTTTGCACGAAAATCTTACTACCGTCAATAGATTGACCACTTGTTAAATCCACAAAATTCTGCGTAGAAGAACCTGTACCACCATTCTCAAGAGGTAAAACACCTACTAAATCTCCATTATCTAAGCCTACCCAAGTTGGGGCTGCCCCACTATTTGATTTAAGGAATTTGCCTGTTGTGGTCGACATTGCTAACATTGCTGTGGTAGCAGCTGCCGATTGATAAGGAATAGACCCAATAGCTCCGCTAGCAATATTTGTTGCAGTTCCAACAGTTATTAAACCTGGATCCACCCAACTTGGAGCAGCAGCACCATTTGCTTGAAGTAATTTTCCAGCTGCACCCGCTGCTAACATAGCAGTTGTTGAGGCTCCAGATTGATAAGGAATTTGCCCATTTCCCCCGCCTACAATATTTGTAGCTTTGCCTGCAGTGAAACTAGAACCCGTTCCGCTGATATTAGTACCAACAAGAGCTGAAGGAGTTCCCAAATTCGGTGTTATAAGAGTTGGCGATGTGTTCATTACGAACGTAGTCCCAGTTCCTGTTTGTGAGGTAACAGAGGTTGTATTCCCAGACGAGGAAATCGGCCCTGTAAGATTAGCATTGGTAGCATTGTTACCATCAAGCTTTTGTATGGCCTGTAATATATTGTCTGTGGGTGATACTTCCCCAGCTCCCTTGGTATAACCTGTTAATAATTTACCGATTACTG
>CAILKW010000524.1 GCA_903834845.1 uncultured Bacteroidia bacterium | reverse complement strand
TATGTAATGGTAATCCCATTTCTAATAGGTATTGCCCTGGCTTTTAAATGTTTGCCGGTTATTGTCAGAATCAGCAGGTTTGTTGGAAACCGAACATTGGCCACTTCATTGCTCCTGGCAGGCATAACGGCCACTTTAATAATGTTTGCCATACTCCTCGCGGGATATATCAACCGGGATTTCAATAGGTTACAAAATAGTTTTCAGGTTCTGGCATCTCAAAATAAATATAAGCTGGACTCTGCTGCCGCAAAAATAAAAGGTTATGCCAGTAAGATTTACGATTTTAACAACCTGGAAACTAAAATATTAACTCAGGCTGATTCGCTTAAATCAATTGCACTTGGCAAAGGTGAATCAGGTATTGATACCAAAGCCATTGAAGATTCTTTTAAAGCCATAACTTCAGTTTTTAAGCAAGAAACTAAGCCGGAAACAACTGAGAAATCAGGGTTTAGTTTTATGTTTATAGTAATCATGTCAATTGGGTATTTTGTACTGGCTTTGTTTAATATTGATTACTTTGATTCCATCCGAAAACGGTATTTTAGAGGCAGGTCAGAGGCGAAATATCAATTGATTATCAACGATTTCAACCAAAGTTTTGTTAAATATTTTGCTTTAAGGACGAAAATTATCTTATGGCTTTCTCTGATATATTTAACCGTGTTTTTCATTTTGGACCTGCCTGGCTTTATCCTTATTACTTTTTTTATCTTGATACTTTCTTACATTCCGTACATTCAATATGTTATGCTTGTTCCGATTGCCATAGCCTGTTTGCCGCTATCTATCGAAGGAAGCCATGGGTTCCTGTTTTATTACGGTATCGCAACAGGAGCATTTGTACTTGCAAGTTTAATCGAGGAATTGGTATTAAATCCTTTGATCATGGAAAAAAATATGGGAATGAACCCTACCATAATGGTACTTGCGCTAAGTGTATGGGGTTATGCGATGGGAATTCCCGGACTGCTCCTTGCGATTCCGCTTACAAGTTTGATCCTCATTTATGTGAAACGGTATTTTTTAGAATCGTTTGTGAAAATAAATCAATGTTGAAGATTCGACCCTGCATGAATCACACCTTTCATGTTTCCAATCTGTTTCTGACACTCAAGGAAAAGCAAGGCAAAAAATAACAGCCACGAAGTGATTGAATTTTATTTGTATTTGCAATTGTTCAACCACTTCATTTCCCCCCACGAATTACACGAATCTTCGTTTCGTTTGTTATACCCCGGTTCCTTAAAAAATGCAGCAAAACCACAGCCACGAAATAGCTAAATCTGAATCGAAGATCAGTGAAGCTAATAACAGTGAGTGAAACTAACATAAAATACCAACACAAAACGTAATGGAGCTAAAATATTGCTTTAATTATTTGAATTTAAACTTGAAAACGTATAAAGAATCTTCCTATCTTTGGCGTTAAAAAAAATTATTTTTAATCCATATTTGAAAATGGACAATAATGATAAACAGAAATTTATAATCAAAACCATTCTTACATTACCATTGATAAACCGGAGCAAAGTTTTGCTTTTGCTTGTAATGCAAACCATTTTGTTGTTTGGGCATTTGACCGCACAACCCAATTCGCTGTTGGTTGAATTCAAAAAAATCCCAAAAACTGCTGGCAATGTCGCCAGATTAATCGAATTATCGTCTAATCTGATTGATTATAATGTCGATAGCGCATTGCGTTGTGCGGATCACATCCGGCAAATATCAATACCCGACACCGCTTACGACTTGCATTGTAAAATATTGATCAATCTGGGTAATATCGAAAAAGTCAGCGGCAAATACGATGAATCAAATAAATACTTGTTTCAGGCGTTGGAAATTGCAGAAAAAAACAACCTGATTTCCAGCAAAATAATCACTCTTTATCAGATTGGCGACTTAAACCGTTGTATTGGGCTCCTCGACCAAAGCTTATTGTATTTATACATGTCGAAAGATTTTGCCCACAAGAACAAAGTAAGTCAGCAGTATCCCGAATTATACGAGCATATCAGTTCAACCTTCTATCAACTTGCCGAGCACAATGACCCAAAATTTAATTTGACAAAAATTCTTTCTCAAAGAGAATTCAACGTAGAAAAAAGCACTGTGGACGCTTATATTAAATTATGTAAATCATATACGGATTCGGCACTGATGTTTTCTGAACTTAACAACGATAACAGGACAAAATTAAGTTGTTTGAATATTCTAGGTGCTTATTTCCGACGGCAAGGAAACTATCCCAATGCGATTGAATATTTCGGTAAAGCAATTGAGGTGGCAGAACAAATCAATTGTAAGGTTGATATTCCAAATTATTATATCAATATTGCCAGAACCTATTTCGATGAAAAACAATATGAAAAAGCAATTGATTTTGGATTAATAGGTTACCAAATGTCGGTGGACTTGAATATTTTAGCCTATAAATCTACAGCAGCAAATATTTTGCGACTATCTTACACAGAAAAAGGAGATTACAAAAATGCACTTTATTATCAACGCGTCGAAACCGCTACTCGCGAAGACATGAATAGTCAGAAAAATTGGAATAATATTACAGAACTCGATAAAAAGTATCAAACCGAACAAAAACAAAAAGAGATCGAGTACCAAAAAACATTGCTCGATTTGAAAAACTCCGAAGTTTTTTGGAGGAATATCGTGATTACCTGTATGTTAATTGCTTTCATTGTTATCATTATCGGAATATTTCTCATTCAAAAACAAAAAACAGTATTGTTCGTACAAAAGGAAGAATTAGTGGCGCAGTCCGAAATAATACTAGAACAGTACGACCGTCTCAAAAAAATGGACCACTTTAAAGAGTCGCTCACCCATGCGCTGGTTCACGACCTGAAAAATCCGTTGAGCCAAATTATGGCCTTTGTTGGCAACCCGGAGGTGATCCACCCGGCCAGGAAAATGCTGCGACTTATTATGAACATGTTGGATGTGGAAAAATATGAGAATACCGAATTCAGTCTCCACAAAGAAGTCCATTCCCTTTATAACATATTGTCAGAAGTAAGAACAGGACAGGAAATCAGCATGAGGGAGAAAAACCTGGAATTGCACCTTCTTTTTGATGACTACCGAGTATTAGTCGATAAAGAGGTCATGGTACGTGTGTTTGACAACTTGCTGGCAAATGCCATCCGTTTTTCGCCCCAAAATCGGAGCCTCGATATTTTCGCCGAACAATTAGACGATGACATCATCCAAATAAGTATGAGAAATTATGGGGAGCCCATTTCTGATGAAGTGTTGCCCTATATCTTTGATAAATACAGGCATTTTGGGAAAAACGATGGCAGTCACTCCACAGGCCTGGGACTTACCTTTTGTAAAATGGCAGTAGAAGCACATAGCGGAAAAATCGGCGTCTGGAACGAACCTGAAAAAGGTTGCAATTTCTGGTTCACGATTCCTTATGCTTCAAAAACCGGTGAAGGTGAAGAAATTGGTAATACTGCTCAGTACTACAAAAGTAAATTACAGCTTTCAGAAACCGATTTTGAAGTACTGAAAGAAGTGGTGAAACAAGTAAAGGAATTTAAAATATATGAGATTTCCCGTTTTCATGAAAAACTCGACCCGTTGAAAGAAACTTCAGGAAGTACTGTGAATGAGTGGATTTCTCTGTTATTTAGTACAATTTATGTTCAGAATATTGATGAATTCAACCGTTTAATTAATCTTGTCGAAAATGAACAAACAAAAAATACTGGTTGTAGATGACGAACCCGCTCTCCTCGAAGTTATTGTAAAATATTATATCGAATCGCACGAACCATTCGAATTATTTCAGGCACTGAATGGCGAAACTGCACTTCATGTGGTACAAAACGTTATTCCCGACTTGGTACTTACCGATTGGGAGATGCCTGTAATGGACGGACTACAGTTGATCGGAAAAATGAAGGCAGACGAAAAGTTGTGCGATATTCCGGTTGTTATGATGACTGGTTTTATGTTATCAGCCTATGATCTCAGGACAGCAATGTCTGTTGGTGCAGTTGATTACATCCGGAAACCAATTGATAAAATTGAATTGCTGGCACGAACCAAAACCATGTTAAGGATTTCAACAGCAAATAAAACTATCAGAAAACAAGAGGAAGAGAGATTAATCACCAAACTTGAACACAATAAGAAAGAACTTGCAATTGCAGCGCTTCACCTTGCAAATTACCAGAAAAGGAACGAAGAGATGCTTGTTGAGATTAAAAAGCTGATTCCTAACATTAATAGGGAAGGAATGGAAATAATCAGGAAAATCGTTAACGATAATAAATCGAACTATGAAAGTGATTTTCTGGATATTTTTGAAACACAATTCAGGGACGTTCATGCTGATTTTTATGAACGACTTGACTATTGGCATCCCGAATTGACGCCTACCGAGAAAAAAATCTGCACGTTCCTCAAAATGAATTTGAATAGCAAAGAGATTGCCGTTCTTCTGCTCTCCACACCCGCTTCAGTTGAGGTAACCCGTGCTAAAATCCGTAAAAAAATCGGGCTCGACCACAGTCAAAGCCTCACCGAGTACATTTCGGCAATAAGAATTGTGCCTTTAAATTCTAAATCGTCACTTCCCGATTAAATCCATGTACAACAATTTTTTAGCCGATGCCACGATAATGATTTTGGTAGTTGTACAAGTGTCGTAAGGTGAATATTGGTCCAATTGGGCTGTGGCGGTTTCGATTGCCCGTTTTATTTCGGGTTCGGCTTTCGATTTCGATTTCAAAAATGACGATTTTATGTATTTTAGTTCAATAATATAACCATATTTTATTTCTTCGCCATAGCGTTTCTCAGGTTCCATATAAATATCGGCATATCCTTGATTGAGTTCTCTTTCGCTGTAGGTTTTATACATAATGCCGATGTTTAACCAGGCAAGAATAAATGTTTTTATCCCTTCCTCGTGAAATACAAAATCCCGAACTGATACCGCTTCATAAAATTTTTCGATGATATATTTGAAAACAGGTCGCCACTCGCCTTTAGTAGCCATTTTCAGAAATGCGGTTGCAAAAAAATCAATGTTCATTCGCAATTTATATACCTCATTTATAGATTTTTGAATGAATTCCCAAATCATTATCCTAATCAATTTGTTGGGAACGGTATAGACGTTATTGCCAAAAATATCAGTTTCCCGAATCGATGTAAAGCCCAAATAAAACAGGAGCGATTTAAATTTATCGGCATCTATCAATTCTTTCAGGGCAAACGAACGGACAAAATTACCGGTTATTTCATTGTTTTCGGCTATTTCTTTGAGTATGGAAAAATTCCCGTTTATCTTGTTGTTTTCTGTCAGTAAAAAGCGGAATTTTCCATAATCGGTCCTCATGTTTTCATCTATCAGATTAGCAGGCGGTTTATTGTTTTTTAAGCATTGATGTATATAATATAAAACTGAAACAGTGTTGTAAATTTTTTTACTATCCTCACCGAATTTATAGCCATTGTACCAGATATCAAAATCGGCTTTTATAAATTCTAACGATTTGTTAAAAACCCCGAAGGAATTGTAATAGTCAAGTATTTGGTCTGCTTCTAATGAATTTATTCCAATCATAGAATCAAGTTGTGAGTCTTGCGAAATATTGTCTCCAATGTTGAAACCACTTGTGACATCC
>CAILKW010000523.1 GCA_903834845.1 uncultured Bacteroidia bacterium | reverse complement strand
GTTTTTTGGAATACACCCTAAAGTTCAAATACTAAAAATTGTTACTATGTTGAACCCTTTCAGGGTTCTGCCTTCAATGGGGTATCTTTTTTCCATAAGTTTCCACTTATGGCTATTTACGTTTAACCACTTCGTGGTTAGTGGATTAGACCTTCAAGGTTTTTAAAACCTTGAAGGTCTGGATATAACGTAATTAATTCGAGTCTGGGGTTGAATTTATAAACCCAAAGGGTTGTTATGATTGTAAAAAAAGGTAGAGGAAGTGCTCTTAAACCACGAAGTGGTGAAATAAATCTGTCGTGTCTTCAGTATTCGCTTACCTAGGTTACGGTAATGGCTAATGCTGTATTGGTTAATGCTGTAAAACCCTATTTTTGTTCATCTTGACATTAGTAGCCGGATAAATAATAGCAAATAGAATAACAATATTGGGTAATTTTTCAAAACCTTATTTTTTAGTGTTAATGTCCTATCAAAAATGTCGTATATACCAGATATTCTTACGGTTTTCTTAGCAGCACTATGCGCGTTATATGCTAACTTTGCAGTATAAGGCTAAATGACCTGTTAGTTTGGGTAGTACCTTGTAGTTAAATATTTAACAGCAAAATGTTGAAGTGGCCACTTCCGATTTCGATCACTGAAACCATATTTTACAAAGACCTTCAAGGTTTTTAAAACCTTGAAGGTGGGGTGTTAAATTTTGGTCGTGAGAGTTTTTTTTCTTCCCCCCGTTTTTAGTGATTCCCTTCTTTTAGTCAATTGGGTATCGCCAATATAATCTGTTTTCCACTGCTTTATCTGTTCGACTTTTACCCCTTCCATTGCTTTTTTGACATTTTCCGGCTCGAATTTATTGGTAAAAGCAGGTCTGGATAAAGCCAGGTCTGTTATTCCAATTGAGTTATTAGCGCTGATATAATTTTTATATTTCCCAAATGACGATTCCAAAATATCAGATGAGCATAGGATTTTATTGTCCCCTTTGACTGAATTGATCATACTTGTTAAATAACCTTCAATCATATCTTTGAATTTTAAGGCCCTGGTGTCTGTCACGCAATCAAAAAGGTTCAGGCAATTACCTTTTGTTTGTTCCGATAAGCCATTGTTCTTTAATATTTCCTGTATCCTGTTTGCTATTCCAATAAGTTGGTGTGTTTGCCTTATTAAGGTTTCATATTCCCTTAAATGCAACATCTTTTCTTTTTCCAATGAATTGGATGTTTCTGAATCAAGCATCTGTAAAATTGCCATTCCCCAGTCAAAAAGTGGTTTCAGGTTCATATACCTTGAGTGGGCCCTTTGTTGAGGTGGCAATATATGCGACATACTGCTCAAACATAAAGCACCGCGCAAAAAAGCAAGCCTTTGGGTGTACGATGTAAAAATTTCGTCGTCTTTATACAATTCCTTAATGAACCAGGATATTTTATGGTTAATATCCTGTATGTGGGTTATTGATGAAAGTTTTAACGCCCTTTTTATCGAATTGCCCATATCCGCAACGACATACTTGATTGTCCCAATTTTAAGGGACAATTCATCCAAAACTTTTTTTATGTCCTCACCTTTCCATGAACACGAGACCATTACCTTTAAACATTTCATGTCATTGTAATTCAATGCACGGCTGAAATCAATATTGGCTTCCCTAATTCCCAATATCACTAAAAGCTTCTCATGCCCAAACTCGATACTCTCATCAACCATAAGTGTCCAGTCATCAGATTTTTCATGGACTTTATTCAATTGGTAAATGCCCATCTTCTTAACCCACAACAATATTGACACATGACTGGGGGTTTTGATGTTCAAATCCAGATATAAATTTACTAAAACCATGATTTTACTGATCGCCCTGAAACTAGCAGAGGTTGTGAGTTTAATTGAAAGCACAAGATTAATAAGAATACAAGAAAATTCATGATTAATAGGACGAATTATATTCTTTTTTGCTAACTTAATATCTCGTTCAGTTTTTTTTTGATCCTAATTAACTCGTTTTCCCAAATATCGCATTGTATCTTTGACTCAGTGTACTTTATTTTCCACAGATCGCGACTTGTTGTGATTTCCCTGATCCTTTTGTTTAATGCTTTAGCCTCTTTCCCTCTTTTAATAGCTTTCTTTTTCCAATCTGTACTAGTCAAAGAAATTTTCAAATCATCAGTTGCCTTTTCCATAGTATAATTCTTTTGGCAAATATACAAAAATAATATGGAACGAACAAATATTGATGAACAATTACATATTTAACACCCAACCTTGAAGGTCATGATATGAAGTAATTAATGCGAATTGAGGGTTGAATTTATAAACCCAAAGGGTTGTTATGATTGTAAAAAAAGTTAGAGGTAGTGCTCTTAAACCAAGAAGTGGTGAAATAAATCTATCGTGGCTTCAGTATTCGTTTACCTTGGTTGCAAATTACGTCGGGTGCTATTTACTTTTAAACACTTCGTGATTAGAAAATCTTCATTTCAAAACTCTTCCGACCCTGAAAGGGTCGAACGTGAATAGCCATAGATGGAATCTATGGAAAAATGCGCGATCCCACCTTCACCCCGACCCTGAAAGGGTCGAACGTGAAATTAATACGGTGTAACAGAAAGGATTGTGTTTTTTGGAATACACCCTAAAGTTCAAATACTAAAAATTGTTACTATGTTGAACCCTTTCAGGGTTCTGCCTTCAATGGGGTATCTTTTTTCCATAAGTTTCCACTTATGGCTATTTACGTTTAACCACTTCGTGGTTAG
>CAILKW010000522.1 GCA_903834845.1 uncultured Bacteroidia bacterium | reverse complement strand
TGTGCATGAACATAGACATAATTCGCGAAAGCGTAACTATGCCTTTGCTTGAGCGAGGTAACCATATTGTGGTTCATAAGGTTGGTGCCTACAATATGACACAATGGATGCAGTTTATTACTTTGCGCCCGAATATAGTACTAATTGATATTGAAAACAATACACATGTAATCCGAAAAGCTGAGACGCTCGAAGATTTGCAATTGAATGAGCAGATTCCGCTCCATTTGAAGCATAATTCATTACAATTGTAGAGACTCATGGCATTCTATCATTACATTAAACGCATTTCAATTACAGAAATAGTGATTGTGTCCTAAAAAATCTCATTTTTTATTTAAATTATGACTATTAATCAACGGGTTAAATTATTATACACTATTGTTCTGCCAGCTTCACTAAATAGCTATTCTGCAATTTTCTTTTTCAATAACAAACTTTTGGGGGCAGTGATAATGCTGGTGTCATTTTTTAATTTCTTTGCCGGATTGAGTGGTTTGATAGCAGTTTTAATAGCAGTTTTAATAGCGAACTCTTTTGGTTTCGACAAGAATCTACTGAAAAACGGGATTTATAGTTTTAATGCGCTATTAACGGGACTCGGTATCGGTACATTTTTTGAACCCGGCTGGGTTTTCCTCAGTTTGCTTTTGCTTTCTGCTTTATTAACGGTTATTCTTTCGGTAACATTAAGTGGTTGGCTGGGTAAATACGGATTGCCCTTTTTAAGTTTGCCATTTGTCATAACCTTTTGGTTTATTGTTCTTCCATCTTCTCAGTTCGAAAATCTGGGGTTAACTCAACGCAATGTATTTTGGATGAACGAAGTGTATGCAATAGGTGGAAATACAATGCTGAATTTCTTTCAAACTATCAACGCGCTTCCTGTCCATAAGATGGTGGATATTTACCTGCGATCAATCAGTTCAATTTTCTTTCAGGATAATCTCATAACCGGATTTGTAATTTCGGTTGCATTACTGGTCTATTCCAGAATAACATTTTCGCTCTCTATCATCGGTTTTGTTTCGGCCTATCTGTTTGCAAAATTTTCGGGATCTGCCACAGCAAGCATCACCTATTACAATATTGGAGCGAATTACATGATGGTAGCCATTGCAATAGGCGGATTTTTCGTTATCCCGTCAAAATATTCCTACATCTGGACTGTTCTTTTGGTACCGCTAACCTCGTTGGTATTATTATTTATGAGTAAGTTCTTCGGTTTTTTTCAATTGCCTGTATTCTCTCTTCCTTTTTCATTTGTAGTAATTCTTTTTGTCTATTTCCTTCATTTGAGGACCAATCCTTCAAAACTAGTGTTGACACCTATTCAACTATATTATCCCGAAATAAACCTTTATACATTCAATAACAACAAAGACAGGCTTTCACGTTTTCTATATTATCCTTTACATTTGCCTTTCTGGGGCGAGTGGAGTGTTACTCAGGGATATGATGGAAGTCATACACACAAAGGAGATTGGGGAAAGGCTTTTGATTTTATGCTTTTCGATGATGATTCTAAATCTTACACATCGAACGGTTTACTCTGCGAAAATTACTATTGTTACAATAAACCTGTTCTTGCACCTGCAAACGGCATTGTGGAAGAAATTGCCGACAATATTGATGACAACGAAATTGGCAAAGTGAACACTTTCAATAATTGGGGAAACACTATTATTATCAGGCATTTGACAGGACTTTATACTCAAATGTCTCATTTAAAGAAAGGATCTTTTAAAGTAGCCAAAGGTGATTTTGTAAAACAAGGTGACTTGTTGGCCCATTGTGGAAATTCAGGTCGGTCGCCAGTGCCTCATCTTCATTATCAAGTTCAAATATCACCTTTATTGGGTTCAAGAACTATAGAATACCCCTTCGCATATTACTACGAAAAAGAAAAATCAGGTCAGGTACTACATCAGTTTTCGAAACTCATCGAAGGAGTATCAGTTTCAGGGATTAATACGAACCCAATCCTTAAAATGTCATTTGATATTACGCCGAATTCTGTCTTAAAATACAGTTACATTAATGAAAAAGGGATAGAAAAAACTGAACAGTGGGAAGCTTTTACAGATTCATATAACAGTAAATATTTGTATTGCGAGGAAACAGAATCGAGTGCTTTTTATATAAACGATGGTTCAATGTTTTATTTCACAGCCTTTTATGGGAATAAAGATTCTCTTCTTTACTATTTTTATTTGTCTGCATACAAGGTCTTTTTTGATGACGCAAAAACGGTTGAAATGAGGGATGCGATGCCGCTAAATATAATTTTGAATAAAAAGATAAGTATCTGGTTGCAGGATTTTATCTCGCCGTTCTACACTTATATCCGTATTTGGCATTCCATAAAAACAGCATCCAGCGATGTTTTTTTCAATTCAGGATTGGTGACCTTATACTCCAAAATACAGGTGTCAGTTTTTGGAAGAACAAGCACAGATAGCAACAGCATAATCAAATTGAAAAATAATTGTATTACAGAATTTAGTTATGAAACAACGAAAACTAAAATTGAGGCAAAATGGTTAGATTTATAATTACAGCATTTCTTTTTGTCGCGGTAATCGCTAAGGCACAAGAGCCAATTACTTTTATAACGGCAGATAGTATTACTTATCAGTGCTTTTTGACCGGAGATTGGGATAAACTTATTAAAACAGGAAAACAGGCACTTCGGCAAAATATTGATTTCAAAAGACTTCAGCAACGAATGGGGTATGCCTATTTTGCCAAGGCAGATTATTATGCTGCCCAAAAGCATTACGAAAAGGCACTCACATTTGACGAATATGATGTTGATACACGGGCCTACCTCTATTATTGCGGATTAAATACAGGGAACGAAGTTTATGCCCGTTTTCAGGCCGGTAAACTACCCATTGATATTCAACAGAAGATGAGCATTTTAGAATTCAAACCTATAGATGCAATCGATCTGGAGTTCAATTACAAGGCAAATAATATATCAACACGTACCAATCCAACTTATTTACG
>CAILKW010000521.1 GCA_903834845.1 uncultured Bacteroidia bacterium | reverse complement strand
ATACAAATTCCTTCTGCACGGGCGACTTGGGCCGCCTTAAGCATGTTGATATGGTTGGCCTCAGCAAAAACAACTCTTTTGGGATTTTCTTTTGCTTTTTCAGTAAGTCCGCGAATCAGCTTATTATCGAGACCCATCCTTTGACGAAGTGTCTCTGCATATTCATCCCAGTTCCCAATGTTTTTTCTTGCTATCCCACTGTCAATAGCTGCTTTTGCAACTGCAGGTGCAACTGTCACCAACAATCGGGGATCCAATGGTTTAGGAATAATATACTGACGTCCAAAGCTAAGATTGGTAGTTTCGTAAGCTGATGTAACAACTTCGGGAACTGCATCTTTAGCAAGAGCCGCAATCGCAAAAGCTGCAGCAACTTTCATCTCTTCGTTAATTCCTGTTGCTCTCACATCAAGTGCTCCGCGGAAAATATATGGAAAACCAAGTACATTATTCACCTGATTGGGATGATCGCTGCGACCTGTTGCAAAAATAATGTCAGGCCGCGATGCAATAGCTTCGTCATAAGGTATTTCGGGGTTTGGATTGGCAAGTGCAAAAACGATAGGATTTACAGCCATACTACGAACCATATCCTGATTAAGAACACCAGCCACAGATAAGCCAAGAAACACATCAGCACCTGAAACTGCTTCTTTAAGAGTGTTGCATGGAAGCTTGGTTGCAAATGGCAATTTTCGACTGTTTAGGTCTGTACGCCTGACTGATATAACCCCTTTACTGTCAACCATCACAATATTTTCGGGCTTTGCACCTAATCTTATGTAGAGGTTGGAACAGGCTGTTGCTGAAGCACCTGCTCCATTAACAACAATGCGAACATCTTCAATTTTCTTATTCACAAGTTCAAGTGCATTAATAAGTGCAGCACCCGAAATTATTGCGGTTCCATGTTGATCATCGTGCATTATAGGAATATCGAGGGCCTCTTTGAGCTTCTCTTCAATCTCGAAACATTCCGGAGCTTTTATATCTTCAAGGTTTATCCCACCAAAAGTACAGGCTATGGCTTTAACTACTTCGATAAATTTTGTGGGATCTTTTTCATCTACTTCAATGTCAAATACATCAATATCAGCGAATATTTTAAACAATAGACCTTTGCCCTCCATAACAGGTTTTCCGGCTAACGCACCAATATCTCCTAATCCAAGAACTGCCGTACCATTTGAAATTACTGCAACCAAATTTCCTTTTGCAGTGTATTCGTAGGCATCCTGAAGATTTTTTTCGATTTCAAGACAAGGTATTGCCACCCCGGGTGAGTAAGCAAGCGACAAATCGCGCTGTGTGCTGTATGGTTTTGTCGGCACAACCTGAATTTTCCCCGGTCGGCCATTTTTGTGATAGTTTAAAGCATCGGTACGCAAAGCATCGGCACGTTTTAAGTTTTCCATGATTCAATTATTTTGTTGTATGCTGTAAATTATTCTTTAAAATTTAAACCCGATATTTTGGATAATCGGACAATCAAAAGTAGATTTATTTTTGTTTGATTGAACTGATTACTATTAAATTCATATAACAATATTATCACAATCATTTTTCCCAACTTCCGTAAATATGGCTTCCCGTCTCTTCATTATTAACAATTCGCAAGTGAGTATCAATTTCCTGTTGCATTTCTTCCACATGAGATATCACCCCAACGATTCGATTTTCTTTTCGCAGCGATTTAAGTGTCACGAATACAACATCCAACGATTCTTTATCAAGAGACCCAAATCCTTCATCCAAAAAGAAAAAGTTCTGAGATGATTCGGTAAATTTATGAATGCTATCGGCTAAGGCTAACGCCAATGATAAGGCAGCCTGAAAAGTTTGACCGCCTGAAAGTGTTTTTACACTTCTTACTTTCCCTCCATTCATAAAATCCCGCACCTGAAAATTATTGTCATCGGTAATTTCCAAGCTCATTTTTTGCTTCACCAACTTGTTAAAGCGGTCGTTGGCTGCACGACAAAGATTTTGGAGATGCACAGATGAGACATAGTTTACAAAACCACTTCCTTTAAATAATTGTTTCAATGTTTTGATATCCTCGGCACGTAATTCAATATTATGCAGATAATTAAGTATTTCCTTTTGCTGTTCTATATCTTTAATTAGTTTTCGTATTTCACCTTCTTTTTTTCCAAGCTCGCGATTTTTCTGAGTTAGAACCTCACTAAGTTTTAATACTTCTTCCTTCAATTTCAGGTGATCATCTGCACTGTATTCCCTTTCTTTTATTTCGCTTTTCAACATCGTAAGCTGGTTTTCACAACCATGCAACTGTTTCATGAAATCCTGAATCTTTTGCTTTTCAGTTTCAATATCAATCTTTTTAATCAGAATATCTTTAATCTGATCAATTGATGTATAATCTGATTCTGAAATCAAATGACTGATTTGCTCCATTACTCCAGCCTGTACTTCTTGTTGCTGTGTCAAATTGGTTTCATAAGCCTGAATTTTACCATATAATTCGTCTATCTTTTTTTGAACAAGCGCAATCTCTTTGGTGATTTTCAAATGAGCCGATTCCAATTTTGAATATTTGAATAATAAACTATCCGACAATTGCCTAACCTTCTCCTTCGGTTGTTCCAGGTAGGTTTCGATATCAAGATTCACTATTTGCCGTGTTAATGTGTTGATTTCCGATTGATTGCCGGTTTGCTCTTCTTTGATTCTATTGAGTTCTTTTATGTAGTTTTCAAGCAATTTTCTCTCTTTTTCCAATTCAATCCGAGACTTATCGAGTTGAATATCTTTAGTTTTAATGGAGGCTTGAATTGTTTTTGCCTCATTAAAAGAGGTATTAACCTTGTTTTCATCGCTGTATTCGGGCCAAACAAAGAGTGTCTGATGTGTAACTATTCTTTCCTGATTTTTTTCCTTCTTTATTGCCAGGTTTTGAAGCAATACGCGTTTTAATTGTAGTTGTATTTCTATCTCTCGCAGACTAACCATCACTTTTTCGAGTAATTCAATAGCTTTCAGCTGGTTATTCTTCGAATCACGTGCTTTTTGAAGAGCATTGCTCACATCAGCACTATCTAATATTTCGGGATGGGTTAACGAACCGCACAGAGGACATGGTTTCCCATCTTCCAGATTTGTAGCGTAATCTTTGAGTTTTGCACGGATTAAAAGATGTTCAATATTTTGATCTATTACTGTTATCTTCACCTTTATTTTCTCTACATTTCCCACCAATAGTTCAATCCAGTCAGGTATCAGGAGTGGTTGTTCTGCCTCTTTAACAAAGCTTTCAACACTTTTGATAAATCTATCATTCAGATTATTAATCTCTTTTTGAATAATTTCAGACTCTTTTTTGTTTTCCAGATCTGTTGCCAGCAGCGATTTCCTGACAGTAAACCAATTCTGCACTTTCGCCAGTTCTGCAAGATCGGGCAATTTACTTTTGAGAATTTTCAGTTCAACATTTAATCTATTCTGTAAAAGAATATATTCCTGTATTTTAACATCAGAAATATTAGCTATGTTTTCTCCGTTTTTTATCCTTTCTGTAATTTTTCCGTTTTCACTATTTAACTCAATGATTCTGATAATTTTTATGAGTTCCTCGGCTTGTAGTTTAATCAGATCGCGCTGTTCGTAGTCTGTTTTTATGGTTGCAAAATCATTTTCAAGAACTAATAAACGTGATTTGCAATCAGTTAATATTGAATTTTCATTTTTTAAAGTCAATCCAAGCTGTTCGATAACCTTGTGTAATTCAGCTGACCGATCGAAAAGATTTTTATAATTGATCAGGCAATGTTCATATTCTTTAATTGCCTTTTCCGATTTCAACGCTACATCTTCCTTTGCTTTAAGAGTTTCAAATATAGTTTGTTGATCTTTTAACTTTCCGAAAAGTATATGTAGTTGGTTTAAAGCTAATTCCTCTTCCTTTTTAGCAGACAATTGAACTGTTAACTGAGTGATTTCTTCACTTATTGTATCCAATTGTTGATTGGCAATTTCCAGTTGCTCAGGTTTTACTTCTCCCAATTGCTGAAGTTGACCCTGAAGCTTTTGTATTTGTTCGTTATTCTTCTTATCAAGTGCCTCGGCTTTGTAATAAAGTTCAAACTTCCCGAGATTAAATAACTCCTTCATCATCAGGGTTCTGTCTTTATTTCCCAGTTGAAGAAATTCCTGAAACTTACCTTGAGGAATGATTATTGTGCGTTTAAAATTTTCATAACTTAGTCCGATAACCTGCTGTAATTCTTCAACTTGAATAGGCTCCCATTTTCCTCCCTGATTTTTGTACGCAGTTCTATCAAGTGATTTAACATCCTCAAATTTTTTACGGTTACGCCTGCCTTTTACAACTGTGCGATATTCTATACCCTCCTTACCGGTAAGGAAATCAAACTCAATAAACAGCTCATCCGATTTCAGATTCATCATATTGTAATTCCGGTTGTCGCGGGCATTCATGCGTTCGGTTTCACCATACAATGAGTAAGTTATAGCATCAAGAATTGATGATTTTCCACTTCCGACAGATCCGAAAATTCCAAAAAGATGAACCTCAGTAAGTCTCTGAAAATCTATTGTTTGCTTTTCCTGATATGAAAAAAGACCTTGTATTGTAAGTTTAACCGGTATCATTCTTCACCCTCCTCTGCTAAAATTTCCTTAAACAAATTCAAAATCCTAATGTTGGGTTCCTGTCCTTTTTCATCTCTGAAATAGTCGGAAAATAACTCTTCCATCCCTTTACTCAGGTCAATTGTCTTTCGGATGCTTGCCTGATCGCCATCTCCTTTTTTTAAGTCAGGGATGATTGTGATTATGCCGGTATGAGCATTGTTCAGAGTTTTACGTTCCTCGGCAGTCAGATAGGTTTCGGTAACCATCGTAAGTTCAATGAGTGCCTGCTGATTATTTTGCAGCCATTCAACCGCTTCGACAACACTTTCTGCTCTTTTTCGCAGCAAACGTTTTGCTTTGGTTAATATGTGGTTCGAAATAATGGGCAATTTTCCCGGTTCAACATCAATAACGATTACATACTTTTCCTGATTAGCTTCGGCAAAGCTGTATGAGAGAGGACTGCCTGAATAAATGACCGGACAAGGTTTTGTATCAATGGTTTGTTTACGATGTAAATGACCCAAAGCAGCATACTGTATTTGATGAGGAATATTCTCGGAATAGATCACCTGTGCACCGCCAACATGAAGTATTGGTTTCTCATCCTCAGGCTCTTCGGGTAAAGCTCCTCCGTTCATAGCTAAATAAAGGTGCGAAATAAGAATATTTGTCCCCTTATTATCACAATAAGTCTGCGCCAAATTCGACCATCTTTCATTCAATAATTTACGCAATTCTTCTTCTGAATCTTCGTGACCGAGATATGCTTTCAGTCTGAATTCGTTGGCATAAGGAGTTAATACAAGGCGCAAAGGATATGAATAACGGGGCAAAATTAGCTCGGCAAAACCTTCTTCACTATGGGTAACTTTCAATCCCGATTCAAGTTCAAAAGGTGGGATAACCGCATTGGGATAACCAGCAAATAGTATTCCACACTCACGCGCAAGTGGATCGGGAGCTTCAATCCTGTCGGGTGAGTCGTGATTTCCTGCAATAGCAATTACAGCGCGTGTCCCATTGTTTGCAAGTTTTTTCAGCGTTTTATAAAACAGATCTACTGCCTCGGCTGAGGGATTGTAAGTATCGAAAAGATCACCTGCTATTATTACAGCATCAACCTGTTCAGATTCAGATATTTCGCAAATTTCTTTTAAAACATCCTTTTGTTCTTCAAGCCTGGAAAGATTTTCTAATCGTTTACCGAGATGCCAGTCGGAGGTGTGAAGTATTTTCATTCGATTTTGATTATGAAGGTTCTTTGATAGGGCAGAGAACAAGATTAGCTTTAACGGTCTCAGCTGCTCGTCTTAATGCTTCACGTTCAACGTCTTCGCGAGACTTGCTTGTTGTCACAAAATAAACTCCCAAAAAGATAAAAATTGCAGAGAATGGTTTAGTCCACGAAAAAGAGTCCTGTCCCATCATTATGGCTATATATGAAGCGACAAGCGGCTGCAAATAGTTGTACATTCCGATTGTTGTTGGCCTGATTTGCCTTTGGGCTATCGGAATCAATAAATAGGTGATAAATGTAGCTCCTACAAGCAAATACATATAACTGTACCATGCGATTGAGGTACCGGAAGAAAAAAGTTTGGATGTGATCACATCTCGA
The DNA here is from genome assembly GCA_903834845.1 of uncultured Bacteroidia bacterium. Taxonomy (GTDB): domain Bacteria; phylum Bacteroidota; class Bacteroidia; order Bacteroidales; family Prolixibacteraceae; genus JAAFHB01. Next base: position 12,715 of record CAILKW010000521.1, on the reverse strand, counting down.
AAACCAAATGGAAAAAATAAAAGAGATGAGAACAGAAACATCCATTTCATAATTGTAACTGAACTGTAACGCTTTGATATTCCTCGAGTCAAAACTAAAAAGAAAGCATAAGAAAGGCTACTGGTCACACATAACAAGTCACCAACTATGGAAGCTTCGCGACCTGAAGCAGCAATTTCTGAGGTCAAAATAACCGATAAAACCCCAACTAATCCTAATATTACTCCTCCTGCTTTTTTAAAGGTTATCGGTTCTTTCAGAATTAGAAAGGAGATAATCAATACCAAAATGGGGGTTATTGTGATAACTATTGAAGCATTGGTTGCTGATGTTAGTTTCAAGCCGGTAATAAAGGTAACCTGGTTAATACCAACTCCCAACAATGATCCGATGAAAAGAGTTCCCATGTCTTTTCTGGTTACTTTTTCCGTTTTAAGAAACAGTGAAAGCAGCCAGAAGGCTATTGCGCCGAACGTAAAACGGGAATAAGTAAGACCTATCGGACTCATCCAATCGGGCATGAGGTTCTTTGAAAAAGGCATATTCACCGCAAAGATCAGTGATGTCAACAACATGGCAGCATGGCCATGAATCTTCAGTTTATTCATTTTTCGATTCTCATTTTTCGTGAATTTCGACGTTTACGGAATTAAAAACGTCTAGTTCCTATCACATTTTTTCAAAGAGTGGTCAGACCTGGTAATGAATGGCGCGGCAAAGTTATTAAAAACCGTGAATCTTATTCAAATTGAAAATGTGATGAAGAGAATGTGTAAAAAAACCAACGTTGTTTTAGATGAAAATTTGAAGTTTATTGACTCACAAAAACCAGCTTATCGTCCCGGATATCTATTGTAACTGGATGATCTGCTTTGACTTTACCTGCAAGAATATCTTTAGATAAATCGTTGAGCAGATATTTCTGCATCATTCTTTTAACAGGCCGCGCCCCAAACTGGGGATCAAAACCTGCTTCAGCAATCCAATCAACTGCAGTGTCTGTAATTGTAGTCTCGTATCCTCTTCTCTTTAACCGCTCAGCAATCATTGCAAACTGTAACCGAACAATAGCATGTATCTCATTACTTGTTAAAGGAGTAAACATGATAATCTCGTCAATACGGTTCAGAAATTCAGGTCTGATACTTTGTTTTAACAACTCAAACAGTTCACTCCTGAGGGCTTCAATAACTTTTGTGCGATTGCCTTCATTAAGATGGGAAAACCGTTCGCGGATTATATGCGACCCGATATTCGAAGTCATAATGATTATCGTATTTTTAAAATTGACCGTTCTTCCCTTATTATCAGTAAGCCTGCCATCATCAAGCACTTGCAGCAATACATTAAAAACATCGGGGTGTGCCTTTTCAATTTCGTCAAACAATACCACAGAATAGGGTTTCCTTCTGACAGCCTCGGTCAGTTGGCCCCCTTCATCGTATCCTACATATCCGGGAGGCGATCCGATTAACCGTGTGACAGAAAATTTCTCCTGGTATTCCGACATATCAATCCGAGTGAGCATATTTTCGTCATCGAAAAGATATTCAGCCAATGCTTTAGCGAGTTCGGTTTTTCCCACACCCGTTGTTCCCAGAAAAATAAATGAACCTATCGGGCGTTTGTCGTCCTGCAATCCTGCTCTCGAACGGCGTACAGCATCCGAAACAGCGGCAATAGCCTCATCCTGACCAATTACGCGATGATGTAACTCTGTTTCGAGATGAAGTAATTTTTCTCGCTCGCTCTGCAACATTTTTTGAACAGGAATACCTGTCCAACGGGCCACTACACCTGCAATATCTTCACTGTCAACCTCTTCTTTGATCAGCGATTTACCGGCTTGCAGCTGAATCAATTCTTTTTGCAACCTCACAATTTCCGTTTCAGCCTCCTTAATTCTTCCGTAGCGAATTTCTGCAACTCGCCCGTATTCGCCCTGTCGTTCAGCCTGTTCAGCCTGCAACTTTAAATCCTCAATTAAAAGTTTTTCGTTTTGAACAGCCTCAATAGCTCCTTTTTCAGCCTGCCACGAGGCTCTGAATTTCATTTGATCAGCCTTGAGGTTCGCAATCTCCTCCTCAAGTTTTGCCAATTTTGAAGTATCGTTTTCACGTTGAATGGCGGCACGTTCAATCTCCAACTGTGTCAGTTTACGATTTATCTCATCAAGTTCTTCGGGTAGTGAATCCATCTCCATCCTCAGTTTAGCTGCTGCTTCATCCATAAGATCAATTGCTTTGTCGGGTAGAAACCTTTCGTTAATGTAGCGTTGCGAAAGTTCGACAGCAGCGATGATAGCATCGTCTTTAATTCTTACTTTATGGTGATTCTCATACCTTTCCTTCAGTCCGCGAAGAATTGAAATGGCATCTAAGGTGCTTGGTTCATCAACCAATACCTGCTGGAAACGCCTTTCCAAAGCTTTATCCTTCTCAAAATATTTCTGGTATTCACCTAAAGTTGTTGCTCCGACTGCACGCAATTCTCCGCGAGCCAAAGCCGGTTTCAGTATATTGGCTGCATCCATTGCGCCATCGCTTTTCCCCGCTCCTACGAGTGTATGAATCTCATCAATAAAAAGAATTACATTACCTTCGGCCTGAATCACCTCATTAATAACTGCTTTAAGACGTTCTTCAAATTCACCTTTGTATTTTGCGCCGGCAATCAAGGCACCCATATCAAGCGAAAAAACCTGCTTATCTTTTAAATTTTCAGGAACATCGCCCCGGACAATCCTCTGAGCCAATCCTTCAACAATGGCTGTTTTTCCTGTACCCGGTTCACCTATAAGGATTGGATTGTTTTTTGTGCGGCGTGACAAAATTTGCAACACCCGACGAATTTCTTCATCGCGTCCGATTACAGGATCAAGTTTTCCAGATTTAGCTTGCTCATTCAGGTTTACTGCATAGCGGTTCAGAGAGTTAAAGGTATCTTCAGCAGTCTGACTATCAACTTTCGATCCTTTGCGCAAAACTTTAATCGCCTCTTCAAGTTCCTTATGACTGATTCCGCTATCTTTCATCAACCGGCTTACATGATCACTTCCATCAAGAAGGCCAAGCAATAGATGTTCGACAGAAACATATTTATCACCCATTTTATGTGAAATCGTAACTGCCTTTTGCACAGCAGAATTTGCAGCAGAGGAAAGGTAAGACTCGCCACCTGTAACTTTAGGGTAGCTTACAATAATTTTGTCGAGGGCTGCATTGAATACAAGAATATTAACGCCAAGTTTCTTCAACAAAAATCCGGTAACACTCTCGGCATTAACCATCAAACCTTTAAGCAAGTGACCTGTTTCAATTGCCTGTTGGTTATTCCCCTCGGCTATTTTTACCGCCTGGTTCACGGCCTCTTGTGCCTTAATTGTAAAATTGTCAAAGTTCATATTATTGATTTTTTAAGTTTCTTTACCATGAAATAATCGCAAAGTTCAGTTTGAATGGCGATTATCAAACACAAATACTCAAAACACTTGCCAACACTGATTATCAGACAATTTGACACATTGAGAAGCAAAATATCTGAAATTTTGACAGCATCGTCAAAAGTCATTTTGAAACCTTAGATTGCAGAATTAAAGCAATGAAGTTACTAAAATTAATTTATTTTTTTAGGAAAACTGATTATGCTGGCAGTACATGGAATATACGATGGTAAGACTGTTAAAATTACAGATAGGACAACAGAAAAAAAGAAATTTAAAGTTGTTGTTACTTTCATTGAAGAGTTGCAACAAGATGATAGTGAATTGTGTAACTTTTCAGCTCAGACAAGTGGATTGGATTTTTGGGAAGATTCGAGGGAGGATCTTTACCAAGATTACCTAACGACAAAATCTAACTCAAAACAATAAGCTTTGCCACAATTGAAATAAGGTAAATAAGGTTTAAACCATTGACCATTACCCCTCCTACTAAGGTTAAAATGAAAAAAATAAGGTTTTTAAAAGGTACAAAACCAAATTATTCCTCTCCAGAATTATGAAACAAAAACACTATATTTAAACCAAAACAAACCTTATTTTCCTGATAATCCTAACCTTAGTAGATCTGGTAATCAATGATGCACAAAACCTTATTTACCTTATTTTCTTTGATCAAAACCGTTGTAGGTTAACATGCATAATATTGGTTTGTTTTTAAAAAAATATTATATGTTCAACCCGCTTCGGGGTTGTTATTGGGATGTATTCAACTTACCCCCGGTTTCGCAAGCTACACCGGGGGCTATTTACGTTTAACCACTTCGTGGTTGCTGTAAGGTATTATTCACTTTCCCCTGGTTTCGCAAGCTACGCCGGGGGCTATTTACGTTTAACCACTTCGTGGTTGCAGTTGGTTATCACTCATCTTGTCCAAAAATATCGCCAAAGATTTTCATTCCTGTCTGGCTTTTTGATTGAGAGTGTTGAGAAGTAGTGTCCTGGGTGTGCTATTACTATCCTTATCTTGATCTTGACCTTCGAGTGGATCGTACGAAAGAGCAAAGTATGTATCGACCTTATTGATAAATGTAGGATCCATCATCAATTTCTTTAACTTTTGCAAACTCTCATCGAGTATCTTATTCTGGTCCACAGAATTTCAAAGCGTACTCTTACGGATAAGCACAAGTGCATCGAAAGCGTCAGGATAACTCTTTTTATCTATCGTTTTTTGGTTCGTATTACCTTGCTCTCTATAGCCTCTCAATGATTCGTAAAATGGACTTCACTGTTCGATAGGTTTATCGATGGATATCTTCTTTTCCCCATCGCCGTGTCGGACTTTCATCAGATCAAACATCGAATCACCTACTTTCATACCGGAGAGAGTATGGGCGATTTCAGTACCTGTCCTGCCGAACTCCTTGTCTGCATTGGTGATGTGACTTTGGATGATAGCTCTGATCGTATCGTTATAGGTGGCTTGGGGTTGTTTGTTCTCTACTGCGTCCTTGATAGCATCAGGTGTGATGGATGTTCTGATATGTTCTGAGAATTTCGTGAAAGGATCCATCTGACCGATGATCGTGACTTTCCCTCATTTGATATGATTATTACTGTGTGTGTCGGTGTCGTTACGTAGATCATTGGTAATCCTGATGATACCGTTTTCGATAGTGAGCGTCTCCTCTTTCCCTTTCTTACCTCATTTGTCATCGGTGATGCGAAGTTTTATCTCGACTTTATCATTAGTCAGAGTGACATCTTTTGGGTTGATCATAAAGTTGGAAAGGCCTGGAGTCTGACTCAAAAAATTGGTGATATACGCGACATAACCTTGTTTGATCTCCTGGGCGATGAATGTCTCGGTAGCCTTGCCACAGAAGGATTCTCTCATAAAAGCGATTAGCCTATCTTCCGACTTTTTTACTATTTCTTTATCTTTATGCTTATTTGGGATAACGGGTAGTCATGCATCTCTCCATTTACTTAGATCGGGGTCTTGCATATCCTTGAGTGTGGGGTTGGCGGCGTAGAGGGCATGACGGACGAAAGCTCTCTTCATACTATCTTTCCCTGCTGTGTCTAATCCCGAATTCTCGATGATGGGATGGGTGGCGTTCAAGAGTGCTGTTATCCTATTATTGTCGATATTTCCTTGTGCATCTTGCATGTTTTCTAACTTATAATCATTGATATCGAGATAATCGGGGAAAGGAAATGCTTCGAGAAGTTTCTTATCTTCGTATCATGCTCTAGGTTTGTTATCCTTACCGGTAAAGACTTCTTCAGTTTCCATCCCTTTACTGTTCATCTCTGCGAAGTTCTCGGTGAGGTTTCAAAGCGATGGTTTCTCATTAGCGGTGGGCTGGTTCCCTCAGAGGTTCACCTTTTCATTAAGTACTGGCGTTGATTTTATTCAGGGGGTGTAGTTTTTGGGTCATCCGGTAGAGACCAGATCTTCCGGCGGATAGTAGATACCGGATTCTTTGCTATCGACCAATAATTGGAAGGCTGCTGAGCTTGCCCTCTCTGCAGGAGTACACAGATCTTTTCACTTGTTTCTTAAACGGGATTGATAACGGACCAAATCGAAGATCGCCTCATCGGTGATGGCTTTACTTTGATCGGAAGTCAGTATTTCTCTTAGGACTTTTATCGTATTTTTACCTTGCTCTGAAGCCCTGTATGCCGTGAATTCTTTCTCTCGTCTGGCTTGACCATCTTTTTCGCTCTTTAACTTATTCTTATAGCTGGCTATATTTGCGAGGTTATTTGGGAGTTTATAATTGGCCTGGAAGAGTTTCTTGTTCTGTTTGAAAGCTTCTGTTTCTTTAAGAGTTTCTGCTTCGATAGCCTGTACTTTGGCATCAATCTCAACAACTTCTTTCGTACCAGCCTGTACTTTTGCATTTCCAACAACTTTAGCTTCTTCGATAGCCTGTACTTTGGCATCAATCTCAACAACTTCTTTCGTACCATTCCCAATTTTCTCTTTATTCGTAGCATCAGCTATTTTCAAATCCTTATTCTCAGCCAATACTTCTTGAACATTTTTTTTCTTTTCTATATTGCTTTTTGCAAGTCCGATAAGTTCTAAGATATTATTTGATAGATCGAGAGAGAAAACAAGGTAATCTTCTGATTTCTCAATCTTTGATAAGAGTTCCTTATGAAACTCTATAACTTCATCTTTATCTGTAGGCAAGAGCAAGGCATTAACAATCTCTTGTTTCTGTGCTTCGTCTTCGATTGTGTTGATGATAACGATAATTTTATCTAAATCAGGAAAGTTCGTCTCTGATCCATATTTATTTGCTATCTTATCTTTAATACTTGCAGAAAAGGTCTCTCAGGATGAAAGTTTCTTTTCTATAGGTGTATCAACCTTACTCTCTACTCAGGCTGATGGCAGGTCCGGATTGATATTTTCTAGTATCATATTTATATGATATAAATGACAAAATTATCATAGTGAAAGTATATTCACTCTCTCCATCCTGTCAAATTACAGACTTAAAAAAACCACTCTGTACTTGACAGAATGATAACTTATATTATTATCTGTTATGATACTAGATCATCATTATAAAGTTCCGTTTGTGCAAGTTCATTTTGAATAGGGTTTCATTTCTTCATCATATTCTTGATGAATAATTCATAAGATTTTTGTTCTTTTCATAACATCTCTGCATATAGTTCGGGTGATATAGTACCATTACGTAGCAAATCTAATAATAACACTCCAGTATTTGCTGGATTTTTAAAATATTCTTTGAGTATTCCCTTTTGTCATTCGATACTAATTGCCATAATATTCTAATAAGTATAAAATCAGTTATTTTAATAATAGTCTTTTGGTTAGTTTATATATATTAGATGAGAATTGTGCTGTAGGTATTTTAGAATGGAAATGATTATGGGGTTGGTATTAGTGATTTTACTAATGCATTGTCTGCTTTTATATTATTTAGTTTGTTCGTACCAGCCTGTACTTTTGCATTTCCAACAACTTTAGCTTCTTCGATAGCCTGTACTTTGGCATCAATCTCAACAACTTCTTTCGTACCAGCCTGTACTTTTGCATTTCCAACAACTTTAGCTTCTTCGATATTCCCAATTTTCTCTTTATTCGTAGCATCAGCTATTTTCAAATCCTTATTCTCAGCCAATACTTCTTGTAATTTTTTCTCAAGTTCCAACCGATTCTTCAAATTCTTTAGTTTATATGTCAATATACTATATTGAAGTATGGCATTACCGGTATTATTCTTCTTGTCAGATTCTGCCCCTACCATTGCGGTTTCTATCGCTTTCAGTGCTGATGTGAGCTGTCCGAGACTGGCCCCATCACCATTTCTGACCATAATACCTGCATTAGCAAGGAGAGAATTTATAAAGTCATCGGCCTTAACCAAACATATCTTAACTAATATCTTCTGTTCGTCGGCAGGAGTTAATTTTGTGGTTGTATCTATGTCGCCTCCCTGACATTTCGCTGTCATACAAGCGTCTTTTATCTTCTGAAATTCTTGAGGATAGATGTCATAAGCTATAGCAACTATAGCATTATTATAAAGTTTTTGTACATCAGTAACCCGCGATCCATCTATATCTCCTAATTTATTAACTTCAGGGCATATCTTTTTTACCAAAGCATCCGTGGTTGGATCGCCTCCGGCTGTGTTATTGGCTTCAGTCGGCGGTGGTGTGCCGGTCTCGTTGTCTGGGATCATGTGGAAGTTGCCTGCAACCTGTCCTGGCTGGTCGGCGGAGAAATTGTCTGCCATATCTGCCTTTGCTTCGTCTTTGAAACGATTTTCAAGTGCCTTCGCATCAAACGTGGCGTACAGGGCTAATGCCGCGAATACAAATTTCAATTGTTGTAATAGTTTTCCGGTAGCGTTTTCCATGGTATGCGGTAGTATGGATAAATGTGATTTCATATTTTTAATTTTAACTTCTGATGGTACAAAGGTAGGGAATTTTTTTGGAGGTTTGTGTTTTTAGCTTCCAAAGTTCCATAAGTTTTTTTTATTTCTCCATACTTAGCAGAACATTTTTTATTTCTCCATACATAGCAGAACACTCTTCTTGAGTGATTAATTTATTAGAGAATGCATCTTCTATCTTTGCACATAATTTTCTTAATCCATTATATCAATTATCTAGTATATATGGTTTGATATCTGATATACGGATGATATTATAATCTATCTGATGTTTTGATTTTCCGAGGGTTTTTTTCATGGTATGCGGTAGTATGGATAAATGTGCTTTCATATTTTTAATTTTAACTTCTGATGGTACAAAGGTAGGGGATTTTTTTGAGGTGAGGGAACTGAAAGGTCAGAAAACGAAATTATATGTTATTCCAATTCAATTAATCCATGTTTAAAATCTATACTCAATTTATGATTAAGAAAAAAATCGAGTCACAATATTCCATCATAAAACACTGTTGACCGGAATTCATTAAAACCGAGAACGAAATTAGTTCGTTTCAATCCCAGACAAAAGGCTGACCTCACTTTTATGAAATCAACCCTTATACTATTGCCACCAAAACCTATTAAATATTCAGATTTAAAACAATCTTTTTCAAAATAACCAATTGATTTTAACAGCCTTGCATCTATTATTGAATGAGCCGCGCCAGTATCTATAATGAATATAAAATCACTAAAAAAAGTTAAGTAAAAGTTTTTCACTTGGGATCTTTCCGAAAAACAAAACAGTGAAATGTTTTTTTGGGTTTTTATCCCTAAGAATATAATCTTCTACTTTCTCTCTGTCGCGGTCCCAAAAAGACAAATCGCCTTTCAAAAGTTTCCCGTTCTTTTCAGAATATTCAGGATTATAAACTAATGCCCATGACTCGCCTACTTTCTTTTTTATCTGATTATATGTAGATAAAGCCATAATTAAAAATTTTAATATTCAAAAAAATTTACAACTATTTAAGCTGATTAAACAATGTTCTGAAACTAACTTCCTTCAATATCATTTCACGCAACTGACCGATTTCTACACGCTCCTGCAACATCGTGTCGCGGTAACGAACAGTAACTGTATTGTCGGCAGCTGTTTGGTGATCAACGGTAACGCAGAATGGTGTACCTATCGCATCCTGACGGCGGTAACGTTTGCCGATAGAATCTTTTTCATCGTACTGACAATTGAAATCGAACTTCAACTCGTCAATTATTTCGCGCGCCTTTTCAGGTAAGCCATCTTTTTTTATCAATGGCATTACAGCAAGTTTAACCGGAGCAAGCTGAGCAGGTAGCCGCAATACTACTCTTGTGTCTTTCTGTCCGTTTGCATCAGAAACAACTTCCTCATGGTAGGCAGCCGAGATAATCTGAAGGAACATTCGGTCAACTCCTATCGAAGTTTCGACAACATACGGAATGTATGACTCGTTTAGTTCGGGATCGAAATACTGGATTTTTTTACCTGAAAACTTTTGGTGCTGCGACAAATCGTAATCGGTGCGGGAATGAATTCCTTCAACCTCCTTGAAACCAAACGGAAATTTATATTCAATGTCAACAGCTGCATTGGCATAATGTGCTAATTTTTCGTGTACATGGAAACGGTAATTCTCGTTGCCGAACCCAAGAGCCTGATGCCATTTTATGCGTAGTGATTTCCATTTTTCAAACCATTCGAGTTCGCTGCCGGGTCTGACAAAGAACTGAAGTTCCATCTGCTCAAATTCGCGCATCCTGAATATAAACTGCCGGGCTACAATCTCGTTCCTGAAAGCCTTCCCAATCTGCGCAATACCGAATGGAATTTTCATCCTGCCTGTTTTCTGTACGTTCATATAGTTTACAAAGATACCCTGCGCCGTTTCGGGACGAAGATAAACTTTTAAAGCACCATCGGCTGTGGATCCCATTTCGGTCGAAAACATAAGGTTAAACTGACGTACTTCAGTCCAGTTTCTTGTCCCCGAAATTGGACAAACAATCTCGTTATCTTCGATAATCTTCTTTAATTCAACAAGATCAACATTGTTAAGAGCTTCTGCAAAACGGTTGTGCAATTCGTTCCATTTTGTCTGAGATTCCAAAACCCTTGCATTGGTAGCACGGAATTGAGCCTCATCGAAAGAATCTCCAAAACGGGCTTTAGCTTTGTCAATTTCCTTTTCAATTTTTGCTTCAATTTTCGCAAGTTGCTCTTCAATAAGTACATCCGCACGATAACGTTTTTTCGAATCGCGATTATCTATCAAAGGGTCATTAAAGGCATCTACGTGGCCGGAGGCTTTCCATATTGTGGGGTGCATAAAAATAGCAGAATCTATTCCTACAATATTCTCGTGAAGTAAAACCATCGAATCCCACCAATATTTTTTGATATTGTTCTTGAGTTCAACTCCATATTGTCCATAATCGTAAACAGCACTTAATCCGTCATATATTTCGCTTGACGGGAATACATAACCGTATTCTTTGCAATGAGCAATCAACTTCTTAAATAAATCTTCCTGAGCCATATTATGTAAATTATTTTTTATCGTCAATCTCTTCAAATTCGATATAATCTCCCTCAGCACGTTTGTACTGTTTTGGCTTTTTATCTGAATAGTCTATGGTAATATCTCCCTTCCTTACTGTGCGGTGATCTTTCGATTCCTCTCTGTCTTTCATTTCCTGAAAAAGTTTGTTGGCAGCTTTCTCAACAACTTTAGGGGCAATAAACCGCATCAACATCTTGAATCCGTAATAGATCACAAGAATAATCACTATAATTCTGAAAAAAGAGACAATATTGAGTATTATAAAGAGTATCATTACTATTGAATTTAATAATTGCTGCAAAATTAGGAAATTTTGGCTCTATAACGAAATGTTTAAGTAAAAAACAATTGGACTAATAAGGACAATTACAATTCGGATTCAGCTTACTGCTACTCTCGCCCCCTTTTATTTTGCTTTTACTTGTGTCCTTAAAAACAAAATTAATTCCGATTCTCAGATTCATGTTCCTTGCCATAGTTGGGTAAAATGGCGAAACGAAATTGTCGGCAGCAGCATATATCTGAAACAGACCAGCTTTAATACCTATTCCCAAACCAATATTATCGAAAGTTGACTCCATGATAGAATAACTCGCTGATAATGACAAAGCATTAGCAATCAGTGTATTTGCTGATACGGTCAAAGATGTATGTACCTTACTGCTGATAATCCGAATTCGGCTCAAACCTGATAAACTAATGGCATCATTAAGCTTGTAATCAATTCCCAGATAAACTTTAACCGGCAAAATAGTTGAAAAGCTTTTTCCTGAATTATCGGGTCGGAATGTTGCCACAATAGAATCGTGTAGCTGATCTATTATTGGTTTCAGAAGAAGAGGTTTAACCTTGGTTGGATCGTTAATATTAATACCCTGGAAAAAGAAATTACCATGTTCGGTAAGCCGGGTTACATTAGATTTCCATCCGATAATTCCCAGATCAATCACACTCATTGATAGTTCTGTCTTCTTGTTAGTCATATATGCAAAACCCATATCAACCGCAATTCCAGAATTTTGGAAATTTAAAAGGTAGTCTTGAAGCTTATAGTCGGGTAGCGAGCTCATTGAATAGATATCTCCAATTGGAGTATAATTAAAACTTATGGGTACTGAAAGATTAACCCGGCCAGTAACTGATACATCAAGATATTCGCCGTTGGCTGGTGAAGCAACTTTGAAATTCATACCGTTAGTTTGTATAGCTCCCATTCCGAACAATATTTTGGCAGCAGCACCAAGAGTTAGTTTTTTTGTTGCATCGTGTGAGTAATTGAATGCAAACTCGCGGTAATGTTGCGCTCCAATGCCAAAATTCCCAGAGTAGAAAGTTTCACCAACGTATGGGTAATTCCCGAGTTTTGTAATGTCAACAAGGGTTTTATTGAAAAAGCCTTCGACAAACTGACGTTCGGTTAATGAAAAGGCATAAAAATTCTTCCCTTTTTTATAACCTGCTTCTAATACGGTTAACGCTGCTGCCTCAAAACCAAAATTGCTATTTCCTATCTTTTCCCTGAATTTGTCGAGATCAATTACCAGCGAATCAGACTGATCGTACTGATTATTTAATGTATTATTTGTTGTATTATTTAAAGATGTGTTGCTTGTTCCTTTATGAATTAAATCGTTGTAGCTCCAGTTATTGCTATTGGCTTCCAAATCGAGTTTCGAAAACAAAGGCATACTGAAATAAAAACCGCCAGATATGCCGGGACGTGCCGGATTAAGGTCTTT
>CAILKW010000520.1 GCA_903834845.1 uncultured Bacteroidia bacterium | reverse complement strand
ATTTCTGAGTTCTTTTTATACAATGGGCTTTTTCATGGTTTGGTTATAGGGAATTTTAAGTTTATTCTATTTATTCTTTTTACGATTTTAGGGTTGGTAATCATTGGTGGAATGGCACTTATTTGCTTCACCAAGGCTTTTGGAATCGTGTTTTTAGGATCTCCGCGTGAGGATATTTATGAAGAAGAAAGTATTGAGCAACCGTTGCGAATATGGCCATTGTACTTTATTGTGCTGTTAATAATGATTATAGGGTTGTTCCCTCTAATATTTAACTCTTTTCTGATAAGTGTTACTACTTTATATTTACCTGGTTTAGATTCCAATGTAAAATTTCAAGTTGGTGAAATACTCGATCAGTTAACTATTGTTGGTTTATATTCCTTTATTTTCGTAGTGCTTATTTTGCTGATTTATTATCTGAAATTGTTATTAAGCAGACAACGAATTACAAGTTATGATGATACTTGGGGGTGTGGGTATTCAGGTCAAACCGGTAAATTGCAATATACAGCCTCATCTTTTGTCCGCTCTTATCGTAAATTGGCAGAACCCATTCTTTCTATTAAAAAAGAGAAAAAAGAGGCTACGGGTTTATATCCAAGCCAAATAATGCAGAAAACACACGCCCTTGATAAAATTGAAACATGGCTAATTGATAAACCATTATTAATGATCAGGAAAGTATTGAATTCTTTTGTCTTTCTGCAGAACGGCAATATTCAGGCTTATATACTCTATGGATTTGTTTTCGTAGGTTTAGCTCTGCTGTTGCCATCGGTAATCGAAAAGATTGTAGTAATAATTAAATTTTTAAATCAATTATAATATGATCAGCTTATTACTCATCCTTATAATGAGCTTGTTTTTTTCCGGGTTTATCATCCGTACAAAAAGCATCCTTTCAGGGCGTAAAGGGCCGGGAATTTTTCAGCCAATGCGAGATATTATCAGATTGTGGAAAAAGGGTTCTGTTTATAGTACCACTACAAGTTTTATATTCCAGATTGCACCAAGTGCTTACTTTGCCTCCGTTTTTATGGCTGTATTGATGATTCCTCATGGCAATCACCCCGGTTTTATCTCGTTCGATGGCGATTTCATCATGTTTGCTTACATTCTTGCTTTCGGTAAATTTCTTATGATTGTTTCGGCACTTGATACCGGAAGCAGTTTTGAAGGAATGGGAGCGAGCCGAGAAGCACTTTTTTCGATGCTCGTTGAACCTGCATTTTTTATTTTAATTGGGTCCTTTGCACTTTTTACCGGGCAAACTTCCTTTCATGAAATATTCAGTACTTTGCATTATGGTTCACAGATTTCGTATCTGCTTGGGGCTTTGGCTTCTTTTGTGTTAGTGATGATTGCCATGATCGAAAACAGCCGTATGCCTCTTGACGACCCTAAAACACATCTTGAACTGACTATGGTGCATGAAGTAATGATTTTAGATAATAGCGGCTTTGATCTTGGAGTGATAATGTTCACCACTAACCTGAAATTTGCCATGTACGGAGCTATTATTTCAAATTTTTTCATTGGAATACTACCATTGGAAATTTCAATACCGATGTTTTTTATTATTCAAACCGGATTTGCAATTGCTGTGGGAATTATTGAATCGTTTATGGCACGATTCAGAATGGGGCATAATCCCCAATTTGTTTTTATCCTGACATCGGTATCCCTTTTGATTTTTTTTGGAGTGCTTCTGGTACTTGGAAAATTCGCCTAAAATATTAGTAATATGACAGATATACTATTAATCGCCTTAGCCATGACGTTGCTTTACATCAGTATTGCAAACAGGCTATATTCTTACCTGAACATATTGGTTTTTCAGGGTTTTATCCTTTTTGGGGTTACTTTTCTTACATTAACTAAAATAAGCACAATCAATCTGATGCTTATTATGCTCGAAACGATTGTTTTTAAAGCAATTGCAGTACCTTGGTTTATAAAGCATATAATTAGACGAAATGGCATAACCCGTGAAGCGGAACCATATCTTCCCAACTTCGTTTCGCTGATAATAGTCACATTTATTACTGTGTCAACTATTATTCTGGCAAGTTCAATTAAAGATGTAAACCTCGACAAGACTTTTTTTGTAGTGGCATTGTCAACAATATTTACTGGTCTGTACCTTATTGTAACCCGCAAGAAAATTATAACACACGTTATCGGATACATAGTTATCGAAAATGGTGTTTTCATCCTTTCGCTTGCTGTAGGAAATGAAATGCCGATGCTGGTAAACCTTGGCATTATGCTCGATATTTTTGCAAGTGTACTGATTTTGGGTGTTTTCTTTAATAGGATTGGCGATTTATTAAAAGATCCTGATATTGACCATTTACGTAACCTTAAAGACTAAAAGACAATGATTGGGATATTCTTAACAATAGCTTTTATAATTGGCGGATGTTTGTTTTTTAACCGTAATAAGTTGATAAACTATACATTGCTTGTATTTTTTATGGCACTTCTTGTTGTTTTTAGTATTGTTGAATTCAATAATTTGAATATTAAAGAGCTGCAATTCTTTAAGCCTGATGCTTTAGGAGTGCTTTTACTGATGGCTTTAAGTATCGTTTCTATTCCGATAATCATTCATGGGGCTCGATATATTGAAGTACATAATATTGATGAAACCCCAAAATCAAGAGGGATGTTTTTTGGTTCGATGATAATACTGATTTCTGCATGTAGCGTTGTTTATTTATCGGGTCATATAGCAGTTACCTGGATTTTTGTTGAAATTACTACACTAAGTGCTTCAGCATTAATCTATCATCACCGAAATCTCAGAGCTTTGGAGGGTGTCTGGAAATACGTTTTCATTTGTGCAATTAGTATCACCTTTGTATATATTGGGATACTTTTCCTAAGTTTAGCTCTCAAAGATGCCGGAACTGACGACATGTCGTTTGATTCGCTTTATGCCAATGCAGGGAAGCTTAATCCGTTTTGGTTGAAACTTTCATTCCTTTTCATCTTCACCGGGTTCACAGCCAAACTTGGGCTTGTTCCGATGTACACTGCAGGAATTGACGCAAAGGATAAGGCTCCAGCTCCGGCCGGTGCATTATTAGCCAGTGTTTTAATGAATGCCGGTTTCGTCAGCATTTACAGGATGTATGCAGTCATGTCGCATACGCCACTTCAACATTGGGCAAATACAATTATGATTATTGCAGCTTTGCTATCAGTATTTGTTGCAACTGTTTATATGACAAGGATAAAAAACATCAAACGTATGTTTGCTTACTCAGGAATTGAGCACATGGGGCTTGTTATACTTGGTCTTGCTGCCGGAGGTGTTGGTGTGTATGCTGCGATATTGCACATTATTTTACA
This sequence comes from uncultured Bacteroidia bacterium, assembly GCA_903834845.1. GTDB lineage: Bacteria > Bacteroidota > Bacteroidia > Bacteroidales > Prolixibacteraceae > JAAFHB01. The sequence goes on along the minus strand of CAILKW010000520.1, from coordinate 980 downwards.
TACTTTAATCAAACCAAGTCTGTTTTTGCAATACAATCAGGTTTTTTGGGTCTATCAAAGCAAAAGCATTTATGATGTTGGTAATTATTTCAAATACAATAAAGTAGGGGCAATAGTGTTATTCCTGGGTTTTATTTCCGCAACAGCTATGCCTCCATCCGGTTTGTTTATCAGCGAGTTCCTTATTTTTCAGTCGTTATTCGAAGCCCATTATATTACAATACTAATGGTTGTCTTAATCCTTTTAACAATGATTATATGGGGGTTCGGCTCCAATATTTTCAAATTACTGTTTACTCCTCCCTTGTCAATTGACGAGAGTAAAATACCATATATTTCACCCTGGGAATCATTTTCACAATATCTTTTACTTGGTCTGGCTGTTTATCTGGCCTATAATCCGCCGGCTATATTTGTTACACTTTTAAAGGATGCAGTAAAATTAGTATCATGACAACCTTAAAATACATTAATATATTTAATAATCAGGCAATTGCGATTCAGGATATTCCTGTCCACGGCTATAAATTGTTTGCGGAAATAAATCTCGATCTGATGAAAGACAATCCCGCACGACATTGTGTGAACTATTTTGGGTATCGCATTGCAGACAAAATAAAGTTGATTTGTTGTATTGCTGATGACGATCTGCACCAAATTTTGGTTTCTTCCTCGCTGGTTGACAAAGATATGGAACAACTTTCTTTAACTGCCGGAAACCATAATTTTGAGAAATTTGAGCGCGAAATACACGAAAATTTCGGAATCAGATATATTGACCACCCGTGGTTAAAACCTGTACGGTATCCCGATAACCGAGCAGACAAAAAAAGTCGAATAGATAATTATCCATTCTATAAGGTTGACAGCGAAGAGCTTCATGAAGTAGGAGTAGGTCCTATACATGCCGGAGTAATCGAACCGGGGCATTTTAGGTTTATTTGTAACGGGGAGCAAATTATGCACCTCGAAATCCAATT
>CAILKW010000519.1 GCA_903834845.1 uncultured Bacteroidia bacterium | reverse complement strand
TCTGCCCAGCGTTCCAGATTTCCTGATTTTGGAATTGGAATACTCAGATCGTTATTTATTTCTTTAAAAATGTTTTGTAGCGAATGTGGTAAACCAACTCCATCGGGTACCGAAAAGCATAGTCCATGTGCCTGTCCATGACCATGATATGGATCCTGTCCCAGAATCACTACTTTTACCTTGTCGAAAGGACACTTATCAAAAGCATTGAAAATCTGTTTTCCCGGAGGATAAATTTTTTGAGTTGCATATTCCGATTTTACAAATCCCGCCAAATCAACGAAATATGGTTTCTCGAACTCATCATTTAACCGCTCTTTCCAACTTGGTTCAATTTTTATATCCATGATTTTTGATATGATATTTGCTGACTAAAAGTATTTATCAATATTCATCTCCAAAATTAGGACACTTTTCGAAGCTACAAAACACAATTTCTTAAATAACCATTTTTTGGTTATTATTGTAAAAAATTGAAACGTATGGATATTAGAGAAAGAGACTTTCAGGATGAATTTGTATTTCAGACCTCGCGCAGTGGAGGGCCTGGAGGACAAAACGTCAATAAAGTAAGCTCAAAAGTTGAATTACGTTTTCGTGTTGCAGATTCTGCCTTGCTTAATGACGATGAAAAATCCATTATTATTGAAAAACTGAGCAATAAAATCAATAAATCAGGTGAGTTAGTCATTGTTTCACAGACTGACCGCTCACAATTAAAGAACAAAGAAATAGTAATTGAAAAATTTTATTTGCTTATAATCAAGGTACTTACGCCACGAAAAAAGCGACTTAAAACTAAACCTACCAGAGCTTCTGTGGAAAAACGACTTGAGTCAAAACGGGATCAGGCGACTTTAAAAGCGAATAGGAAAGTTATAAATCCATAACGGTTCGTTGCAGAACCGTATTTTTTGTATTTTCGGCCACAAAATAAACGTTTTTTATTATGATTCTGGCAGACTAATAATTTTCCCCTTATGATGAATTGTTCCATACGATTTCTGCTGCTTTTTATATTGATTTCAACAATTAGTGTTGCGCAGCCCTCCATAAAAGCGGTTTTTATTCCAAAATCTCCATCTATTGACGGTCGCTTGAACGACGAGGCCTGGACCAAGGCTGCTATTGTTGATGAGCTATATCAGCGTGAGCCTAATTCGGGGCAACCTGTTTCGGAAAAGACTATATTTTATGTTTGTTACGATGCAGCACACCTTTACGTTGGAATAAAATGTTTCGATGATCCTAAAAAGATTACAGCCAAAGAGATGGCTCGTGATGTCAGTTTAGGAAACGATGACCGTATTCAGGTTATACTCGATACTTACCTCGATCATCGAAATGGTTACTGGTTTCAGATCGGACCAAGAGGTTCGATCGGAGATGCAACAATAAGTGAAAACGGAGCTGTATTCAATAAAGAGTGGGACGGGCTTTGGGAGGGAAAAGCGCGTATTGTTGCCGATGGATGGGAAGCCGAAATGGCAATTCCTTTTAAAACAATGGGATTCGATAAGAATAATCCTGTTTGGGGAATAAAATTCATCCGTCACATAAAGCGAAAACTCGAAATGTCGTATTGGCCTTCGGCAAATGTCAACAGCTACAAATTTCAGGTTTCTGATGCAGGTGTACTCGAAGGAATTAAAAACATTACACAAGGTATTGGCCTTGATCTTTCTCCTTATCTTGTTGGAAGTATGGATACTAAGCATGATATAAAAAATAATTACAATGCCGATGGCGGACTTGATATGTTTTATCAGATTACCCCAAGTTTAAAATCTTCATTATCAATTAATACAGATTTTGCTGAAACTGAAGTTGATGATCGTCAGATTAATCTCACACGATTCAGTCTTCTTTTTCCCGAAAAAAGGGATTTTTTTCTTGACGGATCAAGTCATTTTTCATTTGGGATTCAGGGAGATGATTTAAATCCTTACGGAAAAGGGATTATCCCTTTCTTTTCGCGTAGGATGGGTCTGGATAGCAATGGGTTGCCGATACAAATCAATTATGCAGGCAAGTTAATCGGGATGATTGGCAAATGGAATATTGGGGTGATGCACGTCAACGATGACCATTCAACGGGCAATTCAAACTTTTCGGTCGCACGAATTTCACACAACATAGGATCAGAATCATCCGTAGGAGTAATTGGTACTTATGGAAATGCAGTTTCTCAATCCGAAAACTTTGTGGGTGGAATTGACCTTAAACTCGCTACTTCAAAATTTCATGGCAATAAAAACCTTGCATTGATTTTATTTGGATTGAAATCGAATACTAAAGGATTGTCAGATAGTGATTTATCATGGGGTGGTAATTTAACATACCCGAACGACTTCCTCTCTTTTAGTTTGGGACATCATGAAATTGGTGGAAATTTTGTGGCTGGAATGGGCTTTGTTCCCCGAACTAATATTAAACAGACTTATGGAAATATTAAAATCGGACCACGCCCCAACAAATGGGGACTTTTACAAGTTTTTTCAGGTGTAGGATTCGATCATATAGTCAACTTTTCAAATGTACTCCAAACACGTTCAATAGACTTTTCACCTTTGGGCCTAAGGTTTAAGTCTGGTGAAGAGTTTGGGTATTCGGTAAGTCAGACCTACGAAAACCTCGAAAAAGAGTTTAAGATTTTTTCTACTTATGTTATCCCAACCGGTAAATACGAGTTTTATCGTCATACTCTAAAACTACTGACTGCCGGAAGCCGCAATTTAGCTGGAGATTGCTCATTTGTATGGGGTGATTTTTACAACGGAACCCGCAAAGATTTTAACCTCGGTGTCAATTATAAGGTAGCTGTACCTTTCTTCATCGGTGTAAAATATAAACAAAACCAGGTGTACCTTCCTGATGGCACTTTTACGGCTCGTATCTATCAGATTAATGCGAATGTACTTTTTAGTCCAAACACAACGTTGTACAACTATTTTCAGTACGACAACAGTTCAAAAACTATAGGTGTGCAATCAAGATTTCAGTGGATTGTAAAACCTGGAAACGAGATTATTATTGCCTGGACTTCAAATCTCTCGAAACCATTAGAGCGTTATGTGATGAATGAGAGTGCTTTAAGGTTCAAGGTTAAGTATAATATACGGTTCTAAATCAACTGAACTTCACGTTCAAGTTTGATACCGAATTTTTGTAACACATCTTTTGCAACTAATTCCGAAAAATCGAAAATTTCTTGCCCCGAAGCTTGGCCCAAATTGATGATCACAAGAGCCTGTTTTTCATGAACAGCGACATTTCCTATTGATCTGCCTTTCCATCCGGCTTTTTCGATCAGCCATCCCGCTGAAAGTTTTGCCTTTCCTTCCAAAGCACGATACTGAGGAATGTCAGGAAATGAATTTTTTAGCTTTTCGGCAGTACCTTCAGAAACCACGGGATTTTTGAAAAAACTTCCGGCATTTCCAACCTTCAATGGATCAGGCAATTTTGATTCTCTGATAGCGATAACTGCCTTACGAATGTTTTGAAGATTTGTCTCACCATATTTGTTTACCTCAGTTTCTAATAAGCCATACTCGATATGAAATTTTGGTTTTTTCGATAATTGAAAAACGACAGATGTTATCAGAAACTGGTCTTTCAGCTGTTCTTTAAAAACGCTGGTACGGTAACTGAATTTACACTCTTCATAAGAGAATGATCTCTTTTCAAGGAGGTTAATGTCAAAACCTTTTACTTTTGTAATGACAGATTCAACTTCAATGCCGTAAGCACCGATATTCTGTACTGGAGCAGCACCCATATTTCCTGGTATCAATGATAGGTTTTCAACGCCACACCAACCTTTGTCAACACAATAGTTTACGAAATGATCCCATTTCACCCCTGCATCAACTTCAACTTCAAAAATGCCATTTTTATCACAGATTAAACGAATAGCCTGATTAACCGGGTGAATAACAAGACCATCGAAATCATTTATAAACAACAGATTACTTCCGGTTCCTAAAAAAAGCCTTTTTTCATTTTTTAAATGGCCATATTCTTCAAAAAAAATTAACAGATCTTCTTCTGAATAAACAGTTAAAAAATGTTTGGCAAGTGCTGAAATACCAAAAGTATTGTAATTCTTAAGCGAGAAATTTTGTGTGTAATGGAACATTTAATATTTTCTTATGAAAAAGATCACAAAACAGGAAGATCATCAAGTAGTGTTTCAAAATCTATAATCGCTGTATCATCGGCAACTTCCCTTATGCCTCCTGCTTCGCAGATTATCTTCCGCGCCGGAAATTTTTGAATAATAGGATAGTCATGAGTAGCCATTACAATGGTTTTCCCTTCGCTGTTAATCTCGGTAAAAACACGCAACAATGCTTCAGATGTCTCAGGATCAAGATTTCCCGTTGGTTCATCTGCAAGAATGATTTCGGGGTTATTCAACAGTGCTCTGGCAATCACAATGCGTTGCTGCTCGCCTCCTGAAAGTTGATGAGGCATACGCGGCCCTGATTGTAGCATATCAACAATTGTAAGCACCTCATGAATTCGGTCTTTGATTGCTTTCTCGTTGAACCAACCGGTAGCTTTCAATACAAATTCAAAATTCTTATAAACAGTTCGATCAGTCAAAAGCTGGAAGTCCTGAAAAATAATCCCAAGTCGGCGCCTCAGAAAAGGAACATCCTTGGAACGGATTTTTTCGAGATGATACCCGCATACAGTACCATTTCCGGTAATCAGCGGCAATTCGTTGTAAAAAGTTTTCAACAAACTCGATTTACCACTTCCCACCTTTCCAATAATATAAAGAAATTCTCCTTTATTTATGGACAAGTTGATATTCTTTAAAATCAACGTCTCACGTTGATAAATGTCAGCATTCTTTAATTCAATTATTGACTCCACGATTCGAAAAGTTTTTATAAAAGTATATATTTGTAAAACCTTGTCACTGCAAAACTAATGCTTTTTAACGATTATTATTAAAACTGTAGCAGTATAAACAGTGATTTGGAAGAATATTTGCTAAATTGTACGTTTAAAATAGTAGGACATGGATATTCAAAAAACGAAAGCTAAAAGTCAGTTAATTAAAGTGTTCGTGGTTTTCTTCTTTTATGCTTTTCCTTTGTTTTCGCAACCTGTGGTTACTCCGGAAAGCAGTAAAGAGATTTCACGAACGGCAATGGAGTTATTCAATGCCAAAAAGTACGGATCGGCGATACATGAATTTCAGAAACTTAGGGAAATAGCTGAGCCTGGTTCTGTTTTTGCAGATGAGGCTGATTACCATATTTCGGTGTGCTATCTCGAAATGGGAAACCAAAACGGACGAAGTATGTTGGAGGCATTTATAAAAAATTCGCCCGAATCACCGAGAATTAATAATGCATATTTCAGTCTTGGAGATGCAGATTATAATCAAAAGCTTTACAAACAGGCACTCGTCTCATTTAAAAAAATTGATAGGTATGCTTTGTCAGGAAATGAACTGGATGAGTATTGCTTTAAATCGGGTTATTGTAACCTCTCCATGGGCAATCAGGAAGTTGCAAAAGTTTTCTTTGCCGGATTGAAGGACAAATCCGGTACTTTTTCGGATGCTTCGAAATACTACTGGGCTCATATAGCCTACCTTGAAGGCAAATACGATCTTGCTCTTCAGGAATTTGATAAAATTGCGAAAACAGATCAATATGCAGCAATTATCCCTTTTTATAAGGCACAGATCTATTTTGCCGAAGGAAAATATCAGAATGTAATCGAAATTGCACCACCCTTAATAGATCGTGCAACCGACGAACGAAAAATTGAATTGTCGAAAGTACTTGGCGTATCGTACTATCAATTAAAACAATACAAAGAAGCTATCCCATATATTGAAACTTACCTGAAAAGTAAGGTTATAACCGCTCAACAATCCTATGTGGCAGGATATTGCTACGGAAAAACCGGTCAAACCGACAAGGCGATACAAAATATGGAAAAAGCAGCTAAGGGAAAAGATGCCCTTGCCCAAAATGCCTGGTACGAACTGGCTGGCCTCTATAGTATAAAAGGAGATAAGCAACGGGCAATGATTGCCTTTCAAAATGCTTCAAGTTTGAACTTTGATCCAAAAATCAGGGAAGATGCACTATTTCAATATGCAAAAATTACTTATGAGCTTGATTATTCACCATTCAATGAGGCAATAAAGGCCTTTGACAAGTATATCTCGGAATATCCTAATTCTGAGAAAAACGATGTAGCTTATGACTATCTTGTTAAAGTTTTTATGACTACCCGTAATTATAAAGATGCACTTGTTTCACTCGAAAAGATTAAAACAAAGAGTCCTGCTATTAAAAAAGCCTTTCAAAGAGTTGCATTAAACCGAGGTATAGAATTTTTCAGAGATCTTAAATTTGCTGAGGCTATTAAGCTGTTTAATAAATCTTTAGAGTATGGTGATCAAAGTAATGAATTACGTGCTTTGGCTTACTACTGGCTTGGAGATGCGAATTTCCGTTTGGGGAAAAGTGATGAGGCGGTAGCCAATTACAGAAAATTCCAAAATATTCAGGGTGCTGCAAAATTGAAGGAGTATCCAATTTCGAACTATAACATTGGATACACTTATTTCAATAAGGAAGAATATGAGTCTGCAATAAGTTCCTTCCTGAAATATTCAGAAGGCAGATCAGACAAAAGTTCGCCACTTTTTACTGATGCTTTCAACCGCCTCGGTGATTGCTGCTTTGCTCTCAGTCGTTTCGGCGAAGCAATAACTTTTTATCAGAAGGCCTTAGAAGCAGGATCATCTGACTCGGATTATGCCTTGTTTCAAAAAGCGTTTTGTAATGGATTGTTGAACGATAATAATCTTAAAATTACTGAATTAGGCAAATTGATGACTCTGTTTCCGCAGTCAAATTATATTGATGATGCCCTATTTGAAACAGGTAAATCGTGGGAACGACTACAGGACGATTCAAAAGCAGTTGCAAATTATCAAACTCTGATTACAAAATTTCCATCGAGTCCCTTTAAGCCGAAAGCTCTGGTTCAGTTAGGGTTGATTGCATATAACAAGAACGATTATAATGCTTCAATTAACTACTACAAACAAGTTACCGAAAACTATCCCAATAGCCCAGAAGCAAAGGGTGCTCTTACCGGAATCCGTAATAACTATGTAGAAACCAATAAAGTAAGTGAATACATTGCTTATGCAAAAACATTGGGTCAGTCGGCTACCCCTTCGGATAATGAGCAGGACTCACTTACTTATTATGCTGCCGAAAAACTTTACATGGCTAAAGATTCACGGGCAAAAGAAGAACTCCGGAAATACCTCGAAAACTTCCCCTCCGGTAATTTTGCTCTGAATGTTCATTTTTACAAAGCAGAATCTGAATATCGTGATAATGAACCTGATGACGCAATTTTGAGCTATGATTATATTCTCGCTCAACCCGATAATATTTTCACAGAAAACGCACTTGTCAGAGCGTCTGAAATTTCATATAAATCAGGTGATTTCAAGAAAGCACTTGGTTATTACGAACGACTTGAAACCGTTTCGAACAACAATAACAACAATTTGCTGTCGCTTGCCGGACGAATGCGCTGTCACTACGAAATGAAAGAGTTTGATGCAGTTTCTAAAATTGGGTGGAAGATCAGAAGTATGAGCAAAATACCACCTGAATTGGATCGGGAAGCCTCCTTTAAATCGGCAAAAGCTTTAGTTGAATTGAATGACCCCGCGAAGGCACTTCCGCTTTGGCGAAAACTTGCCGCTGATTCAAAATCGCTCGAGGGAGCAGAGGCAAAATACAGACTTTGTGAGTACTATTATGCGAATAACAAATTGAAAGAGGCTGAAAACGAGGTAATGAATTTTATCGAAAAGAACACTCCACATCAGTTTTGGCTTGCCAAGAGTTTTATTTTGCTTGCTCATGTTTACGAAAAACAAAATGATCTTTTTCAGGCAGTAAATACTTTAAAAAGCGTTATTGAGAATTACGAACAAAAAGAAGATGGTATTTTGGATGAGGCCAATAAATACCTTCAAATTTTAGAAGCAAAAGATAATGCTGGCACAGGTACCCAAGATGTCAAAACACAAACACCAGGATCGAAAAAAAATAAATAAGTGAAAGTTATGAAACGAATATATCATTCATTATCAGTATTTCTATTAATTGCAGGAACATCGGCTAATTATGCCGTAGCTCAAAAAGACACCACCAAGCTCAATCAGTCGGTAGAAGTAGTTAAGGCATACCGTCCCACCATCTCTAATGCCAATAAGGTTAACCTCATGCCGGTTGTTGATGACACTACACGTTTTATACCCGAATTCAAATATTCGATTGACAGTCAGCCAGTAAAAAGTGGGTTTGAAGCTTTGCCAATTGGAGCAGCCAACGTAAACAAACTTCCATCCGATAATTTGGGTTTAGGTTATTTAAAACTCGGGGCAGGTACTTACAGCACCCCTTACGGAGAATTATTTCTTAATCTTCCCAAATCGAAAATTGGCACTTTCGGTTTCCACTTTCGTCACCTCTCATCCGATGATAAAATACGACTCAGGTCAGGCGATCTGGTGAATGCGCCATACAGTCAGAACAACGGAGCGATTTTTGGTTCTGTAAATATTGGTAGCACTATACTTTCGGTTGATCTTACATACAAACGCGATGCAATGAATTATTATGGCTATCCCGATGTGATTCCCACAAATATTGCAAGTCTTCCCATAACAACATTCGGACTGGAGCAATTCTACCAAAGTGGTGATATCAAGGTTACTTTGAAAAATAATGATTTGTCGCAGAGTGCTTTAAAATTCGATGGAGGTTTTCATTTGGGATTTTTCGATGCAAAAACAGGCCAGAAAGAGAACAGCGGAGGTTTTTTTGGCAAACTTGATTATAACTTCGGTCAGGTAACCGGAACACTTGATTTCGCGCTGGATCATCTGTCAACTGACAGTATTCTTTTCCAAAATCCGATCAGTATTGGAACACTGACTGAGGATTGGCTTAGAGTGAAACCCTCAGTCAGGTTTGATGGTGATAAATGGACATTACGCGGAGGAATCAATTTTGTTGCTGTTTCAGATAAAAGCGGTGAAAATTCAACAAAAATATACCCTGACATCGAATTTGATTTTAGACCTATTGAGGAAGTTATTACCCTTTATGCCGGATTTGGAGGTGATCTGGTAAACAACAGTTATGGAGATATTGCCATGAAAAATTACTGGGCAGAACCATTCCACAATGTACGGAAGTCCGATTACACCTACGTTGTTACAGGCGGTTTGAAAGGAAAAATATCACGCGAAATATCCTATAATCTTGGTTTGAAGTATAGCCAGATAAAGGATCTCTATTTCTTCTTATTGAGTAGCTATGATGACCCTACTTCCAAATCAGTTCCTGCATCATTGGTTTACAGAAACGCCTTTGATGTTATTTACGCCGATGCAGGAATTTTTAATCTTTCTATTTGGTTTTCCTACCTCTTGGGTAAAGACCTTTCAATAGTATTAAAAGGAAATTATTACAATTACAACCTTGAATCACTACCGTTTGCCCCTCACAAACCCAATTTTGATCTTACAGCTTCAGCTGGTTTAAAAATCATTGAAAGACTTACAGGCTTTGTGGATTTGGAAGTATTAGGTCAGCGGAAAGCAGTGGTTTTTCATGTTGATGCTTTATCTTCGGCTATGCCACAAACCGTTGCATTTCAAATAGATCCTTCCATAAAATTAAACCTGGGAGCAACTTACAAATTGACGAATAGTTTCAGCCTTTTCGGGCGTGTTGACAACCTGCTAAACCGGCAAAATGAACAGTGGCTGGGTTATGCCGGGCAAGGATTAAGATTAATGGCCGGAGTAACCTGGTCTTTCTGATAAAACATCTGAAATATCTGAAAAGCCTTTCAATAAAACGAGAGGCTTTTTTGTTGATATTCAATATTTTAGATTGTTGATATTTTTTTATTATTCGTAATATTCAACACCATTATTTTTAGTTAGTAACAGTATTTTTTACTACATTTGCGAGCCTCAAAAAATTGAAGCAGCTGTTTTGTTGTTTTTAATATAACTTTTTTAATAATGAGCGATTTAGATAATAAACCATCAAATGGATCTTCAAGTTATGGTGCCGATAGTATTCAGGTTCTTGAAGGACTCGAAGCAGTACGTTTGCGACCTGCAATGTACATCGGTGATATTAACATTAAAGGATTGCACCACCTTGTTTATGAAGTAATTGATAACTCGATAGATGAAGCATTGGCAGGTCATTGCCAAAACATTGACGTAACAATTAACACTGATGGATCTGTAACCGTTGTTGACGATGGCAGAGGAATTCCGACTGAACTACATACAGGTGAGAATAAATCGGCTCTTGAGGTTGTTTTAACTGTTTTGCATGCAGGTGGTAAGTTTAATAAAGATAGCTACAAAGTTTCCGGTGGTTTACATGGCGTTGGTGTCTCTTGCGTCAATGCCTTATCGTCATACCTTCGTGCGGAGATTCATCGCGACGGTAAAATATGGGAACAGGAATTTGAAAAAGGATTTCCACGAGGCGATGTTAAAATAATAGGTGAATCAGATCGGACAGGTACAATCATAACCTTTATTCCCGATTGTTCAATCTTTACAACTACAGAATTCAAATATGATATTCTATCAGCACGACTTCGTGAACTCGCCTTTCTGAATCGTGGTATTCGACTTACTATTATTGACTTCCGAGTTGTTGAAGAACATGGGTTATTTAAAAAAGAAGAGTTTCTTTCTGATAGAGGTTTGGCTGAATTTGTTGATTATTTGGATGGTACACGCGAACGGCTAATTGATGAAACAATCCATATTGCTACTGAAAAGAATGATGTGCCTGTCGAAATAGCAATGTGCTACAATAATTCATTTACCGAAAATATTCACTCTTACGTCAATAATATCAATACAATAGAGGGTGGAACACACATGACAGGTTTTCGAAGGGGCTTAACACGAACTCTGAAAAACTATGCTGAAACCAGCGGAATGTTATCGAAACTGAAATTTGAAATCAGTGGTGATGACTTTCGTGAAGGACTTACTGCTGTTTTATCTGTAAAAGTTCAGGAACCTCAGTTTGAGGGTCAGACTAAAACAAAACTTGGTAATTCCGAAATAAGCTCTTCTGTTGATCAGGCAGTGAGCGAAATGCTTTCAAATTACCTGGAAGAGCATCCTCGCGAAGCGAAAATTATCGTAAACAAAGTTATTCTTGCTGCAACTGCACGTCATGCCGCCAGAAAAGCGCGTGAACTGGTTCAACGTAAAAGCGTACTTACCGGCGGAGGATTACCGGGAAAACTTGCTGATTGTTCCGAGAAAGACCCTTCTTTGTGCGAAGTGTTCTTTGTGGAGGGTGATTCGGCTGGTGGAACAGCCAAACAAGGTCGCGACCGGAAGTTTCAGGCTATTCTTCCACTAAGGGGTAAAATCCTAAATGTTGAAAAGGCTATGACTCACAGAGTGTTCGACAGCGAAGAAATTCGTAATATATATACTGCACTTGGTGTTTCAATAGGAACTGACGAAGACCAGAAAGCCTTGAATTTTGCGAAGCTTCGTTATCACAAGATTGTGATTATGACCGATGCTGACGTGGATGGCTCTCACATTGCTACATTGATTATGACCTTCTTTTTCAGGTATATGTACGATCTTATTCTTAACGGATACCTCTATATTGCAACTCCACCGCTTTACCTCGTGAAAAAGGGAAAACTTGAGCAGTATTGCTGGACAGAACAGCAAAGAATAAAGTTGATAGAAGAGTGGGCAGGAGGAAACGAAAAAGGTCTTCATGTTCAACGTTATAAAGGTCTTGGAGAAATGAATGCCGAACAACTTTGGGACACTACAATGAACCCCGAAACCCGTACTTTGCGTCAGGTAACCATCGAAAACCCGGCAGAGACCGATCACGTCTTCTCAATGCTTATGGGTGACGATGTTCCGCCACGCCGCAAGTTTATCGAAGACAATGCCACTTACGCAAATATAGATATTTAAGCCCATGAATATTTGTGTGTTCTGCTCTTCAAGCAATGCCATTCCTGAGCTATATTTCGATGAGGCAAAGGAACTTGGAAGACTTATTGGCGAAAACCTTCATGCTATTGTTTATGGTGGTGCTGCAGTAGGATTAATGCATACCGTTGCCGAAGCAGCGCGCCAGGCAGGTGCAAATTCAGTTGGAATTATTCCAGAATCAATACATAACAGACGGCTCTCTTCGCCTCGTGACCATGAGCAGATTATCACACCAAACATGCGCGAACGAAAGTACCTCATGCGCAAACGTTCCGATGCATTTATTGCCCTCCCCGGTGGTTTCGGCACTTTAGAGGAAATTCTTGAGGTTATCGCCCTCAAACAGTTGCAATATCACAATAAAGCTATTGTTTTTATC
>CAILKW010000518.1 GCA_903834845.1 uncultured Bacteroidia bacterium | reverse complement strand
TGTCATTGCGCGGAGTGCTGCAAGGATCACCTTTTGAAATCGGAATATTTGCTCTCCTACCTGTTCCTGCCTGTCCCGTTTTTTCGGGAATTTTTCGGAAAATCAATCCCAACCTAAGAAGCAATGTGCCAAAAACATTGTATTGAAAGTGCTTCAAAACATGGGATTTTCTTCAGAATCCCGAATCCCGAATCGTACCTCTCTGGACACAGTCGTATCTCTCGGGAACGGTCGTAAACACACGGGACACTGCATCAAACACTTTGACACAACTAACCATTTAATATACAGACGTTTGATTGCCAATAACAAAACCTAATAGATGAACTTCAAACTACAACCAAAATAAATTTTGAACATTTTTATTTTAGTGGAATTAAAATTAAGAAATTGAAAATAAGGTTTTTGTGATTTTTTTTACTTTGTTTGGATTTTGTCTGGTATCAAATACATCTGAAATTTCTACCCTGTTTCGATCTTTATCTATCCAGTAGATTATTTTATAGCTCTTGTGTACCAAATATCGAAAATCTTGTTCTCTTTTGGTAAGGAGTTCTTCTCTTGATCCTATATTTGGTTGATTTTGTAGTTTTATAACCTCTTGAGTTATTCCGTTTACCAATCTTCTTGCGATTCTAAGACTTGCTTTGTCCTTGTAGTAGTCGAAAATATCACGAAGTTTGTTTTTTGAAAAGTCTGTCCAGTAAATCTTTAACACCATTCCTTTATTTCGGTAATTAAAACGCTGTTTTCAGTCAACCTTCCATAATGTGAATCATTCAAAGATTCATCAATCCTTTCATTGAATTCATCAATGGTCATTGGAGTGAATTCAACGACAGTCATTTTTCCTTTTTCCTTTTCCAATAATTTCTCCAAACGAAGAATGACTTCCTCGCTCTGAATTTTAAGAAATTCTTGCACAAATGTTATTTTTCGACTCTGTAAATCCATCTTAATCACGTATGAAGTCATTAATGTAAAGATAGGAACATTTTATGAATCTTGGTTACTAAAAGAATTAAATTTTAGGACAGTGTCCCGACGAATATTTTATCGAATCAACAGTTATCCGGACTAAAACAAGCTTCGGACGTTTTTATTTAAGTGAAATTAAAGTTAAAGCACTTAAAATAAGGTTTATAAGCATAAAAACCTTATTGGTTTTTATGTGATAATTTCACGGAAAACCATTATTCGTCAATTTTCTCCTTTATCGAGGCAAACTCAGCATACAATTGTAAAATGGTTTCCAAACTCATCTAAATCAATTGCGAAATGGAATAATAATTAATCTGATAACCTAAGAAAGGAGAATGGAGACCTGAATGTTCAAAATTACGGATTGGGCCACAAAATTTCAAAAGTTGAATGAACACCAGAAACAACATTACAGCACCTTCTCACTCAGTATCTGTCATTGCGCGGAGTGCGGCAAGGATCACCTTTTGAAATCGGAATAATTGCTCTCCAAAGCAATCCCAAACTAAGAAGTACAGTGCCAAAACAATTTTTTGAAAGTGCTTCAATCATGGGATTGCTTCATTAAGCATTTTGAAACTGCTAACCATTTAGTATAGAGAGGCTTAATTCGCAATGACAATACGAAAGGAAGATTTTTCAAATTTTTGGATTGCGCCACAAGGATTCAAAAATTACATGACAATACCAAGCAACATATCAACCTCTTTTCTCATTTTAGGAAGCAGCATCTGCCGAACGGTTATGAAAAACTCTCATAAATAGCCACAGAAAAACCTATTTTTTACCGGTCAAGGGTGGGGTACACGATCCGGATTATCCAATTGTGCAAAGTATGTATTCTTACCTGTTTGTCGTGGTGCTCAAATGGTAAAATACCTTTTAGATTCTACCAATTCAATGCTTTTGGTTATTAAATCAGTACGTTCAATTGTATAATGTTCTTCCGAAATATTTGGCACTGATGTATTGAATCTCCCCATTTTTTACAGTTTAATTGATTGTGAAGTTACAAATTTTTCTGGCAAATTGGATTAGCCAACAATGATGCTTAACAGAAACGCGTGTGGGGCTAAAGTAAGATATTAAGCTTGTTAGTATAGGTAAAGTGTGATATAAATGCTCCGCACCTCATGCGTGTAATATATTGGTATGTGGGTATTTGCCGAATTATTGCCTTTTCCTATCTTGTCAATGCCCTAAAATCCTTTAGTTCTGTAACTTTGTATTGGGTTTTATCTTTTTCCAAAATGGCATTGATTAAAACAGTTCGATTGTTCTTAAAAGCTTCGGCAGCCCATTTTATTTGGTCCGAATTTAATTTTACCGCAATTTTTGATTTTACTTTTTTGATTTCGCCTTCAATGATGATCATATTTTGGTCGCTATCAACATCTTTTGATTTTAATTGAATAATTTTTCCATAGACATCGTTTTCAGATATCTCCTTCATTTTTTCGCGGATTGTTTTTGAAAACGTGCTCAAATTATTCACCTTTTCCCTGTTCAGTTCTTTGGCAACGGTTATTTGGTTTATTTGTGTCCCTTTCAGTGAAATTTCTATATCGGCATATTCAATACCTGTGTATAAGTCTTTTAACTTATTTGATACATTTACACTGACCAAATCCCTATTTTGGATTAAAAAATCATCGGTTGGCTCAAAATTGTCAAAACCAATTATTTCAGTATTGATAAAATCGGCTATGTTGATCAGGTTCTGATTTATTTCACTTCCTATGATTGAATCCTCAAAAAGAGTTTTCTCTTTTATTTCTTCATTATTAGGCAGTTGTATCTTTGTGATTAAACTACCCACATCATTTTTGAAAAAGTTGCAATAGTTCAGGTATCTTTCTGCCTCGTCAATGCTATCAAAAAAATGAGGTTTTTTAATAACCGAAAAATTCGCGACCTCCTGCAACAATTCTTTTGAATTGGAAATCAAAGTATTAAAAAAGGGAATACTTGGATGGCCATTTTTAATATTTTCGTTTTCAATATGAAACGACAATATTTGTCGGTCTTCGATAATAATTGAAGCCAGTTCATCCAAATCTTCATTGTAAATTTGAGAAACAATAATTAAGTCTTTTAAGATTTCTTTTTCGTAATCCGAATTTGAGAATTTATTGTAAACATATAATTTATACGTTTCTGAAAAACCCAATATGGAAGGTGGGACAAATAAATCATATTTTGTCCTAACCTCTTGTTTTTTCCATTCCCTGCTAATTAAAAGGTCTGTAATATTTTTATATATTGATTGGGAATTCATTACGAAAAATTATCAAATAATTGATTTAGAGTGTCATTGCAAATAAAGTTCTTTTTATTGATTGAAATTCTTTTTGTGGCAAAATTGGCTGTCAAGAATTCAGTTTGATCAGGGAAATACCAGTAGGCACATCTCCTTGTGATCAATTCGTTGTCGGAAATCGCCAACCAATTTGTCTTTTCAGACGGAAGAACAAACAATATTAGGATCAATGGACATTTTGTATTTTTCCTTGAAAGCAAATCATTGTAAGTCGAAGCGTTTAAATCGTATTTAATTGTCTCATCGTCTATTACTATCGAATTCTCGGTCGTTGCTTTTAATTGAAGTTTTAACTCCCTTCCTGTTTCCAAATACCTTTTATGCTGATTCTCAATTCGAAAATCAATTTCTTTAATTTCCAAATCAGTTCCATAATCAGGATATGAAGAACTCGTTTTGTAACCGTTAAAAGCGGCAATCAATTCGATGTATCTTAATGATAAAGCTTCTTTTATGTGTTCTTCAGTCATCATAACGATTAACTAATTGTACAAATTTACTATAAAATTTTGGAAAAGGTGAATTTACCTTTGATTTCTCAATCACCAATGACACCAACACGATCAAAAACTTTGGTTTAATCAAATATACCATTTTTTCCGGAATATTGGAAGCGTGATTTCCAATATTCCTTCATCTTTCTGTTATTCAATATGTTTGCTCAGTACTTCAATTTGAAGGTCGGTCAATTAATCTATTTAGAGGAATTTTACATCCCTGAATCTTAATAAATGGTCAGAATAATCAAATTTTCAATCCTTAATATAGCGAACACTGAACCCATTGTTTTTGCTCATACGGTTATTATAAACCTCGTCCTTGTTATATTTAAGTTCCACTTGCTTAGATCCTGACCAAAAAGAAGCAGTATTGCCAAGACCCATACACCTGTATGGATCGTAGATGCAGAAGCCCGCTGGCAAAGCATTAAAACCGCTATCTTTTGTTGTATCTTCATGTACCCAAGAATGAAGCCAGTCGGTGGTTTTAGCTTTCATTTTTAAGCCTGGATCCTCCCTTAAGTACCTACATAAAGTACTCCATTCTTCATCGCTGGGCAAATGCCAACCTTTAGGTGCAAGCTTTTTCGCGGATTCAAAATCATATAAATAACCATATTTTTCAACGTTGCCATAACTCCAACAACCGGTATTTGCTTTATATCGTAGGTTTTCAGCAAACCAGGTCTGATTGCCAATTTTAATTACCTTATATTTATTCATGTCGCGGGTGTCAATAAAATAACCTGTTTTAATACATTTTGAACAATTATCACTATCAATTGACCACTCGTGTTGGTTCTCTCTTGTTGTGCCACATTGGGAGCACTTTTCACAATCATTTGACCAATCGTGGTGATCTTCAACTTTTCCGCATTTGGAACATTTTTCACAATCTTTTGACCAATCGTGGTGATCTTCAACCACGCCACATTTAGAACATCTCTCGCAATTGTCCACCCAAGAGTGTTGATTCTTAAAAGTTTTACCACAAATTGAACATTTTTCACAATCCTGTGACCATTCATGTTGGTTCTCTCTGGTTACATCACATTCGGAACAATTCTCACAATCCTTTGACCAGTCATGTTTGTTTTCCCTGGCTTTATCGCATTTGGAACATTTCTCACAATCCTTTGACCAGTTGTGTTCGCTTTCCCTGGTTTTACCACATTTGGAACATTTTTCACAATCTGTTGAATAGTCATGATTGTACACCCACTGCCACCATGTTTTGCCACAAATGGAGCATTTTTCACAATCATTTGAACAGTCGTGTTGGTTTTCTCTTGTTTTTCCACAAATGGAACACTTTTCACAATCCTTTGACCAGTCATGTTGGTTCACCCTGGTTTTTCCACATTTGGAGCATTTCTCACAATCCTTTGACCAGTCGTGTTTGTTTTCCCTGGTATTTCCACAAATGGAGCATTTTTCACAATCCTTTAGCCATTTGTGTTGGTTCTCCCTGGTCTTTCCACATTTGGAACATTTCTCACAATCCTTTGACCATTCGTGTTGTTCATCACGAACTTTGCCACATCCGGTGCATGTGCAGCCGTCCCAGGTATGAAATCCTAAAGTACATTTTAAATTCATATCCTTAATAATTAGATCAATACAATGTAACAAAATCGATTTTAAAAGTTCTTATTGATAGTGCTGAGAATACCAACTGAATGGTAAGCAAAAATAATGTTCTCAATATTGTTAAACATTATAACGGAAAATTTAATTTCATGTTTTACAACATGTTTTTTCTTCACCACGATAAAAAGAATGGATCTATAGCTCTCCTTTCTTTAAAGAATGATTTGGTCTTGGCAGCAACAAATCTTCCAATGAAATACGTTGTCCGGAATCAAGTTGAGTGATACCCGTTTTTATCTCTTGTTTTTGTGAATCAGAAAGGTCGAACCAGAAATCTTTTTGTGAATTTCTGACTATTTTAATTAGGTCGTCTATAATATTCTGATCTTCAATATTATAAATCATTTTAAAAAGTTCCAGTTTTGATGCCTGTATGTCCATGTCAATAATTTTTAACAAAAATAGTAATTAATCATTTTGTGACCTTTCATTTGTTTATAATTTGTTTTTTAATGGCCACATATTCTGACCAATTTTTGCGGGATTGCCTGAGAGTTCGCAAAGTGCCAGTTTTAAGGCATAACTCAATAAACCATAATATTCCACGTTCAATTTATATTCGTAATTGTTTTGATAAGACTGGTTTCCCTGAGTAAAACCCCTTGTTATCAATGATGTGGATATTTTTTATCTTTATTGTATAATCATGCCTTTTCAAAAGTAATATTTCGAACCTACCGAAGCCTTATTAATAAAAACGGACTCGCATTGATTAAGACGGTGTCTTTTGAAAAATTGGAACTTGAATTTGCATCAAAGTTGGTTAGCTGAGCTTGTTCTAAAATTAGTGACTTTCTCATTATTTCTTACTTCCAGTATCCTGCAATTCCTTTATTAAAAGTAAAATAACCGTTTGGATTTCTGACTATTAGATCCAAACGATTATTTTTTAAATCACTAACTTTCAAAATTATTGTTTTACGAAAGTAATGATGTTGGTCACATTCCGGTTCGATTTCTGGTCTGGTTGTCCGGGCAAAACACCTGGTTTGAAAGAGACCGACATGATTTGCTGGTATCCGATAACGAGTTTCCCGGCTTCGATGGTTTGCAACGTGAAACCCTTGGTGACAAGGTTCCATTTTGTAACGATATCGCTTTTCCCTGCTTCTGTTATGGTTTGCGTATTTTTCGTAATCAGTTGCAAGTATGGTTTAACCGTTCCATAGTCGCTGCTACC
>CAILKW010000517.1 GCA_903834845.1 uncultured Bacteroidia bacterium | reverse complement strand
TTTATCCAAAGCCTAATCTTAAACTGATTTTGGGGTGTATTTTCACTATTGGGTAAGGGCGAGGCAAAATTGATGATATGATCGGGGCTTGACTCGGTAATTTGCAGTGGATCAATCTTTACTGTAGGGATAGTCTTAAAACGATAACCATTTGAATACGTTATAGGACAAACATTATACCTGCCCAACGGGATATTGGTAAAACGATAATTACCCTTCGCATCGCTGAGAGTGGAATCGATAAGTGCCGCACTGTTGCCTGCATAAGTGGTAGTGTTGAATTTGTAATCGGCATTGATCAGATAAACTTTAATCCCTTCAACCGGCGTTTTTACCAGTGGGGTTGTAGGGTCGTAGGCACTTATTGTACCGCTTATTGTGCCAGTAACAGGTAAGTCTTCTTTAATACAGGAAGACAAAACTGCGGTTGCAATAACCAAAATGCAAAAGACGGATTGAAAAATTGTTGTTTTCATGATAATGGCATTAATTGTTCGTATAAATTAGGCTAAAACCCATCCCGCTAACCGAGCCGGTTACAGGCAGTTTTTCTTTTTGGCAGGAGAATACAGCAAAACCAGACAACAAAAGGTAAATGAAGCGTTTTTTCATGCTGGTTACTTTTCAATACGGGTTGTTGTTTTATTCTCTATGTCTATCTCCCAATAGGATTCGGCTGGGCTATCATCAACATCCATTTCAATCCAAAAGTCTTGAAATCCCGAACTTGAATCCTTCCAGTACCTGACACAAAATTTATTGTAATCACCAATCAATCCTGAATCGAAACTAAAATCTGTGACAGTAACGGTGCTTTGCTTTTCCTTTATAGTTTGATAACGATACTCCTCATTCGGTAGTTTCGCCTTAGCACTATATGGATAAAATTGACGCTTTATCTCATAGAATGAACCCATACTTAAATTCTTGATGGTCAGGTGAATTGTCCATTCCGAGTTTTCGCCTCCCGGGAGGGGTGCGGAGAAACTCACCGTATGATATAGTGCAGTTTCAGACAGTATGAACTCATTTTCAATTTTATCATCGGCAAGAGAGAATAAATAGTTTGACTCACCAGGAGAGGGAATCACAAGATAATGCCCGGAGGGAATATTCCCGATTTTGTATTTGCCATTGCTGTCGGTCAGCACGGAATCCACAAGGGCTACCCTGAATGTCTTATTTTTCACGGTACCAGACAACAGGGCAAAATCGAGCAAATAAATTTTAACCCCTGCGGCTGGTTTTTTCACCAACGGGGCTGCACGATCATAAAGTGTAAGCTCGCCACTTACCGAGCCGGAAATGATAGTATCTTCTTTATTACAGGAAGATAAAAAAGCGGTTGCAATAACCAAAATGCAAAAGACGAATTGAAATATTGTTGTTTTCATTATAATGGCATTAATTGTTCGTGTAAATTTGGCTAAAACCCATCAATGGAATTCTTCACCCATTTTCAGGTTTTTGCATCAAGGTCCACCTCAAATGTCGAATTTGCGGGGCAGAAGCTCAAAGTAAAATTCCAACGGACAACTAATAAACAAATTTCACTTTCATAAAAGCTGAATGAAGATTCATTTGTTAGACCAAACAAAGCGCCGTAAATGAATGAGAAGTCTATGTATTTTTTACTTCCACAAAATTCAGAAGTAATGACGCGAGACCCGTCAAATTTTTCACGAGACAATATGACACTCAAATTCCCGTTATAATTGTTTTTGACTATGAAACGGATATGAAACGTTTCTCCATCGTTATGAGGAGGAGACATCAAAAAATTAACATTATAATCCTTTTTTTTACCCGGAATAGAAAATATCACAGAGTCACCCGAAGTATCCAGGTTCACCTTTGAGTCTGTTTGATCAAACACAGGCGATATCCCCC
>CAILKW010000516.1 GCA_903834845.1 uncultured Bacteroidia bacterium | reverse complement strand
GCGAACAGATCAATAACAGGTTCATTTACATCAGGTAAAGAGCCTGGCTTTTTTTGCCGGTTTACATGGGCCGAAACTCCCCAGAACGACTCTTCGCACATCGCCCAAACTCCGTCAATAATTTTATTCAGAAATCGCCCCTTTGCTTCTAAAAGTTCAGCTTCGACCAATGTATATAAAGCATCTTTGCGTTCATTATCAATATTTTGCATTGAATCCCTGTTGCCAATTGCATCGAAGGCCAGAAAGGAAGAAGCTGTTATAGCTCGCCACGAGTAATTCAAAAGTTTTTCGGCTGTTTTAATGATACCATTTCTTCGTTCGGACGGCATCTCGTTCCAGCGATCTTGTGTCGGATAACCGGGTTCAGAATACCATTTAGACGGATTCGTGATAACCTTTTTCAAATACTCTTCCGAATATTTTGAAGACATTATATCTCGTTTCGTCTGTCCGTAAAAGATCAGGGAGTTTATGAGAACCAATGTTAACAATATCAGTTTCTTCATCTTTTATTTAATTTTTTGTGGAAAAGGGGCATCCGATGGGGGAACTGATTTTCCATCAACAGTATTTGGTTCCATTAGCTCAACACGGATACCTTCCGGATCATAGAGGTTTAATTGTCGTTTTTGGTTCTTTCCTGTCTTGGTATCGAGGGGCTTGAGATAATTTGGGAAATAGGCAGTTCTCATGAGTTTAGCCTTGGCCTTTTCGATGTCGGGTACTTCGAGGCAAAAATGCGGATCGGAGGTTGGGTTCAGCATCAATTCCACAAAGTCGGGGCTATCGGGCATTTTCACGTGTAACCACGACAGCTCTTTACCATCTGCCGACCCGCGCCAGCTTTCTTTAAATCCAAGAATATCGCAATAAAAATGTTGTGAAGCTTCAATATCATCAACTATCACTGCTGCATGGGCAATATGGTTGGAAATGCGTGTTTCCGGAAGAAATTTTCCCTGATCACGAACTATCCATCCTTCTGGAGTATATTGTTGTATTTCAATGTTATAGCCATGAGGATCCTTCACAGTAACCCCTAAATTTTTTATCTGCCCACGACTAACTTTTGCCGGAACTTTTAACCCATTTTTTTCAAGATAGCTTCTCATTTCTTCGGCATCGTTTACCCTAAAAGAGATCTGATGAATCCGGTCAGATTTTTCGTATCTTTTCCCATCAAATACTTCGATCCATTGTGTGTCGCTTACTTTAATAAACACTAATTGCAGCGATCCGTCATCAAGGTTGTTCAGGCGGCCCTGTTCTGCAAAACCGAGAAAGTCGCGATAAAAGGCTACCGATTTTTCCACATCTGTGGCCTTGACTGCAATATGGGAAATACCCAATAATTGTGGAGCTTTTTGTCCGGCAACGTGCAAGGAAATTGTTATAAACAGAAGAATGATTAGATAAATGAGCTTTGATTTCATTTTGAATTAATTATCTTGATTGAAATATGATTTGATAATTTTTGAAGAAAGTTCACCGTTATTCTCATGTTTTGCCTTTTCGAGACAATCCATAAAAAGATAGAATTTAAGCCAGTAACCCTGACTATATTGCTGACGTGTTGATTTTGGATGCTTCAACAAAGAATACCATTGTGTGTTGAAACCTTGTTCCTCTGCGAGTTGCACATAATCAATAGCATCTTTCCAGGTTTTAGCAGCAACTTTCTTTTTCAACTTTGCAAAATCGGGATATTTCATAGGAGAAGTATAAAAAATCTCTGATACATCGCTGATTCCTAACTCTTTCAAAGAAAAAGAATAGTCAACAGTTTTATCGCCGTCAAGATCAAACTCAATAGTATCGAAAAACCCATTGTTGTCGGTATCTTTATAACTGATCAATGGAAAAATCGTTGGGTCAGCAGGGGTTCTTACAGGCCCGTATCCATCATACAATCCACCCATTCCCTGATAGTTAAAGGCATTTTGATCAACACGCCAGTAACCTTTTTCAGCTCCGTAAAGGTGAATTTTCCCATCTAACGGACTGATATAAAGATTTCCCTTTCCTGAATTATCCAAATCCCACTCGCCGCGATCGCCGACAGGGTCGGACTGTGGATTATCGTCGAGACCTCCCTTTTTCGCGCCGATGATATATGGGTCTTTCGGATCAAGCAATTCGACACGTTCCCAGCGTTCGCAGTCGTCATCTTCGTCATACGAGAACCAAGCCTCATTCCACACACCGCGATTAAAAACCAAATCGCGGGCTATTTGATGGTCTGGATAGATAAACTCTTCAAGTTGACGGATACGCGGATCCAAAAAATACTTATCGGCAGCAGGTAATCCGCGCAGATTTTTGAAAGGATGTATCTGATCCATATAATCAAAACCACCACCACGGAAATTGATGGTCATATCGAAATCAAATGGATTACCAGGCGAATTATCGTTATCGAGATCATAAGCCATTGTTACATAGTCAATTTTTCCGGTGAGGTTGGTGAGGTATTTATCTCCCGGTTTTCCGTAAGTCGGGCGATCAAGAAGCCGAATGGCACATTCGGTAAGTCCATCTTTATCAATATCATAAAACAGAAAAGGGTTTTCCCAGTTTAAACGCAGATCGTTGATATTTTGGGGCGATGCATGTATTTTGAGGAATAAAGTCTGGCCTGAATAATCCTCAAAGAAGTCCGATCTTCCGTCATGAATCCAGCATCGCACCTGAAATGTGTTCCAATCAATATAATTCAAAATATTATCCTTATCGAGATCCATATTAATCATAAAATGACCCGGCCCCCACGGTTTATCCTTGTCTTTCTCAGATGCAAATTCCGAAAATATCTGCATATCAGCATTCCCATCATTGTCTGTATCAACCCAATCAATAATACCATCGGAAAAACTGCCGTATTGTCCATCCTTATTAATGTCAATCATAAGGCAATCATTGTCGGTGTCGCCTTCGGTATCGGATTTTTTCATATCATCGTCATCATCAATCCATTGCACCGGAAATCCGTTTGATGTAGTATATTTCATCAAATCGGGGTCACCATCATTGTCCAGATCAATAAATTCAGGTTTCGTTCCCTGTATTGGTTGCAGCAAGCGATAACTGTTGAGCTTGGTTTTAGTATTCCAGGGTTGTAATTGCTGTGCTCTGGTTTGCAAGGCAATAAGTGTTTGCAGGCTTATACACAAAAGAATAAGAGTTATTGTTTGTTTCATAGCTTTTAATATATTATGTTTGTGAATTAAAATTTAAATGATCATATTTTAAACTTATAAACTGTAGCCCAAGTGAACGATTCTTCCGGTTTAATATTAATAAGTATCATAGGTTCGGGACAAAATGCCATGCGCCAAATGTAAAGATAAAACGAATCGGGTGCTACCTCTGAGGTTATTTCCACTGAGGTTGAGGTTTTGCTGTTCGATAAGGTAAAGACTTTTGACTGATTGGCGTTTATTGCACCTTGAACAGGATCGGCATCCGATAAATCATTATTCAGATAGAAATAGTTATTTGATACGGTTGCTTTTGTGCCAAAATCATTTTTTGCTTCAATCCGGTTTGAAAATTCAATCTTGTAATCCTTCCCAATGAATTGATTATCAAAACAAAAAAAGTTATGACAATATGGGTTGGTATTAATTTCTTTGTTACCTGTGTTTTTCAGTGTATGAACAACCGTGATTTCAGGAGTATTTTTACTCAAAACAATATGCTTTTCGTATTGATAACCATAACCAAATTGGGTGTTTAAATCCTGAACAAAGCTGATATGATCCTTATCGGAATTTATTTTCCACTTTCCATATTCGATTACTTTGTAGGGGAAAGCCCAGTGATGCGGTTTATATTCAGCTTTTTCCAGGATGCCAACTCCAATTTTTACAAATGGTTCACCAATTTTTGCTTCGTCGTAGCCTAACGGATTACGAAATTCTTCGGCGGTGCCGGTAGCTGTTCCATTATTGAGCGGGTCGTGTACTCCGGGATTTATTGTACCATCGTATTTTTCCCATTCCTGAAAAAAAGTATGACCCCGATATTGTACCTGACCAATAATGCCTGACCAATCGAAACGGGTACTGCGGTAATAACCGTTTTTTTCATCAGGAAGCAAAACTGTCACTTTCAGGTATTTGCTTTTTAAAATTGTTGTAGGATATTGTATTTCTTGTGCGATTACAGATGATTTTGCCCATATCAGCGAAGATGCCAAAAACAAAATGCAAATAATGATTTTTTTTGATAGTCTCATTAAAACATCCTTTCGTAAAACATAAGGTGAGGTTACTAAATATTTCCCAACACAAAGTGGCGTTGAACATATATAAATCAAACCAATGAGCAACAAGTTATTAATATTCATGGTATAAAATTTTAATAATAAATGCAAATATTACAATTATTACGTCATTAAACAAAGGATTATTTTACAAAAAACCAACGCAAAGGTTTGCGCAAAGGTTTGCGACAAAAAAAAATGTTAAAGAACATTATTTTATCATGTAGTAATTTC
>CAILKW010000515.1 GCA_903834845.1 uncultured Bacteroidia bacterium | reverse complement strand
TTATCTACCCCAAGGGCAAATCAGGCAGTAAAAGAATTATGTATGTTGCTAAACCAGACAGAGACCTATTATCCTTATACAAATTTGCTGCTTGTTTACGAAACAGTCGCGCCTTAATCTGCGATAGTCTTGGAGGTCTGACCCATACTATTGAAAAAGAGTTATTAACAAGCGTTGGTTGATATTTTTCCTGTATAAGCATTAGAATTATTGAATTTCTTCTATTTCTTCTATTTCTTTGCAATATATAAAGTGCTTATTGTGAACTTATATCAGATGATAGTGGAGTTTAAAAATGGGAACGAAATACTTCAAATTGTGTTAAAAGTATTTCGAAATACTCGTTTATATTTACCAAAGAGGATCAAAACACTTCTATGGTTTAACAGCCTTTTTTATGAGTTAAAATTTTGGCAAAACTTATTAAAGTTAGTAAGTGTTTATTTACCGGCATATATGTTCATAAATAATCAGTTAGATACGGGCAGTCTTTATTCAAGGGTTGGAAAAACTCGGAATATTTTTAAGGTAGCAAGATTTTTGCTAAAATTTCAAGAAGAATACTTAGACTTTGTAAAATCTTTATTTAAAGAGTGTTTATTCAACCTTAGTACCTATATTTCTGATCGTTGCCTTTTTTATCTGCCTATATATTTTTGCAAAAATTATTCCAAAGTTAAATTTACCTCCAAAACCTATATATTCGTATTGAATAGCTTTTCTGTTTTAATAAAGATTCTAAAGTCAAAATATCAAATATTACTTATAAAACGAAGTCAATTTACTGAAAATTCTATCTTAATACTACTGCAAAAACTTATCTTCAAAGATAATTCTTTTGAATTTAAGTCATATAACCAATTTGCAATATATTACCGAGGCTTCTACTCTTTCTTAAACGTTTTAAATGTATAAAATATGCAAAACAAAAAATTAAAATTAAGTGCTATACTCCTATTAATCCTGAGTCTAACAGCACTAAAAGCCCAGGAAAACATCTCTGCCGGTGGTGGAAATGGCTCAGGTACAGGTGGTTCAGTGAGTTACTCTGTTGGACAAATTGTTTATACGACTATTCAAGGCATGAACGGTTTTATAGTTCAGGGTGTACAACAACCTGTTGAAATTTCTGTTGTTTATGAAATAGGAATGGCTGAAAAAATTACTTTGCAATACAGCGTTTACCCAAACCCGACAACCGATAATTTAACACTCAAAATTGAGGGACAAACTTCTATACAATACGTTGTTTATCTTTATAATACCAATGGAAATCTTTTACAAAATATAAAGACAGAGAGTACTCAAATAATTATCTCAATGGGAAGACTATCTCCTGGGATCTATTATTTGAAAGTTTACACTTCGGTAGTGAACTCTCCCACAGGTGAAGCTCGGGATTTCAAAGAAGTAAAGACATTTAAAATTATTAAAAACTAAATGAATATGAAAACAATTTTAATCATTTTAGCTACATTGATAATGGCAATCAGTGTTGTGGGACAAAGTCCGCAAAAAATGAGCTATCAGGCTGTAATTCGGAATAGCAGCTCTGAACTTATTATTAACCGTCCAGTTGGGTTAAGAATCAGTATTTCTAAGGGATCGGGGTCTGGACCTGTGGTTTACTTTGAAACTCAAAACACTACTACAAATGCAAATGGTTTGGTTAGTGTTGAAATTGGCGGGGGCGCGGGTTTTGAAGCTATCGATTGGTCAAATGGCACATATTTTATTACAGTCGAAGTT
>CAILKW010000514.1 GCA_903834845.1 uncultured Bacteroidia bacterium | reverse complement strand
GTCAAAAAAGTCTTCAAGGAAGCGTTGGGCTATCCTTTTATCCGAGAACACTTTTTTAAAGTACCGGTCGTAATTCAATGGTGCTAAATACATTGAAGAATATTTTTAATTATATGATGCAAAGTTAATCAATTTTTTGCCAGATTTATTTTTCAGACTATATTTATTCCGGGAATCTGTAAATCTTTGATTTCCTCAGTTTCAAATAAACGCTTGAAACCAAAATCGGTATATGGATTGATATATTTGCTCATAATGCTCCATTAAAGTAGAAAGGTAAAACATTTTTTGCGTGGATTGGAATCAAATATTCGGTAAAAGTATCTGTTTCCGAACTATGGGCAGTAATTTTCATAATTAGTTTAGGTACTGCTATCAGCAAAAATTAGTGGTGATTAGTTCCAAACATATGGGGTCAGTGTCGTCAGTTTTCCGATACTTTACTTAGCGAGATCACCGGGTTTTAGCGATAGCTTCACTTTGAGTGAAACTATCACTTTGGCAAATATATTACTCACTATCAGAGTTTTTCAATTTCTTCAATTGATAATTTGGTATATTTCACAATCTTTTCTATTGGTTCACAGGCATCTTTCATTTCTTTGGCAATTTTTCGGGCTTTGACTATTTCGCCTTGGGGGATTCCTATTTCTATACCTTCTTCCCTTCCTTCATCTTTAGAGGTATCCATTGCGGCTTTCATGCCAGCGTAATCCAACCAACTTTGTTCGTATTCTTTGCGCTCCATTGGGCTCATCGCGGCAAGTGCAGCAGTTTTGAAAGCCTTATCAAATAAAGGTTCGTTGAGTATTTGGGGAATGTCATCGAAGGTTGCGAGATGTTTCATGAAACTCAAATTTGGAATCTGGAAGCATTGTATGTCAAAAAGTTATAGTCGTAACGAATTTACTAAATCGTATAAAATCAGTAACATTATGTGTTAATAATATTTTCAAGTCGTTTTCAATCATGGTTGCTACTATATTCGCATCATGAATTTGTTTTCCACCGGTTAAACAGTTTGTCAATAGCATTTGTAAATGATTTAATGTCCTGTTGCTTTCAAATAAAACAATATATTCAGATCGTAAACGTTTTACATCTGTAATCAATGCTTTATCGGCAATTCTTTTGCCGTTAACGTCTGGTCTTGATAAAACTGCAAGATATTCTCTGATTACCTGGTTGCTAATGTATAATTCACAACCACTTTCAACCAATTCCATAAGTTTAGTTTTTGCTTTCTCATGGAATGGCAAGGTTGCAACATTAGCAAATACCAGTATATTTGTATCAACGAAAACATGTCTGTCACCTGCCAAAATCTCCATAAAGTTCTTCTCTGCTGAATGTTACACTTGGATTTTCAAAACTGTAAACATGTTCGGAAAAAGTTAATTTCCGTTTTTTTTCTGTTTGTAAAGGGACAGCATTAATAACAATAACTATTTCGTATTCTCCGGTTTTTAGTTTTATGTTTTCCGGTATTTTGAAATTCATTGTTTTACTATCCTGTAAAAATGCCCTTGTCTTTAAACTTATCATATTTTTTTATACAAAGTTAGCGAAATAATTTTTCTCTTATACAAAATTATTCTTCATTTTTTCACAAATTCAGACTAATTGTTTCAGTGTATTAAGCAGTTCAGGAAATCAACCAATAAATCTTTGTTTCCCTCTGTTCCAAATAAACGCTTGAAACCAAAATCGGTATATTGATTGATGTATTTGCTCATGATGCTTCATTTTAATACACAAAGATAGTTCTATTTTGTTGGAATTCAAATAATTTTGTAATAAATTATATATTAGATAATTACATATAAATCCCACTTGTCCCACTTTACGAAAAGTGGGTGTCATTCAAAGTTAATTTATAAACTTTATGATGTTTTCAATAAGAGAATAAGGTTTGGATATTTTCGGTTTATTTGGGTTACTAAGGTTTTTTTTTGTAATATGGCTTTTAAAACCTTATTTTCCAATATTTTAACCTTAGTAACTAAAAATGAACACTAAGAACATGACCTTATTCCCTTATTTTTGCAACCATATTGTTTGCGAATGTCATCGAAGGTTTCAAGTTGTTTAGGAAATTCAAATTCGGAAAAGGGAGTTTGGAGTTAGATCCTTACAGTTGTAATGAAAGGTCATTCATTATATTGGAATTCATTATAAATTAAGTAATTGCATATAAATCTCCCTTGCCCCCTTTTGAAAAAAAGGGGGAGTCGTTCAAACGTAATTTGTTACTTTAATAATGTTTTCAAGAATAGCTTGACCGGAACGGCAAGCAGTTTAAAGTATTAATAATCCTCGGTGTTGCCCTTCTACTACAACAGCGACACATTCAATTCCTTGTACATAATACACAGTTTTACAATCTTTTTCTGCTTTCCTATTTATAGCTTTCAAAGTAGCTTCCTGTTCGTTTTATTAAGCAACTACCTAAACATCATCTACAAAAGTTGTGAAAATCCACCATTCATGGCAAACCGTCAATTGATATAATTTTTTCATGTGCAATTTGCTCTTTGGTGTCAAACACCTTTTTAAATTACCTGTCGTAATTCAATGAAGCTAAATACATTGGATGACTTTTTAGTTTTAATATACAGAGCTAATCATTTTTTTGCCGGATTATATTTTAAAACCTATTTTTCCATCAATCTCCTACATTGCCAGCATATAGTTGTATCATTTATCCCCTTAAATCCAAAGCCATTCCATTGGTATGCTGCTATTCGGATTGCAGTTGCTGTCTTATCCGGATTTATAAAGGAATCTCCACGGTGTATGGCACATAGAATTTGATTGTTATCAGGCATAAGCACAGCATCCAACAATGGCCAGGCTAATGCTGAACCTCGCCATTTTGCAAATAAACCTTTATTGTCGGAATCATATATATAGGGGCGCAGACTGATCTCACCATCAAGACTTGAATAATGCCGCTCAAGTGTAAACAAAAATTC
>CAILKW010000513.1 GCA_903834845.1 uncultured Bacteroidia bacterium | reverse complement strand
TTGAAATGCAGAACGAAGAACTAAATCTGGCACAGAATCAAGTGAAACTTGTTGCCGAAAAATATACCGAATTATACGATTTTGCGCCTGTCGGATATTTTACGCTTACCAAAAATGGTGAAATTATTGAGTTAAATTTAAGTGGTGCATATTTTCTGGGCAACGATCGTTCTCGCTTAAAAGGTAGCCGGTTCGGGTTTTTTGTTTCCGATGACACCAAACCGACTTTCAATTCATTCCTTGATAAGATATTTAGCGACAACGTAAAAGAAATCTGTGAAGTGACCTTATCAACGAATAGCCGATTACTAATACATGTTCAACTTACCGGCTTTGCTACCGAGAACAGCGAACGATGCCTGATAACCGTAACTGATATTACAGAGCGAAAGTTGGCAGAACAAGCTTTGATGGTTGCCAATAAAGAGCTTGTTTTTCAAAACGAAGAAAAAGCAAAACGGGCCGCAGAATTGTTGGCTGCCAATTCATATCTCGAAAATCTTATTGCTGAGATAAAACTTTCAAAAGATTCACTTGAACAATTATCTGCACGCTTTTCGTTGGCTGCCCGTGCAGGTGGAGTTGGTGTTTGGGATTACGATCTTACAAACAATATATTTTTGTGGGATGAACAGATGTTCAAGCTTTATGGAATTGAAAAGAAAAATTTTGTTGGTGCTTATAAAACATGGCTTGCATGTGTTCATACTGATGATGTTGCGCGAGTTGACGAGGAAATCCTCATGACTATACGCCGTGAAAAAGAATTTAATACAGAGTTTCGGGTTGTGTGGCCCGATAGTTCAGTCCATAATATCAGGGCACTTGCTTTCGTTGAGCACAACGTTTTGGGTATCCCAATACGCATGATAGGTACGAACTGGGATATTACTAATGAGAAGAATTTGGAGCAGGCACTTTGTGAGAGCGAAGAGAAATTCCGCACGGTTGCAGATTATACTTATGACTGGGAATATTGGGAAGGAAAGGATTACGAAATCAAATATATGTCCCCTTCATGCGAAAGAATAACCGGATATAAGCCGACAGAGTTTTTAACAGACAGGTTGCTCCTTAAAGAGATTATTCATCCAGAGGATGCAAAATTATTTTATGATCATTTTGAAAAAAAACATTCCGTAGAGCACATTCATGATATAGAGGAACTTGATTTAAGGATAATAAAGAAAGATGGTTCTGTTGCTCATATTGCTCATTTATGCAGGGCTATTTTTAATGATAAGGGAACTTACCTTGGCCGTCGTGTTAGTAACCGGGACATCACCAATCGCGTACATGAAATAGAAGAAAAACTGAAACTCAATACCCGTCTGAGGATGCTTTCATTTGCGATAGACCAAAGTCCGGTGTCAACGATGATAACTGATTTAGCTGGCAATATTGAGCTGGTGAACCCAATATTTACCGAAATCACCGGTTATACGGCTGAAGAGGTAATCGGTAAAACCCCCCGTATTTTAAAAGGCACGAATAAGTCCGGTTTGGAATACAAGGAACTCTGGGATACGATACTTTCCGGTAAGAACTGGCATGGCGTCTTTCACAACAAGAAGAAAAACGGGGAATTTTATTGGGAGAGCGCAGTGATATCACCAGTAAAAGACATGCAAGGTGGAATTACTCATTTTTTGGCGGTGAAAGAAGATATCACCGAGCGCAAGCGGATCGAAGATCAATTAAGGGAAAGTGAAACCAGATATAGTTCAATGATTTCTAATATATCAGACGTAATCGGCATTATGGGTGCCGATGGCATTATGAAATATAAAAGCCCAAACATCGAAAAATTGTTCGGATGGCTGCCGCAAGATCGAGTTGGTACATCCGGCTTTTCAACAATCCATCCTGATGATCTGGAATATGTCGGAAAAGTTTTTTATTCTTTATTAGAGAAAGACAATTCAGTTATTACATTAGAATTCAGGTATCAATGTAAAGATGGAAGTTATAAGCCTGTAGAACTTACTGCTGCCAATCTTTTAAATGATCCGTTTATTCATGGCGTATTGCTGAATTATCGCGACATAACAGAGCGCAGGCAAAAGGAGGAAGCGTTGCGAAAGAGCGAAGAATTACATCGTTCTCTTTTTGAGATTTCATTACAAGGAATAGTTTATCAAAATTCTGAAGGAAATATCGTTAATGCAAATCCGGCAGCTCAGAGAATACTCGGGTTAACGCTTGACCAGATCCAGGGCAGAACTTCTTTTGACCCACACTGGCGTTCAATGAAAGAAGATGGTTCTGATTTTCCCGGTGAAGAACATCCTGCAATTGTGTCACTAAAAACCGGGAAAGTTATTAAGAATGTAATCATGGGGGTATTTAACACTACTGATGAAATAGTTCACTGGATTGACATCAATGCTTCTCCGGTTTTTAATGATAGTGAGACCATACCGAATATGGTTTACACTATTTTTGAAGATGTCACAGAGCGAAGGCAGGCCGAAAAAATTTTGCATGAAATCAATACCCAACTTGGAACTGCTATCGCTACTGCAAATCAAATGACGGTTCTGGCCGAATCTGCTAATAAGTCAAAAAGTGCTTTTCTGGCTAATATGTCGCACGAAATCAGAACTCCCTTGAATGCAATTATTGGATTCTCGCAACTGATGAACCGCGAACAGTTTCTGACAGATTCGCAAAGAGAGTATATTACTTCAATTAATCGTGCAGGTGAACATCTGTTGTCGCTGATAAACGATATTCTGGAATTATCAAAAATTGAAGCAGGTCGGGTAGTGCTGAACCCGACAAGTTTTGACCTTCAAAATTTATTGAAAGACCTTCAAATAATTTTCAAAGAACGAACACAGTCTAAAAACCTCTGTTTAGTTTTTGAAACAGTACCCGAAGTTCCA
>CAILKW010000512.1 GCA_903834845.1 uncultured Bacteroidia bacterium | reverse complement strand
TTCGACAGTATTTTTATGACCTGCATAACGCGGTTCAAGTTTGGAATAAATAAAATCGTAGTTCGCTGCGCCAATCTTTTCGGCAGGTGTAAACCCATCAATAATATTTCCGTCATCCCCCTGCATCCTGAAAAATACAAGCAAATTTTCCTTCAGGACGGCCTTGTCATTTACCTGCGCCGAAAGTTCAATAAATGTGTTGTAGTCGCGAATCCACACTTCACGGTAGCCGTCACCGGCATTAAATCCGGACTTCATCACCTCCAACGCCTTCGCTTTGACAAGCGGAAAATATTGATCTTTTCGGATCTTGTCGGCTAATTCACTATTTAGTTTAACTTTTACCGGTGTTGAACATGCAAAAAAAATTGAAAGAAGCAGAAATACACAATAATTACTTTTCATTTTATTTTTCTTATTAATTAATTTTTAAAGAGTTAGTTTTGACGTTCCATCCGTCCATTTCGAGAAGTAAGGTTTTTATTGGCATACTTTCCGGAAGAAGTGTGCAATCAACGCTAATTTCACGTTTTTCCCCGGGAAGCAATGTGAAGTAATTATCGCTAAAAAAGACAGGAAGCACGAGTTTACCGTTATTGGCATCAATCACTTTCAGCCTGATAAAAAACGCTGTTTCTTCGCCCGGATTGCTAATTATTACCACTTTTTCACCTTTGGAATTAATCCCGTATTCACTTTGCAAAGTGGCCATTTTTAAATCATTTAACTTTTCATAGCTTTTCCCGGGCAGAGATAACCAATAGAAATTCTCATCTTTTACCAGGTTTTCGTTATCAAAAAGTTTCAATCTTAAAAAAAAGACTTCGTCTGTCAAATTTTGAGTCTTGGTTTTATTCAAAACGGAGACTTTATTGGCTGAAATTGAAGTTTTATACTTGTCTTTTGACAAAAGTTTTCCGTGAATATCAAATAGTTCGGAGCTGACCGTCAGGTCGGTTTGATCGTAAAGTGTTTGATTTACAACACATACTGAAGAGTCATTCAGATTTAATTGAATGTGAAGTGGTTTTGCTCCATGCTGATAACCGTAGAAACCTCCATTCTGATCAAGGAATACATCATAGAATTGTCCGCGAAGTGCTGTCCACGGATTTTGGTTTTTCCAAACTAACATACCTGAATATGCTGTCCACATTTTGGCATAGAATCCTTCCTGAAGTGCTCGATACTGCTCATAATTAACTAATTGGGCCTTTTTACAAAAATCTGAAATTCCTACGGGTTTTCCGTATTGATCAATGAAATTGTCGTATCCTATATATTTGTGATAAGTCCATGCCCGGTTTTCCCCTCTTCTTGAAGGAATAACCAAATCTTTTTCTTCCATAATTTTGCGCATGGTTTCAATATTTGGCATTCCTACTGACCCCAATTCGGGATTGAAAGGGTATGAAGTTTTAGAGAAAAAATTGAGCGGATTCTGGATACCGTACGGCCCGTCACCGTTTCCTCCAAGAGTATTTTTTGCAAGATCAGTGGAAGTTGATTCATTCAGATAATAGCGTGTACCGTCGTATAAAGGGAAAACCTTATCTTTAAGTTTTTTATCTATATCAGCAGGAGGAGGAAATTCATTGCCGCCACACCACAAATATAAGCTTGGATGGTTTCGCAACATTTTTACCTGATCAATAACCGTATTTACAAATAAGGTATGATTATCTGGATAGGCTCGCCTTCGTTCTTGAGTTTCCTTTTTTGCGGGATCGAACCATCTTCCATTACAATCACCTGATACCCAAAGATCCTGCCAAACAAGCAAACCATATTGATCACATGCATCATAAAATTCGGGGCGTTCGGTCATCGATCCTCCCCAAACTCTGATCATATTCATATTCATTTCGGCGTGCATTTTTACCTCGGCTTCGTACCGTCTGGCAGATAAACGCAACAGAGCATCAGAGGCAATCCAGTTTCCACCTTTAATGAATATATCCTGACCATTTACAGAGAATATTCTGGCACCAAGCTTTTCATCAAAACGACTTGCAGTTTCACGAATTCCAAAGGGAACATTTTCCTTATCGGATATTTTACCAGTGTTGAATACAAAAGAGAATTCGACATTATACAAAGGGTGTTCACCAATTCCGTTTGGCCACCACAAAAGCGGGTTCTCAATTTTGAAGTCGGGAAGTATAACTGTAATTTTGTCTCCTGCAGGGATTTCTACGATTTTTGAAACCACATAATTGCCACATCGTGCAATAACTTTCCCACTTTGGTTAACATCTGTGCTGTTTAGCAAATCGGTTGAAGTTGATACTACTACTGGTAATTGTTTCCCTGATGGAACTCGCTGTCCGGGCACTTTCGTCTTAATGTATGGATCAAGCAAATCAACCGCACCGGTAAATTCAAGTGCGACCTCATCCCATATACCAGTATTTCTGTCTTTTATCGGGCAAATCCAGTCCCACCCAGCAGTAAATTGCATTGTCAAAGATCTTGCAATAGTTCCATCACCTCCTTGCCCCACAGGAACTCCCACAGGATTAGGTGGATGAACCAATACAGCCAGCCTGTTTCTTCCTTTTACAAGGAAGGGTGTAATCAGGTATTTCTCTCGTAAGAACATTCCCTCATGGGTATCAGGGTTTATCTTTTTCCCATTCAGAAACATCTCGGCAGTGTAATTTATTCCCCTGAATTTCAGCCAGACCTGTTCACCTTCTTTTAAGTCAGGAATACTAAATTCATTCAAAAACCAATAAGTGTAATACTCGGCTCCAGTTTCATGGATGTCGGGGATAAGTTCATTGTTCAACCCGAAAAATGGATCCGGAACTTTCTGATTATGAAGTAAAGTCGTTAACACAGTTCCGGGAACTACTGCCTCCATCCAACCATATTGCTTAAAATCTTTCCCTGAAACTACTGTTCCGTCAGCTACGACTTCTGTCGCTCTTTTAGCCTTCCAACCCGAATTAAGCTTTACAATTTCTTGTTGAGCAAAAGCCCAAAGTGTCAAGGAAAGCAATGATAATACAAGACCTGTTTTCTTATTCATCCTGAAGATTTTAACGAACTTCCTATAGTGTAGTACTAATGCTTGGAGGAAGTTTTTTTATTCCCCAATTAACATTAGGTTGTGCTCCCATTTCGAAAATAAGTGCTCCGCCGTTGGTAATTTTTTTCCGGTCAATCCAACAGTTTTCAATATTTTCGTTGTTGAAGGTTGCAGATTGGACATACATATTTTCTTTCGAGTTGTTTTTAGTCTCAATAATCAGTTCTTTTCCGGCATAATATTTCGGATCAAGTTTAATTGTCACTTTATCGAAAAGGGGACTTCCAAACTGAAAAGACGGATTCATGGCAGCATGACCCTGAACATCGAACAGACCAAGTGCAGCCATCACGTACCATGCTCCCAATTGTCCTTGGTCTTCATCCTGACCAAATCCATAACCATGCAAAGGTTCTATACCATAAAACTCATCGCAAATAGTCCTTGTCCATTTTTGAGTAAGCCAAGGTTTCCCTGAATAATTAAACAGCCACGAATGGTGCAAACAAGGTTGATTTCCATGATTGTACAGTTTTTCAAGACCTGAGAAACTATCAATCTCTTTTCCTCCGCCAAAAGTTGATTTCTGACTTTCGTTAAATGTTTTTTCAAGTCTTTCGTTAAACAAATCTTTCCCGAGTAATTCGATCAAACCGGCAGGATCCTGCGGCACATACCATGTATATTGAAAAGCATTGCCTTCCTGAAAACCACGCCAGGCCTGCATCGGATTGAAGTTTTCGACAAATTGTCCGTTTTCGTATTTCGGACGAATAAATTTTGTTTCAGGGTCAAATAAGTTTTTCCAATAGGC
>CAILKW010000511.1 GCA_903834845.1 uncultured Bacteroidia bacterium | reverse complement strand
TGATCAGCTTTCACGCCTTCATCGGTTCCTGAATAGGCGCTTGAAGCATCACCAACAGCGTAAGAAATTTGTTTTCCATGAAGGAATCGTGGTATCCAGCCATAAGCTCCATCAGTAAAAGGCTGACCTTTACCGTCAATTAAAATTCCATTATGTCCCTGAGTATGTTTGTACCAGCCCAGAAAATGCGGATCTCCCATTGCCGGACGGTAGCCGGTATTATAGAAAAGTCTTTTCCCACCATAAGCAATATTAAAAGTGTTTTGATCGGCATGGGAGTGCGCCATCGGCCCATAGGGGCTGCTTCGTACCGACAGCATAAGGTTGGTTTTGGCATTTTCCAATGTGGTATGCATATAGGCAACACCTATATCAGGAAATCTGGCAGCCTGCAGGAGGTCAGATTCTTTTACCGGATCAGGAAGGTTCATTTTATATCCCCGTGTAATTCTGAACCACCGAAATTCAACATCATCAGCAATTTCGTTGCCCAAACTTTTAGTGATTTTCTGTGCATACCATGCTGCATAGGAGCTGTTAAACAAACGGGCCATTGCATCGCTGTATCCGGCATAATTAATCGGGGGAAAAGAATATCTTTCTCCGTCATTACAAAATCCATCCGACACGGAATTTGGCGGAAAAGCATAGATCAACCAGCCGGGGTTATTATGAAACCATGCCGATTCCATAAAGTCAATACCCGAAAGCTCTTTAAAAATAGTTGATATATCAATCAATGTGAGGGTATTCATTCCGAAATAGGAAGTACCATTGAACCAGGCACCATCCTCTTCTCCCATTTTAGGCGACTGGGCAATCCAAAGTTCATAAATATATTCAAACCAAAGCTTGGCCTCAGGAATTTCATCTTTGAAAGCCATAGAGGTTTGAAGCAAATAATGGAGAATATGTTGCCAAACGTGCATTGAAGAAGAACGACTTTCTACTTGCCCTACCCAAAGTTTGTAAAATTGATTAGCACGAACAGACGCTTGTTTGATGATTACATCTCTTTCTGCTACTGTTAATAAATCCCAAAATGTATCAACCCCAATGGCTAAGCCCGTCATAATACCTGCATCACCGAAATTGTTTGTATGAGATGGTCCGTTGGGATCCCATTTCGAAATTTCTATCATCCATTTTTTAGCCGAGTTGAAATATTTCTCATCGCCAGTTAAAATATAGGCTTGAGAAATCAAAGTTATTACATCGCGAATTTTCCATCCTACCCATTTACTGGCAAGCATGGCAATTTTTTCGTTTTCAAAATCATCTTTCCCTTTGAAAGCAGGAAGAGCAGATTTTTCAGTTGGGACAGGCTTATCTAAATAATTATTTGCCTCTTTGATTATCAGTGCAGATTCTTTATAAGCTTTTGCCCTTATCCGAAAGGTATTCAGATCAAATTTATTTGCCAAAATCCTTGGGTGTGATGAAGGAACACCAGTCAGCAATGTTTTTACTTCAGGAGTTTCGAAAATCCGGGTTGAGGATTTTATTATAAAAGAATCGGTTTTATTCCATTTTTCATCATTGACTTTGTATTGCCAATACCATATTCCCGGATTAAGCCTTTTGTGAGGATTGAAAACAGCATATAGAATTCCGTCCTTTTCAATCAAATCATTGCTGAAATCCGTAGAAGATGAGATTCTGATACTGTACTTCCCTTTTTTCGTTGAAGGCCATTGAAAACTGGGAGAATTAAATGCCGGTTCTTCCCCGAGAGAAGGGGCAGTCCAAATTCTAATTTTGGGATATATTACTTCAGCATTAACTTTATGAGTTTCCGCTTTATTATTTTCTAAATTGATGAAAGCAATCAACCCAAAAAGCGTAATCGCGAGTAATAATAAATACTTCATATCTATTTATTTTATAATTATTTACGCTTATTAACCATTTCCCATTTTTGATATTGTTTTTTCAATTCTTCAACAACTTCAGGATACACAGATGAAAGATTTTTCGTCTCACCCGGATCAGTTTCCAAATCAACGAGAAACAGTGAATCAGACTCAGTCAGTACGCCTTTTTTACTTGTATCCACAGGGTTTCCGAGCAATTTCCATTTTCCTTTACGGGCAGCCCACATATTTTTTCCAAATGCCCAGCAATAACCATTGGTATGTAAAGTTACAGCTTCCGCATTGTTTATTACAGGCACTAAACTTTTACCGTCCAGAGTTTTAGAATCCAGTTTGATATCACACAATTCTGCCAGAGTTGGCATCCAGTCGGTATTCACCGCAAACTGACCACGAACCTGACCTTCAGGGATTTTGCCCGGCCAACTAATCATTGAAGGAACCCTGATCCCCCCTTCGAACAGACAAGCTTTTGCGCCCCGGTAAATGCCTGCACTTCCTCCTCCAAAATGTGCCCTTTCTTCAGTTGAATAACCATTGTCGGACTGAAAAATAATAATTGTATTTTTATTAAGCCCCAAATCTTTAACCTTCTTTAGTAACAAACCAATTTTATCATCAAGGGTTGAAATAAATGCGGCATAAAGATCGCGTGGATACGAAACTCCTTTTTTCCTGTAATATTCCAGCCATTTTGGATCACCCTGATATGGGTAATGCGGCATGTTGATTGCAAAATAGAGGAAAAACTGATACCTTTTATTTTGTTCCATGTATTGCCCTGCTTCTTTTACCATCAGGTCGGGGAAATATTGCCCCGGATAGAAAACCTCTTTCCCGTTACGGTACAAATCGTGTCTGTTTGGGCCATCCCAGTAAAAGAAATGCGAATAATTGTCTATACAACCAACAAGATGGCCAAAAGAATAATCGAATCCCTGTGCGTTCGGGCTCATTTCGGGCTGAAATCCCAAATGCCATTTCCCTATATGGGCTGTTTTATATCCGGCATCTCTAAACATTTCAGCCATAGTGTATTGGTCACCTGGAAGTCCGGCTTTGCTATCGAGAGAGGCACCTGCATTCCCCGGTGTCC
The DNA here is from genome assembly GCA_903834845.1 of uncultured Bacteroidia bacterium. GTDB lineage: Bacteria > Bacteroidota > Bacteroidia > Bacteroidales > Prolixibacteraceae > JAAFHB01. Next base: position 3,699 of record CAILKW010000511.1, on the reverse strand, counting down.
CTGCTCGTTGTGGAGTAAGACCGGTCAGTAGTGATGCCCTTGAAGGTGAACAAACCGGTGCGGCATAAAATTGGGTAAACCGCACTCCGCTATTGGCTAATTTGTCAATATTGTGAGTCACCAAATCTTTTGAACCATAGCAGTTTAAATCCACAGCACCCTGATCATCCGAATAAATCACAATTACATTAGGTCTTTGTTGGGCATAACCTAACGAAACGCCAATAAATACTGATGTGACAAACGAATTTTGTATAAGCTTTCTTAAGTACATAATCTGATTTTTACTTATTTAACCATGAATTTCAAATACGGATCATTATTCTTTATAGCCCATTCGAGTAACTGACTTCGGCAATTTTTCAACTCATTGCTGAATTTAGGATCACTGACAAGGTTATTCATTTCTCCGGGATCGTTTTTTAAATCGTACAACGTTTCTTTCTGGTTCCCTTCATTGTAAATCCAGTATTTAAATTGTTTGTCTCTAAGCATGCGGCCTTCGGGTTCAGGTTTTTGTCCGTTGACTGCTTCTCCCTGTACCAAATGATCGGATACAACAACATATTTACGTTCGGCAGGGGCTATTTCATTTATAATCAGCTGTTTCAAACTTATTCCACGGGTTTGTTCAGAGAGTGGAATACTTGCAAATTCACACAAGGTAGGCATCAAATCTATTCCGGTTTGAACCAGATAAACGGATTTTCGCGGTTTAAAATCCTTGAAGCTAATAATAAACGGCACCTTCGAGGCTTCTTCGTAAAATACGGTTTTTTGATTCCAACGATGTGCTCCCTGACAATCGCCATGATCGCTCATAAAAACAATCAGGGTATTTTTATCGAGACCAGATTCGCGCAATGAATTAAGTACTTTTCCAATTTCGCCGTCCACTTTTTCAATCATTCTGTAATAAGCCCAAATATATTGCCGCCATTTATCGTCAGTAAAATCTGCAACCGGGAATGCAGTACTTGTTTGGTACGAAATCCTTATTTTCCGCATAATGTCGGTTTCGTTTTTTGACGGCAAAGCATTGGCTCTTAGCGGCGGACATTGATTCGCTGGCGGAGGGTTTCCTATCTCTCCATCCGGCAATTTCTGACCGCGTGGCCACTGACAAATATTATGAGGATTCATAAAGGAGACCACCAGAAAAAACGGATTCTGTCGTTTTATTGTCAGGAACTTACTTGCACTGCCGGGAGAGAGACTGTCAGTTCCATTTCCTTTTTTATCCGGAAGATAGGTAAACCCATGAGAGTCAAGCTGATTTCTTTCGTAGGGTAGATGCCATTTCCCAACATAACCTGTTTCATAACCTGCTTTTTTGAAAATAGTTCCCAAAGTAGGGAATTTAACCGGATCAATCATTTTGTCAACATTAGACTGAATTCCCAATTCGTGCGGATAACGGCCGGTAAACAGTGAACTGCGCGAAGGGATACAGAGAGGATTGGCGCAATATGCATTTGTAAAACTTACTCCGTGCTCGGCCAGATAATCCATATTGGGAGTTTTCAGGTATTTGCTCCCCAAATTAAAACTCATTGATTCCGCTGATAACTGATCGGTCATAATGATTAGGATATTGGGTTTATCCTGTGCATTTACAAGCCCCCAACAACCCACCACCAATGTTGAAAACGTAGCTCTAATACGATTACTTAGTTCCATCTTATTTGAATTTTATATTATGCTTATTCTAATACTTCGGCAATAAATCCCCTTCCGTCAGCATTTTTCACCCCTTAAATATTCCCTTCAAAAAATGGCAATTGGTCAAATTGCCTGTTTACAGGTTTGTTATTCACACTTTTAATAACCCAGGTATCTTTTGGTGAATCCAAATCATACTCTATAAAATTGCCGTTTGGATGTTTGAATTGTGTATGATATAAGTTTTTATCTGTGTTGTTTTGCCTGATAGCACTTGCTGCATCCTCTGACGATTTGGCTCTGACAATTACCATCAGGCCAAGTTCTTTTTCAGAAAAAACAGCAAGATAAATACCTTCAGAAATAGTAAAAATTTGCCATTCATCAGAAGTGAGAGACGCTATTTTCCCTTCAGGAATATGCACCACACCTTTTGTGCAGGCAAAATCTTCATAAACTCCGGTATTATTCCATTTCATAAAATCCTCACCGGGGCCATAAGCATGAAAAGTTTCTATCAAAGTTTGGGAATTATCATCAAGAAATAAAACTGTTGGTTTGTTCACGATCATAGAACGTCTGCCCTGATTAGAACCTCCGGCTGAAAGCAAATAACTTTTGTCCCCGGAACAAATCTCCGGACAAGAATTATAACCATGCCCCATTTTTACAAAATAGGCATTCGGTTTATTCAATGTCCATTCCATCACCTTATCAGCAGGTCGGTAGGGCAACATGGCTGCCCACAGAGCAACATGTTTTCCTTGTGTGATGTCAATCTTAAGGGAATCATTTTGTAAACTTGCCCAAACCATAAGCATAACGGAATGATAATCCGAAACAATTTCCTTACTGAACGAATCCTTAAACAATCTCCGATAGGGCGGAAAATGTTTGAATTTATAGCTGTTCAAAGCATATTGCCAATTTATTATGTCAAGGATTTTTGTGGCAAATTCCTGAACCTCCCCTGTTGCAAAAGCGTTCAGGTTCAATAAAGAAGAATAAGTATATCCCAAATATGGGTCTGAATTGAATTCATAAACCCCATAAGTATATATTTCTTTTAAATACTCCTTCAAACCAGCTTCCACTCCATTATTCTTGTTATCATATTCAGGTGACTTATTTCCGTTTTCGCGAAGCCACTGATTTTTTAAATAGCGTGCACTTTCTGCCATAAGGACATGATTTTCAGAATCCTGAAAACCTGTGAATGGTACATTTCTTGTAAAACCGTCACCTTCAATTGTTAGGATATTATTAACCAGATGCTTTTTAGTTTCCGGATAAAGTAGTTCAGGTTTATCGCCGAACAGGAAAAGTACAGGAGTAAAAGCCATTGCATTGAAATCATACCCACCTTTGGGATTTAGCAACCAGCGCGAACCTTCTCGCCCGGTGGCTTTCTGTTTAAGGAGATACTGATTGATTTCCTCTACACGTTTGCCCGCCAGCAAGCAGCCTAAAACAGTTCTTGGATTTTTCAGGTTGATTTTTTCTCCATCAACCCAATCGGTGACTTTACCTTTCGACCAGTAATCAATTATTTCTTCTTGAATTTGTGAAGTGTTTTTGTATTGAATAGTTCGTTTTAACGGAATTTCAATATTTCCCTTTGGAAGCAAATCTCCAATTTTCCTTCCTGCACCGGCAAAAAAGCTAATTGATGCGTACAACAGAAGGGGTAAGCCCAGAACAATCGTTACAATGAAAATAATCCATTTCTTTTTCATAATCTACTTAATTAATTCCCAAACTTTAAGATTCCGGTATCTGAAATGAGTCCATTGCATCTGACGAAATCCAATTTTCCCGTCTTGCAATACCGGGCCATATTCTTTGCCATAATCAGTCCAGTCAATGATTTTACGCTTGTCAACAAACATAACAATACGGGAACCATCCTTTATCAACGTTATTTTGTGAATAGCAATAGATTTTATTGGAATTCCCGGTTCAATTTCCTGCACCAGGTTGAAACCTTTATTCTTACGGAGGTGTGATATTTCCCGCCCGGGATTATCCCTGCCATTT
>CAILKW010000510.1 GCA_903834845.1 uncultured Bacteroidia bacterium | reverse complement strand
CATAAATCAACAAAAGGTACTTTGCAGGAAAGCGGCACAGGTCTCGGATTACTCATCTGTAATGAATTTATCGGAAAACATGGTGGCAATATCCTTGTTGATAGTATTTTAGGAGAGGGAACCCGAATTTCGTTCGATCTTCCTTCCTACGAATGTTAGACGATTAAAGGCTATCTGTACAAGATTACATTAAAAAATTTCAGAATCCGGTTTTTGTTGTGTAATTTCACACCCAATTATGTAACTAATTGTTGTATTTTAAATTAAAAGAAGACAAAGATGAAAAAAACAGGAATAATTGTGTTGATTGCTATTGTTGTACTGTTGTTTTTTGGTTTTCAGTGGGGAATTTCAACAGGAAACAAAATGATTGTTTTGGATGAAGGTGTTGCTGCCGCATGGTCGCAGGTAGAGAATGTATATCAGCGCCGTACCGACCTGATTCCCAACCTTGTGAATACGGTTAAAGGATATGCCGATTTCGAGAAAGAGACCTTAACTGCAGTTATTGAAGCTCGTGCAAAAGCTACACAGGTAACAGTTGATCCCTCAAAACTCGATCAGGCATCGCTTCAGCAATTTCAGCAGGCACAGGGAGGATTGTCCTCAGCTTTGGGACGTTTGATGGTGGTAATGGAAAAATACCCCGAATTAAAAGCTAACGAAGGCTTTTTGAATCTGCAGGCTCAGCTTGAGGGAACAGAAAACAGAATTACTGTCGAGCGTCAGAAATTTAATGAAGTAGCAAGAGGTTACAATACCTATATCCGCCAATTCCCTCAAAGTATGGTAGCTTCAATGCGTAACTTTGAGAAAAAGGCATACTTCGAAGCTGAAAAAGGTGCAGAAAAAGCACCCAAAGTTCAATTTTAATTTTCTGTGTATGAATCCCAAAGAGTTTCTTGGAAAAGAGAATGAAATTTTAATTACAAAGGCTATTGAAGGAGCGGAAAATCAGACAAGTGGAGAAATTCGTGTTCATGTAGAAAGCTTATGTAAGGAAGATGTTCTTGACAGAGCTGCATGGTTATTCAAAAAATTGAAAATGCACGAAACAAAGGAACGTAACGGAGTTCTGATATACCTCTCGGTCAATGACCGTAAATTTGCCATAATCGGTGATTCAGGCATAAATAAAGTGGTTCCTGAAGGATTCTGGGACGAGATTAAGGAAATGATGATCAGCCATTTCAGCAAAGGAGAATTTGCTTCAGGTCTGATAAATGGAATCGAAAAAACAGGAGACCAACTTAAACAGTATTTCCCCAGACAGGAAAATGATGTAAATGAGCTTTCAGACGAAATTTCATACGGACGATAATGAAAAACTATAAATTAAAAATACTGCCGACCCTTTTGTTATTTTTGATGGCTCTCTCTTTCTGTTTGGTTTCTATTGCACAGGAAGAGTTTCCGGCACGTCCTGAACCGCCTCGCCTTGTGAACGACTTTGCCGGTCTGTTGTCATCCGAACAACAGTCTCAGCTCGAAAATAAATTGGTTGGTTTTAATTTGAAAACCTCAACCCAGATTGCGATTGTTACGGTTAAGAGTCTCTCAGGTTACGAAAAGGCTGATTATGCATTTAAACTATCAGAGAGATGGGGAATAGGCCAAAAAGGAAAAAATAACGGAATTCTAATTCTGGTAAAACCCAAATATGACACCGAAAAGGGCGAAGTGTTTGTCGCTGTTGGCTACGGACTCGAATCTGTTGTCCCCGATGCAGTTGCTCGTCAGACACTTATTAATAAAGAGATGCTTCCAGCGTTTAAACAAAATGATTACTTCACCGGTCTTGACCGATGTGCCGATGTGCTGATTTCTCTTACTTCAGGTGAATTTACCGCCGAACAATACGTTAAATCAAATAATAAAGAAGGTAAAGGACGTAAATCGGAATCGAATGGAAGTTTTATTGTAATTGTAATAGTGATGATCATTATTTTCATTTTAAAACGAGGAAGTAATGGTCGTTCGCATGGTATAGGTTCTACCAAAGGCATTCTGGGTGGCTTATTATTAATGAATATGTTAGGAGGCAATCGTCATCATGGATCGTGGAGCGATTTTTCGGGAGGCAGCGGTTTTGGCGGCGGTTCTTCAGGCGGCGGATTTGGTGGTTTTGGTGGCGGAAGCTTCGGTGGAGGAGGTGCCGGCGGATCGTGGTAACATTAGACTGACTTTTTAAAGTATTCAATTAATTATACCGACAATTGGCTTTCTGTTTCGTTTATGGAAAGCCGGTTGTCGGTTTTTTTCTTTTAAAACCTTAGAATCGAAAAACAATAATAATCTATATAATCTGTTACAAAATATTGAGTTTTGATCGAAGGGTTATTATAAAAACCACTTTGAGAAAAATGGTTAACAAATCAAAATTATTCTATCCCTGCCTTTAATCTGATAATATTTCCTGAAAAATCGCTTTATTTGCATTTAACATCAAACGTAGTTAAAAACTCGCTGCCAAATAAGACGGTGGCTTCAAATTTAAAATTTT
>CAILKW010000509.1 GCA_903834845.1 uncultured Bacteroidia bacterium | reverse complement strand
TCGTGCAATCGGTAATTCGATCTCTTTTCCGGCTGTCATAATAAGATCTGCAAACTCGTCAATAACAACCACAATATAAGGTTGATAACGATGGCCTTTCTCTGGATTCAATCTTCGTGAAATGAATTTTTCGTTATATTCTTTAATATTACGTGCATGTGCCTTCTTTAAAAGGTCGTAACGCATATCCATTTCATGGTTAAGAGAACCAAGCGTGTTCTTAACTAACTGAACATCTGTAATAATTGGATCGCTTTCTCCCGGCATTTTTGCGAGAAAGTGCTTTTCGATGATTGAGTAAAGGTTTAATTCAACTTTTTTCGGATCAATAAAAACAAATTTTAGTTGAGCCGGATGTTTTTTATAAAGCAGTGATGATATTATGGCATTCAATCCAACCGATTTTCCCTGGCCCGTAGCACCGGCAACTAAAATATGAGGCATCTTTGTAAGATCAACGACGAATGTCTCATTTGAAATTGTTTTACCTAAAGCAAGTGGCAGTTCATAATCGGTTTCCTGAAAAACTTTTGAGGCAATCAGAGAACGCATGGAAACAATTTCAGGCTTACTGTTTGGAACTTCAATTCCAACAGTGCCTTTACCAGGAATTGGAGCTATTATCCGAATTCCTAAGGCTGCCAAGCTTAGTGCGATATCATCCTCAAGGTTTTTAATCTTTGAAATTCTGATTCCGGGGGCTGGCACAATTTCATAAAGTGTAATCGTAGGCCCTGTAGTAGCTTTTATTTTAACAATCTCAATATTGTAGTTCTTTAGCGTCTGAAGGATCTTGTTTTTATTGGCGATTAATTCATCATCCGATACCTGAGGATTTCCCGTGGAGCGTTCTTCAAGTAATTCGATAGGAGGAAATTTGTACCTCGACAGCTCAAGTGTAGGATCAAAATCCGGCATATCATCGTCTGCACCTTCATAAAGTCCGTCATCCTCAGCAGTTTTGCGCGGCTCAGGATTGCGCAACTGTCTGTTAATAAAAGGTACAGGTTCTTCATGGTGAATTTCTTCGCGCTCAATTTCTAAAAGGTCATTATCTTTACTTCCGGCATAAACGATTTCAACATTATCACCTACAGCAACTTTGGCAAATGCATTATCTTTGGTTGTAATCACCGGAGCCTGCGGAATAGAAAAGGTCTCTTCTTCAGAAATTTCTTCATTCTTAGCTATTGCCTTAACACTTTTTATCCGCTTATAAGTCACGCCTTTTTTGATAAGTGGCCAAGCCTCTTCAAAAGCGATGATAACAAATATCAGTAGGGACACAAGGATAAGAAAAAAAGTACCGATTTTTCCGATTGTGGAGTTTAACAAATGACTGATGAAATAGCCATAAATACCTCCAGGGTATAAAAATGATTTCTCGTAAAGAGAAGAAAAGAAATATCCAAATGCTATTGATGTCCAGATAATTACAAAAAAAGAATAAGCTAAATTCCGCCTTATCGAAAACTTACCAATTTTGCCAAGTCGTAAAGCGATGATTACGAAAAGATAAATAAAAATAACTGATGCTACCCCAAAACCTTTATTAATGAATAAATTAGCCAGAACTGCACCCCAGCGACCACCGGCATTTTGTATCTTAAGTTCAGGATTCGATAATAACTCCTTGGTAGTAATATTGAGATGACTGATATCAGCACCACCGGAAATAAAAAAGGAAATAAATGATATCAATAAATATGCTGAAAAGAAAAAGAGCAGAATTGCAAGTATGCCTCCAATACGCTCCCACGTGTTTAGATTGCTTAAACGACTACCAGTTTCGCCTTTTTTTGTCGAAGTAGTACCTGATTTTTCTTTTTTGCTGCGGGTCATGAATCTGAGATAAAATTTATTCTAAATTAACGCTTTAAACAGTGCCGCAAATTTAACTAAAAAAGGCAAAAGGCAAAAAACGATTGTCAATTATTATAAATCGTGGAAACCAAAAATAAAAATGGGATATGGTATTTATTCATTATTTCAATTAAATTTGCTTGCTTTGGATATTGGTGAGAATAGTAAAGGAATAATAACTTAATTTGATAATATGTCAATCAACCTTCACTCCAGACATTTTTTGAAATTGCTTGATTTTTCGAGTATAGAGATCGAGTACTTACTTGAACTTGCTGCAGAATTAAAATGGGCAAAGTCAGCAGGTATAGAAGAACCGCGCCTGATAGGTAGAAATATTGCTCTGATCTTTGAAAAAACCTCAACGAGAACACGATGTGCATTCGAGGTTGCTGCTTATGATCAGGGAGCACACGTAACCTATCTGGGACCATCAGGCTCGCAAATCGGAGCAAAAGAGTCAATGAAAGATACTGCAAGGGTTCTTGGCCGAATGTACGATGGAATACAGTATAGGGGATACAAACAATCTATTGTTGAAGAGTTGGCAAAATACGCCGGTGTTCCTGTGTGGAACGGTCTGACAGATGAATTCCATCCTACTCAGATACTTGCCGATTTTTTAACCATGCGTGAGCATAGCAACAAACAACTTTCGGAAATTAAATTTGCCTATCTTGGCGATGCCCGAAATAATATGGGTAATTCATTAATGGTTGGAGCTTCAAAAATGGGGATGGATTTCCGTGCTGCTGCACCAAAGGAATATCAACCTTCAGAAGCTTTACAGTTTGAATGTCAAAATATTGCCAAAGATAGCGGCGCGAAAATTACTGTAACAGACGATCTTGCCAAAGCTGTTAAGGATTGTGATTTTATTTATACAGATGTGTGGGTTTCGATGGGGGAGCCTTACGAAGTATGGGCACAAAGAATTGAACTGCTGCTACCTTATCAGGTGAATAAGAATGTTATGGAATTGACTGGAAATCCTCACGTTAAGTTTCTTCATTGTCTGCCTGCTTATCACAACCGAAATACTAAAATCGGTGAAGATATTTTTCAAAAATTCGGACTTGAATCAATGGAAGTGACCGATGAGGTTTTCGAAAGCAAAGCATCTCTAGTGTTTGATCAGGCAGAAAACAGATTACACACAATTAAATCTGTGATGGTTGCAACTTTAGGTAATTGAAGTAGCTTTGCATATTGTATTAAAAACAAGAATAAATAAAGTAATAATCTGAAATAAAACGTATTAACATGAGAAATTTTGAATTCTATAATCCGGTAAGAATTTGTTTTGGGAAAGGGCAGATAGCAAAACTTTCAAAATTGGTACCCAAAGGTGCAAATATTCTGTTGACCTATGGTGGCGGAAGCATCAAGAAAAATGGTGTTTACGACCAGGTCGCAGCAGCTTTAAAAGGTTTTAATATTATCGAATTTGGCGGTATCGAAGCGAACCCTCATTACGAGACTTTGATGAAAGGTGTTGCCGTAGTGAAAGATCATAATATTGATTTCTTACTTGCAGTTGGCGGAGGATCTGTATTGGATGGTACTAAATTTATTGCCGCTGCCGCACTTTGGGAAGGTTCCGATCCGTGGGAAATACTATCGCGCCGTAATCAGGTGAAGGTTACCAAAGCCTTACCTGTTGGTACCGTGCTTACCCTTCCGGCAACCGGTTCCGAAATGAACGGAAACTCAGTAGTAACACGCTGGGAAACAAAAGATAAACTTGCCTTTGACTCTGAATATGTATTACCTGTCTTTTCGATTCTTGATCCTGAAGTAGTTTTCTCACTGCCTCAGATTCAGGTTGCTAACGGAATTGTAGATGCTTTTGTACATGTCATGGAGCAGTACCTTACATACCCTGTCAATTCCCCTGTTCAGGATCGTTTTGCCGAATCTATTCTGGTAACGCTTATCGAAGAAGGGCCTAAAGTGCTGTCAGATCGCACAAGTTATGATGCAGCGGCAAACTTTATGTGGGCAGCTACAATGGCATTGAATGGACTTATCGGAGTTGGCGTACCGCAGGATTGGGCCACTCACCAGATTGGTCATGAACTAACTGCTTTCCATGGCATAGATCATGGTCAGACGCTTTGCATTGTCCTACCGGGAATTATGAAAATAAAACGTGAAAACAAAAAAGAGAAAATTCTGCAATATGGCGAAAG
>CAILKW010000508.1 GCA_903834845.1 uncultured Bacteroidia bacterium | reverse complement strand
GGCTGGAGGCTTGAAAGACATTACGATGTCATCAATTGACTTACAAAAAAAAGCACTTGAGTGGAGACAAAAGTAAGATATTTGGTTGATACCAATGTTTGGTTAGAAGGTCTTTTAGGCCAGAGTAAATCTGAGATTACTACAAGATTTTTTAATCTAATACCAACTGACGAGCTTTTCGTTAGCGATTTTTCAATTCATTCAATTGGTGTCATATTATCAAGATTGAAGAAGTTTGATGTTTTTGAAAAGTTCATATATGACATATTTGTAAATGGGCAAATTGAGCAGCTTACGCTTGATTATATTGATTTGTTGGATGTTATAAATAATATACAGAAATACAAACTTGACTTTGATGATTCTTATCAATTCTCAGTTGCTCAAAAATATGATTTAGTTATTGTAACTTTTGATAAGGATTTTAATGTAAAAGGGATTAAGAAAAATTCTCCCGATGAAATAATAGATAAACTATAGCTTCAATCCTGCCTTTAGTTGTTTTCTTTCTCTGTAGCCTAAGCAATCTTAAATCAATGTAAGTATCACAAGCCCAAACCAAGTAGCAGCAGCCATTTCTTTTTTGAAAAACTTCGTACTATTCCAACCGTTAAAATAAGCTTTACCACCAAAGTTTACCGCAAGCTATTTTCCAACAATCCGCCTTTTATTCAAAAACAATCCTGAATTTCAGTTTTTTTTATTTTCAGATTATCAAATCTTTTTTTTGGAGAAGTAATGGCAACATAAATTGATTATACCAGGTTAATAACCTTATATTCTTCTCTTTTAATGGTTTAATAGAGAGAATTCAAAAATATAGTTTATTCGATTCCTAATCTTGTTGAAATTTAAGGATTTAATTTTAATTTTGCAAAAACAACAATTTTTAAAAAGAGTATATGGAAACAATTTCAATAATGCAAGAAATTCAAAGGTTGCCTTTTGCCAAGCAAATTTATATTGCAGAACGGATAATTAAGTCTATAGGGCAAAGAGAAACAAAGGCACAAATGGAGTTTGCAGCTGATAAACTCTATGAGGATTACAAAAATGATAACGAATTATCAATATTTACTAATTATTGTTAATGACAATTCAATTGGTAAATTGCCATTAAAAATAGTTGTTCCAATTACAGATTGGAAAAATAGATTTGAAGTTGCACCGTGGATGATAAAGATAGAGCCAAACAAACAAAACAATTTGTCAAAAATATCTGCAATTGATTGTTTTCAAATTCGTTGCGTTTCAGAACATAGATTTGTACAGCAACTTGGCTCAATTGATGAGCAAATAGGTAATGAGATAAAATTGCATTAACAAAAGTATTATCAATTGATTAAGACATGTTTAAGAATAAAAATAGCCCTTGCATATTTTAGATCATGCCTCTCTTTTTTTTCAGACTAAGTACGAAAGTCGAACTTTATCCACGAAAGAAATATGTGTAGGTAATCGAACCTAATTGCCTTGAATTCCTTTATAAAACCACGCTAACCAAATTTTTCGTTTGATTTTATAACAACAGCATAATTGCCTGCCAGAAAATTCGATCTCAAAGCTTGTGGCGTACAAACCAAATACCCGGAGACAAAAATAAACTTTTAGTCTGCTACCTATTCTCCAAAATCGAAAACCTTTCCACCGGTACTTTTCATTTATTGTTGCCAACAGATTAACCTAAAAAGTTTACCGCAAAATATTTTTCAACAATCCGCCTTTTTGTCTTGAAAAAGTTTGTAATTCAGTTTTTTATTCTTTCCTTTGCTATTGTAAGAGCAAATTTTGAAACAACATTAAAAATTGGCAACAGGATGGAAAGGTTACAGAAAATGGTATGGTTAACAGATGGTTCTGGCGAAATAAATGACGGTAAAAGTGCATATATACGCCCAATTTTGCATGTATTTTACAGGTTTAATTCATATATACGCTAGATGTCGTTAATAATCTCAAAAATAAACACTAAATATTTTGATCATGAAAAATATTAATTTTAAATTCTCAGGAATTGATCCAAGCTCCCTGAAAGAGGATGTTAACATATATATTAATAATAATAATCTGCAATTTTTTTTTAAGATACTACCCTCACAGATTTCACCGATAATATTAAATAGTATTGATCCATCAATCATTTCAGCAATTATTTCTGGAGGCTCGCAAGTACTTGGGACAATAATAACTGCATTAGTTGCATTTTATTTAGGTTGTAGGTTAAAATCCGAAGATAAAAAAAATCAATCAATAGAGATAGTTATACATGGCTCATTAGATTCGTTGGTTTTTAAGACAACTAAAGAAACTACATTTGATATTGAAAAAATTGAGGCTAAAGTAGGTGAAATAAAGCAGGTTTCATTCAACGAATTAAAATAATATGAAAACAACAAAATTGCCAATTGTTGATGCCGCAGCAGGTGCTACACTATTATCCACTGGTTTAGTTATAATTAATGAGAACTGTGAATTTTTTCAAAAGGCACTAAATAATGAAATTACAGATTTTGAAAGAGCCTATCGACTTTTTCTTACAATTAGCCATGAGAACATTCATTTTGTTCAAACTTACACAACCGCTTTTACCTATAGCTATTCTTTAAACCTCTTAGATTTATGTGCTCAGTTTATGGAAGAGAGCAGAAGAGGAAATTTAAATAAAGAAATTTTTCAAAAATATTTAGTAAGCTATCATTCTATAATATCAGTCTTTTTACAAAAAAACAATGGTATTTCTACAGTTGATTTGCTTGAAGCTGTAGCTGTGACGGAATCATTTGTAATAACTTTTAAAGTTTCTTCTAATATTTCATTTGAAAGATATTTAAACGATTATTATCCGGATTCCTCTTCAGTTTACAGAACTGTCCCTGATTTATTCATTCGAGAATTTGGAGAAGAAGTAACTATTCACTTATTACCAATTGTTTGTTTTTTATCCTTAAATGGGGATAGACCATCAGTAAATTTTTGGATTTTCTTTAAAGAATTGGAAAAGTTATCAAAGACTCAATTATTACAGTTCAATGCATGGACGCTCACAAAATATTTCAGAATGGATCCTTATAGAAGCCTTATAAACATATATATGAATTTAAAAAATTATAATGGTGAGCATAAGATATTTGTACCTCAACTTCAAGTACTCTCAAGATTAGGCAGATTTGAAGAAATCTATGAATTCTGCGCTAAACCAAGTATTTGGTTTCGGAATAAGGAAAAAGTGTCCAATTTACTACCTCCCTTTACTTTATTCAGTGGAGGTTATGTATTAAAAAATGGATTAGCACTTAAATGGAATGAACAAGAATCTTTTTCATTTCTTGATACCGCATCTTTGTTTGGTACTTTTCAGGCTCTTATGAGTAAGGATATACCTTATACTTCATGCCTTCATACAATATGTCCATTTCATAGTAATTCACTTTGTCATTCATGGTATAGTGTGCCAACTAATATTAAATGGGATCAATGCGCATATCCGAAGCGATTTGAGATCCAGTTTAAAATGGATGAAAATAAATTAATTAATCTGAGAAATAATGCATTTAATGATTTTGACTCTTCCTCAATAAAAAAACCAGAAGATATTGAACTTCAGCCAACACTTGGTAAAACGAAGGATGAATACGAAAGAGTATTAAATAACGCTGCAAGGCTTACTGACCCGCTTGAATGGGATAAAATAGTAATTGACTTACTTAAAGAAGCTCAAATTAACGACTTAAATAATGAGCTATTTGATAATACAAGTTATTTAGTTATGAGTGTGGCAGGTTATCTTTTAGATATGACTGATATTAAGTTAAATTGCTTTAACAAATGGATGTTAAAGGAGCCATTTAGAATTAGTAATGAATATGTGTTAATAGTTTTGAACTTTGCTAGTCAAATTCAAAGGCAAATATCCCCTTGGTTTGGTATAGTGTTGCTTAGAGCACTTAAAATGATATACAGATCCCCAGGTTCTATTATATTTGATGTCTATGCAGAACCAAAAAGAATTCAAAATGAAATAGAAAACTATTCAATAATGATATAGCAAAATATATTACTACCGCCAAAACCTATTATAAAAAAATTGTAGTTGAATTGGTTTTTCAAATATAGTACCTGTACCAACTTATTGTAGCTGTTAATACACATGCAGCACGAACACCCCAACTTTACATATTGCAAATCGTTGTTACCAGTTTTACAAAACCCGTCGCAGACACGCAAATACTACCTGAACTTTAACCTGTATCAAAAAAACCTATTGAAAATATTACCAATTGGTTAATTTCTTGTTTTAAAGAGAAAATTAGTAGTGAGGTGCCTTCAACTATTTTTTAAAAGTCCTCATAATGGTACAGATAATATTTATATTTGCTGAATTAAATATAAGAAAATGGCAAAAAAGAATATAGATGATATTAAACCAATTGAGCAGTACGAACATACACACGAAGAACGGCTTAATAATCCACCGGTTGGCCTCGTGACAGCCCACAGCGACAATGGCGGTATCCGGAAAAAAACTTACGCCTACGACCCTCACCTCGACCCGCAATTGCAGTGGGCAGGAAAAACCGAACATACTAATTTTGAGGTTAATACAGTTTCTTTGCACGTACACGAACGCATTGACCCACGAAAAATAATTGAAACCGTAAAAAAAGATGAAACAGAACAACCCAAACAACTTTCTCTTTTTGAAGTTGAAAAGAAACCCTTGCGACAAGCTGTAGAATTTTATAAACACCGCGAAGGTTGGAGCAACAGACTTGTGGCAGGCGACAGTTTGTTGGTAATGAATTCTTTATTAGAAAAAGAAGGCATGGCAGGAAAAGTGCAAATGGTTTACTTCGACCCACCGTATGGTATAAAATACGGCAGCAATTTTCAGCCATTTGTAAACAAACGCGATGTAAAAGACGGCAAAGACGAAGACCTTACAGCCGAACCCGAAATGATAAAAGCTTTCCGCGATACTTGGGAACTCGGAATACATTCGTATCTCACCTATTTGCGCGACAGACTTTTATTGGCGCGTGAAATTTTATCGGAAAGCGGTAGCGTTTTTGTGCAGATTTCTGATGAAAATGTGCATCATGTAAGAGAAATTATGGATGAAGTTTTCGATGTACATAACTTTGTTAGTTTAATAAGCTACACAACAACAAGTGGCTTTACTTCAAATTATTTAAGTCGAGCAGGTGATTATATAATTTGGTATTCAAAAGATAAAGTTAGATTAAAATACAATCAACTTTTTATAGATAAAGCAAATCCTTTCAATGATGAAGATACAAGATATAACCAAGTAGAATTAAAAGACGGAATAACAAGAGTAATCACAAAAGAAGAAAAATTAAAAATAAAAGAGCTTCCAGAAGGCGCAAAAGTATATACTGTTGGTGCTATGGATAGTCAAGGAAGTTCAGGTGAAGATACGCCTTATGAATTTGAAGATCAATTATTCAGACCTGCAAATGGCCGACATTGGACAGCAAATTATCCAAAAGGAATGGATAATTTAAAAAAAGCAAAACGATTTATTGTTCAAGGGAAAAATCTCTCATTTAAAAGATATTTTAATGATTTTCCATATCAAACGATAAACAATCTTTGGACTGAAATTGGTGGAAGTGTTATGAGTAGAAATGACCCTAAAGTTTACGTTGTTCAAACAGGAAAAGGTGCAATTGAACGCTGCCTTTTAATGACCACCGACCCCGGCGATTTAGTTTTAGATATTACCTGCGGCAGCGGAACAACCGCTTATGTTGCAGAACAGTGGGGTCGGCGTTGGATAACGTGCGATACTTCGAGAGTTGCAATTACTTTGGCAAAACAAAGATTAATGACAGCCATGTTTGATTATTACGAATTAGCACACCCAAGCGAAGGCGTAGGCAGTGGTTTTAAATACAAAACCGTACCACATATTACTTTAAAAAGCATAGCCAACAATGAACCTGCACCAGTGGAAACCCTTTACGACCAGCCACTCGTTGATAAAAAACGTTGCCGCGTAACCGGTCCGTTTACAATGGAAGCAGTTCCTTCGCCGGTAGCAAAATCGTTGGAAGATTTTGATACAAACCTTCAAGATACGAAAAACCTTCAAGGTTTTAAAAACCTTGAAGGTTTAATAGCCGATACAAGTATTTCGCGCAGTGGTGAAACGCTTCGCCAAAACGAATGGCGTGATGAATTGTTACGTGCCGGAGTACGGTTGAAAAACAACAATAAATTAGAATTTAGCCGTCTTGAGCCTGCACAGGGTTTTCGCTACATTCAATGTATTGGCGAAACTAAAGTTGATTTGCCTAATGTTAATTTGTTCGATATAAAAAAGGCAGACCTGTGGGACCAGCCCAAAAAAGTGATGGTAGTTTTTGGTCCCGAACATGCACCATTCGAACAGCGCACCGTTGAATTAGCATGGCAGGAGGCACGTCCTTTTACGCCTCATATTCTGTTGTTTTGCGCTTTCCAGTTCGATGAAGAAGCAGCCAAAGATATTGATGAGCTTAAACCGGAAATCGCCGGAATGCAATTACTTAAAGTTCTTATGAATACCGACTTACAAACCGAAGATTTAAAGAAAAAATCGCGTAGTAACGAGAGTTTCTGGCTCATAGGTCAGCCCGATGTTCAAATGAAAAAATTAGAAGATGGAAAGGTGCAAGTATCTATACATGGATTCGATTATTACGATCCTCGCAACGGAAAAGTCATCAGTGGAGGCACTAACGAAATAGCTATGTGGCTGTTAGATCACGATTACGACGATCGTAGCTTATTTCCTTCGCAGGTATTTTTCCCTATGTCGGGTAGCGGCGAAGGTTGGAGCCGATTAGCAAAAAACCTTAAAGCCGAAATTGACGAAGAAAAAATTGAAGCTTATCGCGGAACTGTTTCGTTACCTTTTACCCCCGGTCGAGCAGTTGCAGTAAAGATAATTGATGCAAGGGGAATCGAGAGTTTAAAAATAATAAGAATATAAAACATCGAAAATATGAAGATAGAAAGTATCAATATTAAGAATTATAAGGTTTTTAAAGATTGTACTGTAAAATCCTTATCAAAAATGAGTGTTTTTTTGGGACCAAATGGCTCAGGCAAATCCACTTTTTTTGACGTATTTGGTTTTTTGTGCGATGCCTTACAAAATAACGTAACTATTGCAATAAACCGGCGTGGAGGTTTTCCCGAAGTAATAAGCAGAGGCTGCAATATAAACAAAGATAAAATATGCTTTGAAATAAAGTTTCGCGCACCATTACCAGACGAGAAAAAACCACCTTTGGTTACTTATTTTTTAGAAATAGGTTTTGATAACGGTAAGGTATATGTTAATAGTGAAATTCTAAAATACAGGAGAGGTGATAGAGGTGCACCCTGGCATTTTGTTGATTTCAGCAAGGGAGAAGGAACTGCAATAATTAACGAAGATGAATATGGAAAACAAGGTATTGAAGCCAAAAGAGACCATCAAAAGGTTGCAAGTCCCGACATATTGGCAATCAAAGGATTGGGGCAATTTGAAAAATTCAGGGTCATAAGTACATTCAGATCACTATTAGAGAAATGGTATGTTTCCAACTTTAAGATTGAACTTGGGAAAAATATTTCAGAAATAGGAATATCCGAGCATTTATCTATTTCAGGACATAATCTTGCGCAAGCGACAAAATTTATTTACGATTATCACCGGCCTGTTTTCGATACAATATTGGAAAAACTTCCCAAACGAATACCCGGAATAACCAAAGTAGAAGCAAAAGAAACAGAGGAAGGTATGATTGTTTTAAAATTCAAAGATTCAAGTTTTTCAGCTCCTTTTTTATCAAAATTTGTCTCCGATGGTACTATAAAGATGTTTGCTTACTTAATTCTTTTGCACGACCCAAATCCGCATCCATTGCTCTGTATAGAAGAACCTGAAAATTATTTACATCCTGATTTATTGCTCGAATTATGCGAAGAAATAAGAGAATATTCCGAACGTGGGGGTCAGGTACTTGTGTCAACACATTCGCCAGACTTTGTGAATGGTGTAAATATTGACGAACTTCACTTTCTAACAAAAGAAAATGGTTTTAGTCGAATAAAAGCAGCAATTGATGATGAACAAGTTAAAGAATTAGCAGCAGATAATCAATTAGGTTGGCTTTGGCGAAATCACTACATTAATGGGGCAAATTTGAAATGAAGACAATCCATATATATACAGAAGAACTATCAATGAGGAATGTGTTGGATATAATAATGCCCAAAATTTTACCCGAAGATGTAAAATTCAGAATATATCCGCATCAGGGAAAACAAGATCTGGAAATAGGTTTACGAAAAACAATTCCCAAAATAAGCAAACAACAAGGTGCAACTATTTTGGTAACAAGAGATAAAGATAGTGCTGATTGTAAGCTGGTTAAAAAGAAATTAGTTGAAATATTAAAGGAATTTAGTAATTCTCCTTTTTTAGTACGAATTGTATGCACGGAATTAGAATGTTGGTTTTTAGGTGATTTGGAAGCAATTCAAAAAGTGTATAAGAGATTTAAACCCGAGCATTTTAAAGGTACCAAAGAATTTAGAAATATTGATTCCATACAAAATGCTCCTGCAAAACTTTTAGAAATTATACCTGAATTCACTAAAAGGAAGAAATTTCCTAAATTAGCGTTTTCTGAAAGCATAGCCCCACATTTAAATACTGAAAGCAACAATTCGATTAGCTTTCAACATTTTATTACAGGAGTTCGAAAACTAATCCAACAATAATTCTAATCTCTCACAAATGAAGAAACTAAGAAAAATAGACAAACTCATCATTAATTCACCTTATGAAGAACCAAAACTTCATTGGGAATATTTGCGTGAAGACAGAAAATTCAGACAGAATGAAGGTCGCCGTCCTGCCGGTTATATTGTAGCAAGTGACAGTTCAAAGAGTTTCGATGACCCTGGCGTTTTTCATGAAATTGATTTTGTAAATACTATCCGCCCACGAATAAAAAAATGGAGAGAGGAAGACTATCCCGGCATTTCGGGAATTACCAAACGATTGCTTAATCACTGGCAATCACCTGAAGAACGCAAAGAACGGAAATTTTTCTTTTGCCAATTGGAAGCTATTGAAACGCTAATTTTTTTAACCGAAGCCCCCGAATCAGACAAAACAGGATTGGACATAAAAGGAGACGGCGGTGATTTTATACGTTGGTGTTGTAAAATGGCGACAGGTTCAGGTAAAACCATTGTAATGTCAATGCTTATTGCCTGGCATATTTTAAACAAAGTTGCCAATCCAAAAGACACCCGGTTTTCAAAAAATGTCTTGGTTGTAGCACCCGGATTAACAGTAAAAAGCCGTTTACAAGTTTTAAATCCTACCGATGAATACAGTTATTATGAAGAGTTTAATATAGTACCAGCAGGATTAATGGATAATTTAAGACAGGGGAAAATTAAAATTATCAATTGGCATGTTTTGGCTTGGGACAGCGAAGAACGATTATCGAAAAAGAAAACTGTTGATAAAAGAGGTGCAAAAAGCGATGAGTCGTATGTTCGTGAAGTTTTGTGTGATATGCAAAATGCAAAAAACTTAATAGTAATAAACGATGAAGCACACCACGCATGGCGCGTTCCGGCAGAAAGCAAACTAAAAGGAGTTAAAAGAGAAGATATTGAAGAAAGTACAATTTGGGTTGGTGGTTTAGACCGAATTAATAGGGCAAGGGGAATTTTAAAATGTTTCGATTTGTCGGCTACCCCTTTTGCACCATCAGGAAAAAAAGCAACAGAAGAAGCACTGTTTCCTTGGATTGTTAGCGATTTTGGGTTAAATGATGCTATTGAAAGCGGTTTGGTAAAAACCCCTCGTGTAGTAATCAGAGATGACGGACGACCTGATGATGAATTACGCTCGAAACTCTATCATATTTACGAAGCCGATATAAACGGAGAAATCATAAAGGTAAATTTAACCAACAAAGGTGCAACAGAAAGTACTCCATTACCCGATCTGATAAAAAATGCTTACATGCTTCTGGGTAAAGACTGGAAAGCGACTAAAGAAGAGTGGGAAACACAAGGTCATACAATTCCTCCTGTGATGGTAACAGTTGCAAATACAACTGCCACATCATCAAGAATAAAATATTCATTCGATCACGATTATTTCGATTTGAAAATTGCAGGTTTGGGCGACCTCTGCGATCCTGCTAAAACCTTACAGATAGATAGTAGCGTATTAGAAAAAGCGGAATCGGAAACGGGAGAAATAGATGTAGAAACAGATAATTCTTCTGAAACCGAAGAGGAGCCGACAGAAAGGAAATTATCAAAAAAAGAACAAGCGGAATTACTGCGCAAAACAGTTGATACGGTTGGGAAAAAAGGGCAACCCGGCGAACAAATCCAAAATGTTATTTCAGTTGGAATGTTAAGCGAAGGATGGGACGCTAAAACCGTAACACATATTTTGGGTTTACGAGCTTTCAGTAGTCAATTACTTTGTGAACAGGTTGTTGGGCGTGGTTTACGGCGTACATCGTATGACATTGGCGAAGACGGTTTATTTGAAGCCGAATATGTAAATATTTTTGGTGTTCCTTTTACTTTCTTACCGCATGAAGGCGGAGAAGGCGGACCGCCACCACCACCACCGCCACCAAAAACAAAAATAGAGCCTGATAAACAAAAGTCAGCTTTTGAAATTTCGTATCCAAACGTAATTCGTATTGACCATATTTATAAGGCAAAACTAACTTTAAATATGGAAACGGTTAATACATTGAAACTTGACCCGCACGATAGCATTACAAAGGCTGAATTAGCTGCAATTCTTAATGGAAAGCCAAATCCGGCCTCTTTAACCGACATTGATTTAAAGGAAATAGGTGAAAAATTTCGTATGCAATCCATTATATTCCGCATTGCATCAACTATTTATAATTCAGAGAAAAAACCTGATTGGAAAGGCAGCAAAGAAACTTTTTTAATTCAGTTAATCGGATTAATTGAAATATTTATCAGTTCCGGCAAAATCAAAATTATAAATCCGATTTTCGAGAAAGACGAAATACGCCGCAGAATATTGATAATGCTAAATATGAATAAAGTTATACAACATATTTGGAATGAAATAAAATCAGAAAACGCCAGGGAATTAACACCAATATTTGACAAGGAACATCCAATAATATCCACGTCGCAGGCTCGTACATGGTGGACAAGCAAACGATGTGAGAATTTTGCAAAATCGCTTATAAATTTCACGGTTTTAGACAGTAAAATGGAATTTATCGAAGCACGAACATTAAACGAGCATGAAAATGTAATAGCTTTTGTGAAAAACGACCATATAGGTTTTTCGATTGTTTATAATTATCAAGGTGTTATCCACAAATACTATCCTGATTTTATAATAAAACTAAAAAACGGTGAAACCTTAATTCTTGAAACCAAAGGAAAAGACGATGAACAAAACCGTACAAAACGTGCCTTCCTTGATGAATGGTGCAGAGCTATTAATAATCATGGTGGATTTGGCAAATGGATTTGTAGGGTTTCGTTCAATACCAACGATTTAGAAGAAACATTAATGGAACTTACAACATTAAAATAAATAAACGAAAATAGGAATGCTTTTGTAAGTATGTAGCTTACTCCATATTGTTTATAAATTAATCGTCTCCAACCTTTGGTGTAAATACTCAAAGATAAGTGAGCGAATAACATTGACAAAAGCTGGCGCAATTATGGAACAACAGCTAACAAGTGGACTAAGGGATAATGTATTTTGTGTTGCTGGGAATAACCGTCCGGCAATAGGAGTACATATTTAAACACAGACAGAAGCGGTTTTACGATCTTGTTTCCGGCTGCATCAAAAACAGTAATAAGTTTCCTTTAGTTGATTGCATTTTAAATAAGCATGTTTTACTGAAAAATTTGTAAATTTGCATAAAATTAAAAATTAAAATTATGAGCTTTATAACATTGGAACTTAAAAATGAAGCGGATTTAGACGTTTTCATAACGTTTGCTAAAAGCTTGAATGTGACAATACTTGATATTACTCCTGCAAAAACAATTGAAAAACTAAGCCCCGTTTCGTGGCTGGAAAAAATTGCCAAAAAAGGCGGAGTAAAATCTATTTCAAATCCTTCAGAATGGCAAAGTGAAATTAGAATTGATAACATTTTACCTAACCGAAATTAAAATGGTTTTAGACAGCAATATTATAATTTATTAGTAGTTTTATAAATGAAATAGTAATTAACCTGCGACAACAAAGAAAAATGTCACTTGGCGATAGTCTGATTGCTGCAACAGCGTTGTTTAATAATCATAAATTATTAACTAACAATGTTGAAGATTTCAGTGGAATACAGGGTTTGTCTATTATTTCATTACAATCGGTGCTATAAAGTAAGCAGACGGTGTAGTCCATATTGTTTACTAATTAATCGTCTCCAACCTTTGGTGTAAATATTCAAATGAATGAACTGGTTTGGTAAATTGCCTGAAATTTCGAGTATTTTTCGATTTTATTAG
>CAILKW010000507.1 GCA_903834845.1 uncultured Bacteroidia bacterium | reverse complement strand
TGCCGGAGCAGGTGGCACAGAGTCGAATGACTGGGCTGATATGTTGATGCGGATGTACCTCCGTTATGCCGAGAAGCACAAATATAAAGTTCGTGAAGCGAGTTTCGTACCTGGCGAAGATGTTGGTGTTAAAAGTGTTACAATTGAAATCGAAGGTGATTTCGCTTACGGTTATCTCAAAAGTGAAAATGGGGTACATAGGCTGGTTCGCATCTCTCCGTTCAATGCTCAAGGCAAAAGACAGACTTCATTTACTTCTGTTTTTGTTTCACCTTTGATTGATGATACGATTATTATTGATGTAAATCCGGGTGATATTTCGTGGGATACCTTCCGATCGGGTGGCGCAGGAGGGCAGAATGTAAATAAAGTTGAGACTGGTGTACGGTTGAAACACGCTCCATCCGGTATAATTATCGAAAATACAGAATCCCGGTCGCAGCTTCAAAACAAAGAAAACGCCATACGACTACTTAAATCGCAACTTTATGCTTTGGAACTTCAGCGCCGTCATGAAGCGACAACCAAGATTGAAGCAGGGAAGAAAAAAATAGAGTGGGGTTCTCAGATACGTTCCTACACCATGCAACCGTATAAGTTAGTGAAAGATGTACGCACAGGATTTGAAACGTCAAATGTTCAAGGTGTTATGGACGGAGACATTGACGGTTTTATCAAGGCTTATCTGATGGAATTTTCGGAAGGGGAGGATTAATCTTTTCGCTAATATTTTATTCTTAGTTAATTCAATAGAGTAATGATTACAAAAGAGCAAATAAAGAATACGGGAGCAACCTTTACTCCTAAAGGGCTTGCCGATTTTTTGGCAAATAGAATTGCTACTTATGTTGTTGAGGTTCGTCAGAAGGTGCTTGATCCTTCTTGTGGAGAGGGTGAATTACTTATTGCAATTGGCGAAAAGTTTTCAAAAATTCAAATAGATTTTACACTTACCGGTTACGATGCTAATTCCCAATATTTAAGTTTTGCAAGACAGCGAATGTTTGGCTTCGACAATGGTAAAGCTGATTTGATACATGGTGATTTTTTACAATCAATTGATATTACTTCAAATCAAGGAACGTTAGATCTTTTTCAAGATGGAAAGTCATCAGTAAATAGAAGTTTTGATATTGTAATTGCAAATCCTCCTTATGTCAGAACACAAATACTTGGAACAGGTCAAGCACAAGTTCTTGCCAAAAAATTCAATCTTAAAGGAAGAGTTGACCTTTATTATCCTTTTTTGATTGCTATGACGGAAAGCTTAAAAGAAGGCGGAATACTCGGTGTAATAACTTCTAATCGTTATTTATCAACTAAAAGTGGCGAAAGCATTAGGGAATATCTCTCAAAAAATTATGAGATACTGGAATTGATAGACTTAGGTGATACAAAGCTATTTGAAGCAGCTGTTTTGCCTGCAATTTTTATTGGACGAAAGCATAAACAAATAAGTCCATCTCCCGCTAAATTCATAAAGATTTATGAAGAGCTAAATGGGTATAAAGGAGAATTAATTTCTGCAAATAATATTTATGACGTGCTTTATGATAATAAATCAGGGTATTTTAATGTTGGTCAAAAGCGATATAAAAAGTCTTCAGGAGCATTAATATATTCTATATCTTCTGGTTCTTCATGGGAAATGCTCTCGAGAGATGAATCAGAATGGGTTTCGAAAATTGATTGCGCCGCAACAAATAAAGTTGAAGATTTTTTTAAAGTTAAGGTTGGCATAAAATCAACAGCCGATGATATTTTCATAAGCGATAAGTGGGATGATTTTGGAGTAGATAGACCGGAATTTGAATTACTTAAAGACTTGATTTCTCAGGAAAACATTAAACCATGGAATGTTACAGATAATTTCAAATTGAAAGTACTTTATCCTCATATTTCTATAAATGGTGAAAAACAAACTGTACAGATTGAAAAGTTTCCAAAGGCTCAAAAATATTTTTTATTGCATGAAGAAAGATTAAAATCAAGAAAGTATTTGATGGATGCCGGACGGCAATGGTTTGAGTTATGGGTCTCACACAAACCTGATCAATGGAATTTTCCAAAGCTTGTATTCCCTGATATTAGTTTAATACCTCGTTTTTGTTTTGATGAAGGTGGCAAAATAGTAAATGGTAATTGTTATTGGATTGCTGCCAACAAAGAAAGCGATGTAGATAAACTCCTATTGATTCAGGGATTTGCTAATTCAAAACTAATGACTAAATATCATGATTTAGTTTTTAACAACAAGCTTTATTCAGGTAGAAGAAGATATTTCTCACAATATGTTGAAAAATACCCTTTACCCGATTTTAACACATCACTTTCAAGGGAAATCATCGCCATAGTGAAAGAATTGAATCAATCTGATAACCGTGAAGAAACGTTAAGACTTGAGAATATTCTGGAAATCAAAGTTGCCGAATCTTTTACTGTAGAACCTGTTTTTAGTCTGGATTAAACACCGATTTACCGTTATATTTTCCGAAAAATGACATTGGAATTGTCCTTTGACATTTAAAATTCTCAGCACTAACATAAGAGAATATCTCCCCTAGTTTTTCACCCGGCGATAGAATAATACCTTCAATTATTTCTGTTTTAGGGTTTGTAAGTGCTATTAAATACCGAACGTCAAAAGTCGTAAGATTTGTGCCCTCAATTACAATTTCCTCCTTTTCCGGAGAAAATCTTCCAAGATCAACCGTTTGAGCATCCTGTACCTTCACTTCTAACAATTGATTCCTAACATCAGGAAAAGCTCCATATAGTAGGTCTTTTTCTTTTGTTTCATATCCAAGCAATTCAAGAACTTTCTTTTCCAATGACTGACCCCTATTTTTTGTGGCTGCACCGGCAAGTCGATACCCGATAAGATTAGCTGCTACAATTTTCCTAAGCAACTCAATTGAGAACATACTTTTACTGTTGGGTTCTGATACCATTCCCGTTTTTGGCACCGAAAATTCATGTAATATTAAATAAGACAGCTTTTTAGAATCAGGGAATGACAGTATTTTACCTTGGCTTTCTATAATTGACTTTCTCACTTTACCTGAAATCAATAATTGTTGTTTGATTGTAGGTTTTCCGAATTTTCCGAATTTTTTCTCAATATAATCCGGTGTAAGAATTACTATTGAAGTTATTGCATTCTTTTGTAAATCAATTCGTACAAAAACAAATCTTACATCTGTACATTTGAGACTTTCACCATTTTCATATTTTATTAGGAGGGTTTGGCCGGCAGGAATTCTGTTCCAAACTTGCAAATTATATGAATCTCCACTTGTCACAACATAAGTGTCTAAAAACTCGATAGTTATTTTGGGTACTCCTTTACTTTTCGGAGGGACTATTTCAAACTGTTCCAATTCTGCTTTTTCCGGAAGGGTGTGCTTTTCCAATATTGAAGCTATTAGTTTTCTGACATTTGAACCATCTGTCCTTGTTTTTCCAGATAATTCAAAAGGTTTATTGATTATTTCTGAGAAATATTTTGCTAATATTTCCGGCGAAGTCAGCATTTTAACTGACATTGGTGGGATTTTTAAATCTTTATTCATTTTCAATGTTTAGCAAATCTGAGGCTTTAAGATTCAAGGCTTTGGAAATTTTTCGGAGGTTGATAACAGAGACATTCCGTTCTCCTCTTTCAACCGAGCCAATATAAGTTCTGTCAAGTTCACAATCAAAAGCTAATTTTTCTTGCGATAATTTTGCATTAAGGCGGTACACAAGTATTAGCTTTCCGATTTGCGAAAGGAATTTTTTTTCATCTTCCGAATAAGTAGTATTCATTTTACAATATTTATGCGCAAAGTTGCATAATTGATGTAATTTAATCAGATGATTATAAGTCGCTATCGTATTAAATGAAAGGTTTTATTTTATAAACGATAGGTTCATTAATGAAGTGAATCAGCCTGATATTTGGTGAGATACCTTCCGATCGGGTGGAGCAGGCGGGCAAAATGTAAATAAAGTAGAGACAGGTGTACGATTGAAACACGCACCATCCGGTATAATAATCGAAAATACAGAATCCCGGTCGCAGCTTCAAAACAAAGAAAACGCCATACGACTTCTTAAATCGCAACTTTATGCTTTGGAACTTCAGCGCCGTCATGAAGCAACAACCAAGATTGAAGCAGGGAAGAAAAAAATAGAGTGGGGATCGCAGATACGTTCCTACACCATGCAACCGTATAAGTTAGTGAAAGATGTACGCACAGGATTCGAAACCTCAAATGTTCAAGGTGTTATGGACGGCGACATTGACGGTTTTATCAAGGCTTATTTGATGGAATTTTCGGAAGGGGAGGATTAATAAAGCGAAAGCTTGACTTGGTAATGTACTTTATCAGGTCAGGCTTTTGGTTTATTTTCATTTAGTTCATCTGCTTTAACTAAGTCTCTTGCTTTAACAGCCACGATTTTTCCATCACGGGAAAATACAAACTCTGAATCACCTTTTTGTTTCTCGATCAACAGTCGCCGGTATGCCAACTGAACACCCTTTGCAATTTTGTCTTGCATAACTATTATTTCTTCCTTTTTCATTGTACAAATATGTCTAAAAACATTATCAGTAAATACTTGTTTGTATTACAGAAAACAACTATTCATTTAAAATTAATGCAGGCACTATGGAAAACAATAATGAAGAGAAGATCTATTACCCGTCTCAAGCGGTAATTGAACAGGCAAATGTTCAGGAATACAACAACTTGTATGCTTGGTCTGTCGAAAATCCGGAACAATTTTGGGCTGGTCAGGCTGAACACCTTTCGTGGTATAAAAAATGGGATACAGTGCTCGATTCCAGTAATCCGCCATTTTTCAAATGGTTCGAAGGAGGGAAAACCAATATTATACTCAATGCCATTGACCGTCATCTTGAAAATGCCAACCGGAATAAATTGGCTTTAATATGGGAAGGTGAACCGGGCGACGTAAGAACTTTCTCTTACCACGCACTGAACCGCGAAGTATGTCAATTTGCTAATATACTAAAAAGTATGGGAGCTAAAAAAGGTGATGTGATTACCATTTACATGCCGCAGATACCTGAGCAGATTATTGCCATGCTCGCCTGTGCCAAAATTGGTGCAGTTCACAGTGTTGTTTACGGAGGTTTTAGTCATGAAGCTCTTGCAGACCGTATTAATGATGCCAATAGTAAAATTGTAATCACTGCTGATGGCGGTTACCGACGTGGTAAAGTTGTTGAAATGAAAAGTGTGGTGAATAAGGCAATGGAATTGTCACCCACAATGGAAATTTGTATTACCGTGAAGCGAACCGGAGTAGAGGTTTATATGGAAAATGGCCGCGATTATTGGCTTCATGAGTTGAAAGCTCTTCCTATTGCTGCCAACAAGTGTGAAACTGAGCAGATGGACTCTTCCGAAATGTTGTTTTTGCTTTATACTTCCGGCTCAACAGGAAAGCCAAAGGCATTAGTTCATACGCATGGAGGTTACAGCGTTTATACAGCAACTACCCATCGTATGGTATTCGATATTAAACCCGAAGACCGCTATTGGTGTGCTGCCGATCCCGGCTGGATTACAGGTCATAGCTACATTGTTTATGGCCCTTTAATAAATGGTGCGACAGTTATGCTTTACGAAGGTGCCCCAACGTTTCCATATCCCGACAGGTGGTGGAAAATGGTTGAAAAATATGGCATTAATATCCTTTATACCTCTCCAACTGCTATCCGAAGTTTAATGCGTTTTGGCGATTCATGGCCTAATCGTAATGATATTAGCTCGTTGCGATTGCTCGGCTCTGTTGGCGAACCAATTAGTCCGGAGGCTTGGCGATGGTATTACAAAGCAGTTGGTCGCGAGAAATGTCCCATTATTGATACATGGTGGCAGACTGAAACCGGCGGTTTTATGATTACTCCATTACCGATTACCCCTCTAAAACCGGGTTCTGCCACAAAACCATTTTTTGGAAATGTAATTGCCGTAGTTGATGATAGCGGCAACGAGGTGAAAACAGGAGAAGAAGGGACGCTTGTGATTAAAACACCGTGGCCGGGAATGACTGCCGGAGTTTTCCGCGATCCGCAGAGGTTTATTGATACATACTGGAAAAAATACGAAAAACAGGGGTGGTATCTCACAGGTGATTCTGCCAAAATTGATGAAGATGGCTATTTTAGGATTATAGGTCGTACCGATGATGTTATTAAAGTAAGCGGATATCGTTTGGGAACAGCTGAAATTGAGAGTGTTATGGCAAGTCATCCTGCAATAGCTGAATCGGCAGCCATCGCACTTCCTCACAACATAAAAGGAAACTGCATACATATTGTTGCCGTTTTGCGATCAGGTTATACTGCTGGAAAAGAACTCGAACATCAGATGATTCTGCACATGGTTGAACATCTGGGGCCGATTGCTCGTCCCGAGGAGATCACTTTTACAGATCAACTTCCCAAAACACGAAGTGGAAAAATTATGCGCAGAGTTTTAAAAGCCAGAGCATTAGGCTTGCCTGAAGGTGATTTAAGCACTTTGGAAGAATAATAGAACAAATCATTATATGTAAAAATGATTTTTGGTAAGACTTAAAATCAAAGTACCCCCGAATTAAAAGTATTAACTTTGCAAATGGAATGATTTATCATTTATTCATTTGATTGTTAATACTTTTCGTTGTTTATGGCTACACCATCGTCAAGAACTATCTGGGATATTGCCTGGCCCATAATGTTAAGTCTGGTTGCCCAGAATATTGTAAATGTTACCGATACCGCCTTTTTAGGCCGGGTGGGTGAGGTTGAGCTGGGTGCTTCGGCAATAGGTGGACTTTTATATACTACCTTGTTTATGGTAGGTTTTGGTTTTACCACGGGTGTACAGATTCTGATTGCTCGGCGTAATGGTGAGAAAAATTACCTCGCAATAGGTCGTATTTTTGACAACAGCTTTTACTTCCTTGGCATTACAACTATTGCAATCACTTTTCTGGTGTTTTTTTTCGGTCCCGATTTGCTCAAGCCGTTTATGTCATCTGAAGCAGTTTTCGAGGCAAGTTCTACATATCTGGTTTATCGTATTCTTGGATTATTTTTTGCTTCGGCAGGATTGCTTTTCCGGTCGTTTTACACTGGCATTACTTTCACAAAGTACCTCAGTATCAGTTCGGCAATAATGGCTGGTGTAAACGTGGTACTCGATTACGTATTAATTTTTGGTCATTGGGGTTTTCCTGTTATGGGAATTAAGGGAGCTGCGATTGCGTCTGCCATTTCCGAAGTTTGCGCACTGCTGTTTTTTATCCTTATAACCTGGCGAAACACCCGACTGAAGCAATATGTTTTGTTCAAACTTGTTAAACCTGACCTGCAAATTATCAAAAGTACTTTGGGAATATCAGGTTTTGTGATGTTGCAATTTGTCATTTCGCTTGGAAGTTGGTTTGTTTTTTTCATGTTTATTGAAAAGATGGGGGAACGGTCACTTGCGGTTTCAAATATTATCCGAAGCCTTTATTTGCTTCTTATGATTCCCGGCTGGGCATTGTGTTCTGTAACGAGCACTTTGGTTAGTAATGCTTTAGGAGAAGGAAAGCCACATCAGGTAATGCCAATAATTATGAAAATATTGAAATTCAGTGTGGCTTTAATGATAGTAACCGTTTCGTTGGCAGCTTTTTTCCCGCGACAGGCTATTGCAATATATACCAACGATTTATCATTGATTGAGGCAACAGTTCCATCGTATTATATTATTCTTGGTGCTCTCTTCCTGTTTGCAGTAATGAGTGTCCTTTTTAATGGTGTTCTTGGAACAGCTAACACTAAATATGCTCTGGGTATCGAGTTGATTACCTTATTTTTCTACCTCTTGTTTACATGGCTGATTGCGGTGAAACTTCAGATGAAAATTGAATATGTTTGGACTGCCGAATATGTTTACGGCTCGCTTATTGGTTTGTTATCATTTTGGTATTTATTAAGAGGAAACTGGCAAAAGAAGGTGATATAAACATATTTTGAATTCTCTTTCTTGACACGGATATAAACATTTTTTTTAACTTTGTAATTCATATAAAAACAAGGTCTCAATGGCAAATAACGATTTTTACAAAAAGGCTTTCACACTTGTTGAGGTTGATACGGCCGTACGCTTTGATGTACCTATTGGTTCAGATCACGAATTCTTTACCGATTTCTCCGATGTTCGCGGAGATTTTGAAGAACGGATGATCTATAAGGCTCTAAATATAAATCCTGTTACTTACTACTATAACGCGGAAGCAAATAAAGGAAACCGAACCCTTATTTTTTTGGCTGGGATGCGAGGCTCCGGAAAAACGTCTGAATTGGCGAAAATAGCTAAAAACCTTAATCACGAAAATGGTTTCTTCTGTGTGACTTGTAACCTCGATGAAGGTCTTGACTCTAACGACATGGAGTATATGGATATTGTTATTTTTCAGTTGGAAAGGCTCTTTCAGGAATTAGATATCAGAAAAATAAAAATAGATGATTCCATTATTGCATCATTACAAAACTGGTTTAGCGAACGTGTAAAGGAAGTTAACAGGGCGATCAAAAAGGAGGATGGTTTTGAATTGGAGATTTCGGCAGGAACTCCAGGCATACTTAGCTTTTTGGGTATAACAGCAAAAGTGAAATCCAACCTTTTAGGAAGCAAAGAAAATGCTCAAAAAATAAGAACAGTTTTTAAAAATAATTTTGCTGATTTTGCTATTAAATTCAACTCGTTTGTCGAAGAAGTTAATTTTAAACTCAGGTCAACAAAAACTGCAAAAGAATTGCTTTTTGTTGTTGATGGTCTCGAAAAGACTGCAAGCCTTGATATTCGCAAAAAAATTATTGTTGAAGAAGGGAATCGGATCCGATTGATCAACACAAATACAATATTTACATTACCTCTCGAACTTATGCCGGAAGGACGAAAACTAATGAATTTCAGTAAAGTTGTATCTTTCCCATTCGTAAAGATAAGGGAAAAGAATGGTGATATAATCGAAAAGGCAGTACAACGTTTTATTGAATTTACCTACAAACGCATTGACGAAAACCTATTCGACAGTCCTGAAACGGTGCGAAAAGCGATATTGATGGGTGGCGGTTCTCCAAGGGAATATTTACGGATATTGGAATATGCAAATATGTTTTCCAATGACGATGATAAGGTAATAACAGCAGAAGCATTGGAAAAAGGGATAAAGAAATTGGCTGCCGAAACTTCGCAATATGTTTCTTCCGAGGATTTGAAAAAATTGATGGCACTAAAGCAAGCAAATGAAGAGAGCAAAGTGATGCCTTTTGATGCTGAATGTCAAGACTTGCTCGAAAAACTGATTATATTGGAGTATAACGATGGAACCTATAAACGGGTAAACCCTATTGTTGAAGAATCGCAATTATACAAACAGAATGTCGGATAACACAAGCAATTATATCGAAGAGACAACCCCACTGTTCCGATTGCTGCGGACAGAGGCATTTCGTTTTATAATTGTTCGGTATAACCATTATTCGCTTGTAAACCAGTTAAAAGAAGATTTAAAGCAGCTTTTTCCAGATCGTCCTGATTTTACAGTTGATGGTAGGAAAACAGATTACAGGACATTGGTTGATAGTTATTATAAAGCTGCAAAAGGGTTCTTTTATATTGAATACTTTGACGAAATTCTGGCAAATCCCCAAATTTATACCGGACTTAATCAACGGCGCGATAAATTGGCCTCGTATCCGATAGCATTAATCGTGTTTGTTTCCTCCTCAACCGATGAGTTGTTTGCCCGGCAGATTATGGAAAAAATGCCCGACTTATGGTCGTTTCGTTCATTGCTTATGGATTTAAAAGTGGAAAGATTTAGCACTGTTCAGTCGGATAATTGGAATCAGAATTTCCTTTCTGAGCAGATAAACTCTACCACAACCACTACAACTTTAGGAGGAAATACCAAAGAAGAAAAAGAACAGGAATTAAACCGTTTGCTCAATCGTATAAGCGAAATTCCTGAAAATGAACTCAATTTAATGGAAATTGTATATCAACAAATAGCTGAAATTTATAAAGATTTATGGAAATATGATAATTCAATTGAGTATTATTTGAAATTGGAAAAGCTTCAAATCGAAACCGGCGATAAGGTTGGCGAAGGCAGAACGCTGAATAATATTTCACAACTTTATCATTTTAAAGGCGACTATGACACCGCGTTGGATTTCCTGAAACGGTCGCTAACAATAAGGCAGGAAATAGGCGACAATCGAGGCGAAGGCGACACCCTTAATAATATTTCGCAGATATTTAAAGTTAAGGGTGACTATGTTACCGCCATGAAATATCTGAAACGGTCGCTAACGATAAGGCAGGAAATAGGAGACAAGAAAGGCGAAGGTACCACGCTTAATAATATCTCGCAGATATATAAAGTACTAGGAGACTACGATACCGCATTGGAGTACCTGAAACGGTCGCTAACAATAAGTCAAGAAATTGGCTACAAACTTGGTGAAGGCAGAACGCTCAATAATATTTCGCAAATTTATCATGCCAGAGGCGATTATGATACCGCATTGGAGTACTTGAAACGGTCGCTAAAGATATTTCAGGAAATCGGAAACAAGCACGGCGAAGGTGTCACGCTTAATAATATTTCGCAAATTTATCATGTTAGAGGTGACTATGGTACCGCTCTGGAATACCTGAAACGGTCGCTAACTATAAGGATGGAAATCGGTGACAAACCCGGTTTGGTTTCTTCCTATTATAATATGGGTAAAACGTTTATAAAGAACGGGGATAAGAAACAAGGGAAAGATTACATTATACTTGCCGGTTATATGGCAACAAACCTCGGAATGAAGGGGGATTTATCTAAAATGGCAAAAGGACTCGATCCGTTGATCAAAGAAATGGGGGAAGAAAAACTTATGGAAGAGGGGAAAAGAATATATGAACAAATTGTAATAAATAGTACAATTGGACAAGATTAAAGCTGAATACGAAGAACTGACCCAGAAGATAAAGCAAACCTTCCGATAAAAGCGTTGCCATCGGTTGAATTGGTTTCCAAACTTAGGGGCACACATAAAAAGCTTACCACAAAATCTGAATTCCTGATAAATGATATTATGAATACCGGTGATATCTCAGGGATACTTTGCATTATTGATTGTAAAGATGCTACTGGTCGTATTGCATGCGCCCTTACCCATATTGAAATTGACCGGAGAATTCATTGTTTCCGAATATCGAAAAATACCAGAAGAAACGCGCCAAAAGGGTTGAAGGGTTTTCAACCGCTCGAAGGGTTGAAGAGGGTTGTCAACCGTTCGAAGGGTTGAGGTTGGGTATGGTAAACCTAAACGTGCTTCCATTCCCCTCCATGCTTTCCACCCATATTTTACCCCCGTGTTTTTCAATAAACTC
>CAILKW010000506.1 GCA_903834845.1 uncultured Bacteroidia bacterium | reverse complement strand
CGGCGATACCATGTTGTTACTGTCAGGTTAGCAGGAGGATTATATGTTGGTGCATCACTACCATCTATGATTGTAGTGATAGTTCGAAATTCATCAGTACTGCGTATCCATTGATATGTAATTGTTTCATCGCCCCCGCTTGCCTCTGTCGAGTTTCCTATGATAGCCGGATCATAGTTGTAACAAATTGTTTCGCCGGTAGTAAGTATGCTTCCGGCGGTGAAAACGGGACGAACGGTGATTTTTACTACATTCGATTCTGATGCACCGATCCAGTCTGGCTTGCAGGTTACCCTGGCCAAACGTTTATACCAGGTAGTACCGGTGAGAGCACCGGGAGCGTAACCACTGAAATCGTTGACAATATCAGTAAATGCCGTAGGATTGTCTGCAGTGGAATACTGCCATTTGTATTCGAGAGTTCCACCAAAGTTTGATGGCAATGTTAAATTAGTGATAGCCAAAGGTTCCGTTCCAAAACAAATGGTCTGTTCGGTACCGATAATGCCGGCATCAGTTGGATTTGAGCAGGTCATTCGTCCTGTAGAAACACCGTAGGCTGTTTCTACGTTGGCACCGTTACGGGCCTTTACACGGAAGTAATAAGTTACTCCGGTGAGTAAATTGATAACGGGTTTAGTTCCCCAAGTTGCTGCCGTTTGCCAAACAACAGTTGCTCCGCGGGTTCCATCGGCTTGAACAAAGTTTACATTCACCGAATCCTGAATGGCAAATTCGGTAGTGGCAGGGTTGCTGTTTACATTCACAGCAACATCGAGCGTGGTGGCAGACGGGTTGTCCACTGTGGGAGGAGCAGGCACATTGGCCAGCGTATATAACGATGTTGTTCCGCTGAAATCTGTTTCAACATCATTTCCATTTTTTGCCTTTACCTTGAAGGTATTTTGGGTATTGACATTTAATCCGATTACCGTTTTTGCAGTGTTGGCGGCATCGGTTTCCCAAAGCACTTCGGTTTGCCAAACAGCGTCATCGCCAAGCGAACCGTCAGCTTGAACATATTTGCTGCCCACTGTTTCCTGAATTGCATAAGTAGTGGTTGCATTGTTTCCATTGGCGTTGATGGCAACATTAACGGAGGTTGTTGATGCAGCATTTACAGTTGGTGCTGCCGGAACTTTGGCCAGCGTATATAGGGAAACTTCACTGCTAAAAGTCGTTTCGACTTCACTTCCATTTTTTGCTTTTACTTTGAAAACATAATTGATGTTTTCGCTTAAACCTGTTACGATTTTGGCTGAATTTGAAGCATTGACTTCCCACAAAGCTTCGGTTTGCCAGGCTTCCGAAAATCCAAGTGTGCCGTTGGTTTGAACATACTTGCCGGTAAAGGTATCATAAATGGCGAATGACGTTCCAGCGGGATTGCCATTGGTATTGACCGCAACATCGAGCGTGGTAGTGGTCGGATTGTTTACGGTTGGTGCATCGGGCACATTGGCCAAGGTCCAGAAATCTACTCTTGGTCCATAGCCGGTTCCTTCAGAATTTGTAGCATGCGCTCTTGCATTGTAACGGGTATTTACTAACAAGCTTGTTAATGAGCGTGTATATGCCCCTAAATCATGAGATCCATTCTCTGAAACATCTGTAACATTTGCATCTGTAGTAACCTGATTATGGTTATTATACAACCAATAAATTACTCCCCTTGCATTTATATTATATCCGTTGGTAGCATTTATATTTCCATTGCCGGTTGCTGATATGGCAGTTATTTCGCTTGCAGCCTGAGTAGTTACTGTTGGATAGGCTTTAGGTGTACCATCGGCAGTTGCCCCATAAGGAGTTTCTGTATATCCGCCGTTTCTTGCCTTTACTTTAAATGTGTACACTGTTGGGCAGATTAAATTTGTAACGGTTTTCGGGCTTCCCCAAGTTGCGGCTGTTTGCCAAACGGCTGAAGCTCCTAAAGTTCCATCTGCCTGAACGAATTTATTTTGTGAAGTTTCGTATATGGCAAACTCAGTAGCAGCAGGATTTCCATTTACATTGATCTCAACATCAAGGGTTGTAAAAGTTGGATTGTTCACAGTTGGAGCCAATGGCACATTTGCCAGTGTCCATTCATTATCAGTAACTCCGATTGAGTATAGCCCATTTGCCGCCAGTGACCATATTTTATAGTAATATTTTGTGGCAGAAGTTAAAGAAGTATGGTTATAGCTTGTATTAGTACCTGCATACAATACTGTACCACCTCCCGAAATTGAATTGCCTGATGTATATGTTCCGCTTGGCTCGCCAAATGTATTTGTTGCGCTGAATGCAACAAGAACATTATTACTATTTCCATTCAATGCCCAGTTTAAATTAATTTGAGAAGTTGAATTGGCTACTGCTGCGAAATTAGATGGATCGGCCGGGCGGTCAGGGAGAGTTCTAAAAGTGTATTCGGCTCCATAACTGGTACCTACAGAGTTTTGTGCCCATGCCCTAAAATAATATAAGCGATCAGGTGTCAAATTGTTAATAGTCCCACTGAATGGTCCGGTGGCATCGCCAAAGCCATACCCGGGGATTTCTGGATTAGATGAACTACCATAAACGATACCTCCTAAGATTTCTGCCGGGTCGCCGCCGTCTGAAGTAATATTACCACTAAATGTTGCACTGTTGATTGTGATGTTTGTTACATTAGAATTTGTAGTTACAGTTGGAAGAGTTTTTTCTTCACCTCCTCCGCCGCCGCCACCGCCGCCACCGCCGCCGCCACTTTCACCAATAACAAGGGCGGACGGGGTACCGCTCTCTATTAAAACCCACCCCCCAGTGTATATAGCAAAAGTAGTCCAGGGGTAAGTTCCTGCCGGACCATTTGTAACACCTTCAATTGTAGCGACCCAAGTGGTATTGGGTTGACTGAGTTTACCAAATCCATTTGCAAAAACTATTCTATAACCTGGACTGGGATGTGCCGGAAAACTTGATGGAGGGTCACCCCACAAACGTAACGCTCCGCTCGCTGCGCTTGCGTTGTAACTTGTTGAAGTGAGCCCCCATGCCGTACTGGCATTTGCTATCTCAAAATTTAAAGCCTGGCTATTAGAGTTGCTGGTAGTAAAAGTAAAGGTATAGGTAACCCCTGTAGCATTTGGTTCATAACTTGAGGCCGTCCAACTAATATCATAAAGACCTCCACTTACTTGCTTTGCCCCGAACACGAGCATCAATGAAAACAAAAGAAAAAAGATTTTTTTCATGGTATTAAAATTATTTTTTATAATTGTTTTTTGTAATTGTTTGTTTACAACCTGCAGCGGATACCAAATCAATTGCGGCGAAAAGGTAATTTCCGGACGGTGCCATTATACTCCGGAAAATCTTTGGAAAGTCGAATTTTTTCATTGTCCGATTTTTATAATTATTGTGAAATAACTTCTTTTGTTTCAACAGGAACAGGAGTTTCTGTTTCTGTCTTTTTCTTTCCAAACGAATCTAAATTAAACAACAGGGTAAACCTAATGGTGTTTGCAAGAGGGCTATTTCGCTGAACAGGAATTATATATGAAAAATCAATTGCTGCAATATTCATTTTTACACCAACACCTGCAGTGAAATATTTACGATTACCTTTGTTTTCAGATTCATTAAAATAGCCTGCCCGTACGGCAAATTGTTTATTGTACCAATACTCTGCTCCCATAGATACGGTAACCTCCTGAATTTCTTCTTTAAGACCATTTGGAGCATCGGTAAAAGAGCTAAAGAGAGAGCTGATAACAGATTTGTTATTTGTATTGGTATAAACTGCCGATGGAGTAGCAACAAGCAACTTATTAAAATCCAATGACAATGATAGTACATTAAATTCATCGAAGGCATTAGTAAATGTTCCTCCCAACCTCATATTTGCAGGTAAAAATTCCTTGTTTGATCCCTGATCATAAGAAATTCTTGAACCTATATTTGAAAAATTGACACCGGCGGCTATTGATTTTGTGGTTGATTCACCACCCAACGGACTTGTATAGTAAAACGAGACATCGGTAGCAAAAGCATTACCGGCAGTGTATGCCTCAGATCCAGCTCCGGAACCTGACATTCCACCGGAAAGGTCAGAGCGGATGTACCGCAATGCCACACCTCCCGACAATTTGTCCGACAACTTTCTGGAATAACTAACATCAAAAGCAAATTCACTTGGACTAACCGTTCCTTGAGTCATTTGATCTAAGCCTGTCAGAGTAATATCTCCCATCGAAAAATAGCGTAGAGACGATGCAATTACCTGATTATTATCCAAACGATAATACCCCGACAAATAGGCAAGATTGATATCGTTGACCAATGCCCGCAACCAAGGGGTGTATGAAAGTGAAAGTCCGAATTTCCCTTCGGTAAAAGCAAATTTCGAGGGATTGACATATTGCGAATTCGCATCAGGCATAGTTGCTGCTCCCACATCACCCATTCCACCATGTCGTGAATCGGGTGTG
>CAILKW010000505.1 GCA_903834845.1 uncultured Bacteroidia bacterium | reverse complement strand
TCCCCAAATTCATCAGCCGAAAAAATCAGATAGACTGTTTTGAGGTCAGTGTTCATCCTGACGATCGAACCTGTCACATCTTTTTCACTTTTGGCCATCTTAACCTGCCTGATGCCTTCTTTTTCAAGCGATGAGAGATAATAAGTCAGGCTTGCTGTTCCATCCATAGTAGGTTCGTTGGAACTGTAATCGCCCATATCATCGTGGTAAACTGCGATACCATTCTGAAAAGGGAGGTAACTGTCCTCTTTCATTAATTTAATACCTATCAACCCGTTATAAATTGTCTTATAAACTGGGCCATCAACTAATCCTCCCCAGGTTGGCTCCCCCTTTAGAAATGTGAGCGAAGAATGTGGTATTTGCGGATAATCGCCTTTGGCAGGCAATCCGCAAATCATACTGGTTCCCCATGGATTACAACCGAAAAGCCAGTCACGCAATGCAGCTTCCATTTCAATATAGGCCGAATCGGAAGTGGCTTCAAAATAGAGCTTTGCCTGAGTGATTGCCCCAACTGTCAGGTTATTTGAACACCAGATAAAAGGAATCCCGTTCAGAAAAGGATCACCTTTCCCTCTTTCGTGGATTACTTTCAAGCCATCGTGCATAAATCCTGAGAAAGTTTTTGAAGCAGATATTTTCATATTTGCCTGATTGGCATGGCCCATGTTTACAAACGGATAGTATTGATAATGACGTGCCCTGCCCAACTCCATCCATGGAGTAACCTGTTCCAACTGTCCCCAATAAGCAGCCTGTTTCTCAAAATAGTCATCTCCGGTTAGTTTAAATAGTTCTATTGCTGCAAGTTCCAGATCATCAACAAAATTATCTTCTTCATAAAAATAGGGTGAAACGACACTGGTTGTCTGGGAAACCCCAAGGTCGGTCAATCCAAACTTGTAGGCTTCATTCGCTTTGATGGCCAATCGTTTGCTTAAATCAGGATCTGTTTTTTGTAGGACACGGGCAGCTAAGGCAAAAGCGGAACTGAACTTTCCTGCAGTCGAGGAGACCCCGGTTGAACGGTTCTTGTATTTGGATAATCCTTGAACTTTACCGGTTACAAAGTAAACCGGACGATAAGAGCCGTTCCCATAAGAGGCCGGATCGTTTGTTGGCAAACGGAGCCCGACGTGGTCGCGGTCGTCAGCAATCTGGTTGTACATTTCGCCACTATCGGGGTTCATTTTCATCAGCCATTCCAATCCCCATCTGATTTCGTTGAGAATATCCGGTGTTCCGTCTGCGCCCGGTAGCCCTGAGGTATTGTATTGGTCACCAAAGATTTCCAGGTTTTGGGAATAGGCAAATAACATTTGGTAAACAGCATTTGCCGAAGTAGTTACATATTGAAGGTAATCACTTGCATCGTGCCATCCGCCCTTTACATCAATAATCCGACCTGATTTTGTGGGATGGTCAACAATAAAACCATCATGGGTATGACATGAATCCTTCAGGTAGGGATTGTACCCACAACGTTGCTGGCGCATATAGTTCAAGGTATAATCGGCAGTGCCTTTGTAAACATCGGGTGAAATCGCAAATTCGGGCGATTGAGCCGGCCCCATTTTCATGTAATAACGACCTTCTTTTGAAAAACCTGAAAAATTAAGACGAGCGGCTGATTTCATTCCCCATTTTGCACCATCGTAACTTACC
Organism: uncultured Bacteroidia bacterium; assembly: GCA_903834845.1. Classification (GTDB taxonomy): domain Bacteria; phylum Bacteroidota; class Bacteroidia; order Bacteroidales; family Prolixibacteraceae; genus JAAFHB01. The sequence continues at coordinate 4,829 of CAILKW010000505.1, read as the reverse complement.
GATAAACTTTCAAATACTACCTTATCTGATCCTGCTTCAATAAGTTGAAATTTACCTGATTCCATAGGTTCATCGGAAATAATAACAGCCACTTTAACCGACTGAGGCAGATATCCAAGTTGGTTGATCCGAATCCAGGACGACCCATAAGTTACTTTGGAAGACAATAAAAGTATTATTCCAAAAACTATTATCCTTATCATAGGGAAAATCATTAAATTAACATTGCTTTTTTCAATATCTACGTTCCAGAGCGGCACCACGGAAATAATGCAATAAAATTTCACGGTACGAATAACCTTTATCACCCATTACTGCCGCTCCAATTTGGCACAAACCAACGCCATGTCCCCAACCGGCTCCATGCAAAATGAAATTAATATTCCCGTTATATTCCTCTTTTTCTACAAAAAATGCCGAGCTATAAAGATGTGATTTCGATAATGTTTTTCTAATTTCCAATTCTTTACCAATGATCATTGTACGGTTAGTACCAACAATTTTCAATTTAATCAGCCTGGCTGAACTGCCGCGATTAACAGGGATCAAATCAATGATTTTTCCAAAATCTATACCTGTTCGGGTTTTAACCAATTCACTTAATTCATTCTGAGAATAGACTACTTTCCAACGGAAAAAATCGTTTGTTTCCTGATCATAGTCATTTAAAACCTGTCTTAAAACATGTTTATCTGAAGTGTTACAGAATGTACCCGGATTACCCATAATCCATTTTTTTGCTTCACTTTCCTGATCAAGTGCAAGACTAAATCCTTTTGGCGTTTTGTTGCTGTCAACTATTTTTTGCAAATAAGAATGACTTACCGATTCCCATGTATTTTCGAAAACCTCAGTTACTCCCCCGCAACATTTCGAGAATCGTGCATCGCAAATAACGCCATCACTTATTGCAAGTATTTCACCCCTTGTTTCACCGACAGCTTTCTCAACCAAGGGTGTAGTAGATCGTGTAATTCCCTGATAACGTTGACAATGGTCATCAGCGCAAACCTCAAAGAATGTATGATCTTCGCGGTCGTACCATTTAATCAGTTCATCATTAGTGCGAAATGTGGTTTGATATTTTTTACCTATTGTTTGGAGACTTTTATTTTTCTGAATCTGAGCCAGCAACCAACTTCTTGATATAACAGCATGTGCTTTGAGTAACTCTATCGAAGAAGTAGCACTCATCTCGGATGAGATTACGCTCGCTAAATAATCTTCTATGCTTAATGCATTTATTGCATGAATTTTATCTCCGTCACAAATAAAATGAAGACTACCTTTAAATGTTTGATCTTCCTTCCTTTCCCAATGGAAATTGATTCCTATTGTTACATCATGCAACCTGAATTTTCCGCATTTTGGGTCGAATGGCTTTAATATCAGTCCGTTAGGACAAATCAAGTTATTTTCATGCGATTCGAGATAAACACCTGACCCTGATTTTCGCACTTTACATTTTCCGGTTATGGCGAATGGTGAACCTTCAAAATGATATTCACCTTCAAGGGTAAAGAAGATTTCCTTTTCTACCATTATACCAACTTTAATAATAGGAGTTTCCATCTGAATATCAATTATTTATTACAAATAACAACAATAATCACAATCTATTAATAAGTGCCTCAACATCCTGAGACTTCATACAGACTTGTTTTAAGATATCTTTCACATCGGCGGCAGATATTTTAATAAAATCCTCTTCTCTCGGAGTGATCAGCACGCCTCCCATATCAACTGAAGCAGGACTTAAGATGATCTGATTTTCACCTGTTTGGAAATACTGTGACGGACGATGCAGTACTCTTGGAAAAATATGAACAATCCATTTTTCGTCTTCAAAAGTAGTCAGAATATTTAGCATTGGTTCAGTGTCATCGGTCTGATTTGCTAGTAATTGATCGTATATTTGATAAAAGCAATCTGTCAGACATTGTTTGTCATTACTGCTTAAAGTAATGATACCTCGTTGATAATTAGGCCAATGAGATATGATTACATTGTTTAATTGGCGAAGTTCCGTGCAACATTTTTCATTGTAAAAATCCTTTTCAATAGGTAAAAATCCCTTGACACCAGCCTGAAAATGAAGATGATCAGGTGCCGATGCACCACATTTGGCACCATTATAAAAGACGACAAAATCTTTTAAATGAACTGCTATGCAAAGCATACTTTCAAAATTACTTTTGATCTTTTGATAGGTGTGCACTATATGTGGAATGGTTAGATGCTCAGGAAAAATCGGAAAGGGATTAACCAACAAAACGTACTCATCGTTAAAAGATAATCCACGCTGCTGCGAAGGGAGGTTTTTTTGACATAAAAAACAAGGGCGCGCTTCGATAGACTGAAAATCAACTTTGGCAGCTGACGAGATTATTCTTTCAGGATTAAACTGAATATCAATATGATAATCATTAAAGTAAAATGTCTTAACCTTAACTTTCTTCAGACCTTCGTAGTTTTTTGAAGCAAGATCCCATTCAAAAATCTGCTCACAGACTAAATCCCTCGCTTTTTCTGAAAAATCCATTTCTATACTATTTTCCCTTTGAATGATTTAATATTATTCCAAAATGATTTCATAATCTATTCATGACTTTCTGTCTGCGTGCGCATAATTCCAACGTCCGAATTTTATCTTTATAAAAGTTATGGGTATTCATTTTTACTATATCGAGCGAAGAATCAGAGTTTTCATCCCAACGGCGGCAAAGATACAAAGGTTCATAAATTCTGCCTATCTGATAATGTCGGCTTATGGCTAATCCCAATGCATAATCTTCGCCATAGCTGACATTTGGAACCTGGATTTCTCGAATGACAGGTGTATAAAAAGCACGCGGTGCTCCTAATCCGTTAATTCGCAATGCATTATTACGTCCATTTTCAGGAGTCCATTCTTTATGATCTATCAAGCCCGGTGGTATTTCCTCCAATTTAAAGTTTACCATCTGGTATGAACCAACTACCATAGCGCAGTTTTGTTCGTAAAAAGAGGCCACAATCCTCTTTATCACTGTATCATCGATATATAAATCATCGCTATCCAACTGAATGGCATATTTACCACATGCAGGGTGGTTAATTGCTTCGTTCCAGCATCCGCCGATTCCAAGATCTTTTCGGTCAGGAATCAGATGGATAATCCGATTATCAGAATCGGCAAAAGATTTGATAATTTCAGTTGTTCCATCGGTGGAATAGTTATCAATAATGATCAGATTAAATTTAAAGTCAGCATCCTGACTCAGTACGGATTTAATGGCATCGCTGATTGTTTTGGCCCGATTACGGACTGGAATTATTACTGAAGCTTCATTGTAGAAACTATCGTTTGAAAAGGCAATTTCCCTGAATTTTGGGGCGAGCCATGCATTTGTATCTATTAAATAAGTTGTACAAGCCGCCTCCATATCAATCTGTTTCAGCCGATTACGAGGATCAACATAATCGAACATCTTCTCTCCCGATTTCCGAGTATCCAATTCAAGTTCGGTGTAGAGCAATTCAGGTAAATGAAAGAGCTTATTGTTTTGCGAAACTTTCAATCGCAAGTCGTATAAACCGGCATAATCGAACTCCTGATACATTCTTTGAACTGCCTTAATAAAAGCACCTGTGCGATAAAGCAGTAAAGAACCAAAGTCGAAATCATCACGCAGACTACCATCCTGATAATCAATTACAGGATGTGGTTTTAAAACACCATCTTTCTGTTCATAATAATCTGAGTAAACCAAACCTGCCTCAGAGTTTTCACTCGCCTGAATCATTCTGAACAAAGCATTTTGTCCCAGATCGAGAGGTAATGTTTTGGTATAAAGCAGAATATATTCCGTAGTAACATTATTGGCACATATTCTTAATGCTTTTGTCGAGTTGAAATTATCCAATCTGATGTTAGAAATGTCGGGGCTTTCGATCGTAAACGGTATATCCCCAACAAGAATTATTTTTTCAACGACTCCCGATTCTCTCAACGTTTTAATTGTAGATTCAAATTCGATTCCTGACTGTACGGGTATAAAACAAGTAATCTGTTTTTTCATATTGATATATTTTGATGGTTTATTTTGATTCAAAAAAGTGAATGATTTGTTGCATAAGTACTTTACGATCAGATGATTCTATTATAGTTTCAAACGGAATTCCCATTGCAACAATTTGATATTTACTGTTGAAAACTATTCCTGCGCTCACATTATTCTCACCATATCGAAAAGCTGTAATTGCATTTTTTCCGGCGGGTTCAATACCATCAGGTGCTTCAACGGTATATATTTCAGGATGATACCCAACATTGAAACTCCATTTTCCGTTGAGCCATTCACGTGAATAATCGGTTGTATAGAACAACCCACCTTTCGAAGCATGTCCGGTTCGCCATGTAAAATGCAAAATATCTCTTGCAAAAGCTGCAGTTATTGTATCGTTTATTTCGCCAAATTCAGACCCAATATAGGCTCCTGAAATAAAAATCTTACCACCGTTTTGCGAAATCTCTGATATTTTAGACATAAATGACGGAGTGTAAATCTTGTAGTCAATTACAGCAGAATCTCTTAGGCTAATTGTTGATCGCTCTTCTCCCAAAATTATATCTGTAGCAAAATAAGGTGAAATATCGTATTTGTCATTGCAAAAAACTTCATCGCTTACTGAAACGAACGAGTAGTCTGCTTCCATTATTGCTTTTCCGTGAATAAATGGATAATCGAAACTGTTGCCCTGAATCACGTTTCCTTCCATATCGCCATAACTCGCGCCCCAACCAGGACTATCGTCATCGAGCCATTTGGAATTACGATCGAAATCGT
>CAILKW010000504.1 GCA_903834845.1 uncultured Bacteroidia bacterium | reverse complement strand
TGTTATTAACCATGATGGTCCTCACGGAGCCGACATTGAAAAAACAGGTAAGATTAGTTTATCAGCGGGTGTTTATCCTATAAAACTTAGCTATTTTCAGGCAGGTGGAGGAATGTACCTTCTGGTTCAGTATTCTGGTCCCGGAATTGAAAAACAAGAGATTCCAGCTATGGTTTTATTTCAGAAATAAAAGTGTATATGTATAAAATCCTGATATTTGCTGTTTTAATATTACAATCCATCAATTCTTTTTCTCAATCTTTTTGGAAAATAGGAAATGAGAATGGCGATGAAATTTTACTCACTCTCGTTGTAAATAATGAGAAAAATACTTTTGAGGCTTTTACAAGAAAAGATGCTTTGAAAGATCTTGCAGGGATATTTACCTACACGCTGGCTAAAGCTGCCGGGAAGCTGAAATATGCAGAGATTGTGTTTATTCAAGGGCAAACCCAAAGAAAAAATGACAGTCTTTTACTAAAAGGTATATTCAACTATTTTGATAGGCAATACCAGTTTTCAGCTTCAATTTCAGGAATTCATTTCAAAGGTAAGTATATTGATAACAGAAACAGGTCACATTTACTAACTGGAATTAAAGTGCCGGATAACAAACCATTAAAGGATTATCCAACAATTATCAACGCCATATTTTCACTTACAGAAAAAACACTTTTCAACTCACTATTGCTAAAATCGGATGAATGGCTGAATTTCAAGAAAAAAGTCAATGAACTTAAACCCAAAATTTCAGATGATTATGAATTAGTTGCTATCTTCTATTGGCTCGGGAAAAAACTTCCTTTCTCACAATATGAAATAAGTAAAATACGTCCCAACAATGAGCATCAGACCCGAAGAAATATTGTAAATCTGAGAGAAATAAAATCTAATTTAGCGGTATTTGATGCCAATTCGCTCCCTGAAAATCAAAAGGAAATGGATAGCATTGCAGCAATTATAACAAAAAAAGGATATACTTCTCTCATCATTGACCTCCGTAGGAATAATCGATTAGGCCTGAATGCAGCTGGTGTTCTGGCAAATTATCTTTCGGGTAAGTCCATTGCTGCCGGAGCATATTTAACTAGAAAATGGTTCGACAGAAACACTATAATACCTAAATCTCAGGATTATAAAAAACTGTTCAGTGGCTTTACAGAGATAGTTTATAAATCGGGTGAATTTTACAAAGAGCAGGGTAGTTATCTGAATATCGTTCCTCACGAAAAAGCGTTCATAGGTAAGGTTTATGTTCTGGTTGATTCAAGAACATCAAAAGTGGCTGAGGTACTTACATTTGTACTAAAGAATGAAAAAATTGCTACAATTGTTGGACAAAAGACGGCTGGTGCATTTGAGTTCTCTGAGCATGTAACAATCAATTCAGAATATGAGCTTAATTTACCGGTTGCTGATTTTTATACAGGCGAAGGTAAAAGTTTGAATAAAATTGGCATTGAACCCAATGTGACAGTATCGGGTGAAGACGCTATGAAGTATGTTTTAAAGTTATTCTGATGAGGAGTTTAAACAAATTGATTAAACTCAAAACAAAGAATAAGAAAGGATTATGACTTTTTACTAACCCAAATTGTTAAATCATGTTAAACTGATCTTCTGGATATTCCAAAAAATAATTGTGATTTTTAAATTTGCCACCCGAAATTTATAAATCTATCATTCATGGACATCATTGTGGATAAAATTACCAAAACGTATGGTCCGCAAAAAGCTGTTGACCAACTTAGTTTTAATGTAAAAACCGGAGAAGTTCTTGGTTTTCTGGGGCCAAATGGAGCCGGAAAGACCACTTCAATGAAAGCAATCACCTGCTATCTCAAACCAAATGAAGGGGATATTTTTGTAGGAGGAGTCTCGGTGAAAGACAATCCTGAAGAAGTTAAAAAGCACATAGGGTACCTGCCGGAAAACAATCCGCTTTATTCCGACATGCCGGTAATCGACTACCTGAAGTTCGCCGCACGGCTTCAGGGTGTTACAAAGGACAAATTGAATCAACGCATAAAAGACATGGTTTTGTTATGCGGACTAAAAAACGAGAAGCACAAAAAGATCAAGGAGCTTTCAAAAGGGTACAGGCAGCGTGTCGGACTTGCACAAGCCCTGATTCACGACCCCGAGGTCTTAATTCTGGATGAGCCAACTTCCGGGCTCGACCCCAATCAGATTGTTGAAATCCGCGACCTGATCAGGACAATTGGACGTGAGAAAACTGTGATTCTAAGTTCACATATATTGGCAGAGGTTGAAGCCACCTGTGATCGGATTTTGATTATCAATGAAGGTAAGATTGTTGCCAACGGCACTTCAGAAGAATTGAGGCGTCAGGCCCAGGGGAATGAAATTCTGAGAATCGGCATTGTTGGGGGCGAGCGAAATTCGGTTTATGGACTTTTAAAGAAACTGCCCACGGTTGAAATAGTCAACCCTGTGGCAGAAGATCCTGGATTATATGAAATACATTCCATAAAAGGAGAACATTCCGCCAAAGCCATTTTTGGCCTTTGTGTTGAAAAAGGGTGGTACTTAAATCAGCTAACTCCTGTTGAAACCAGACTTGAAGATGTTTTCAGAAAAGTAACCCTTAAATAGAATCACATATGAAACAGATAGGAATTGTTGTTATTCGCGAGTTACAGAGCACCTTCGACTCGCTGATGGCTTATATCATGATTGTTGCCTTTTTGGGCTTTAGCGGGTTCTTTACCTGGCTATACGGCTCCGACATATTTTTCATCGGACAAGCCAGCCTGCAATCGTTTTTTTCTATTGCCTATTGGACC
>CAILKW010000503.1 GCA_903834845.1 uncultured Bacteroidia bacterium | reverse complement strand
TTAAACTTACCCTACCCATATTTTTCGAGCAAAAATAAAAAGGGCTTGTGATCGTGGCAAAGAAGTTCAGCGGATTGTAAGATTATCTAAGCAAAACTGACGATTTTAACTTCGAAAGAGCATTTGTAATATGCAAGATTGCTTCGAGTTATTACTTTTCTATGTTTTCTCTCTGCTTCTTTTCGTTAAGCCATCTATTTATACATCAGTTTTATCATGGTATCCGCACCCGTTATTAAAATGCAAATAATTGAGATTATTCACAAAACCCATGCAAGGCTGTTTTTGCATGGGTGAAGGTCTGTAAAGTGGTCTGAAATCATTGGTGGCTAAAATCATTTCAGAATGAAAATGTGATGGAAAAGATATATGGTTTGATAATGTAAAATGTAGTAGCCAAAAATATCGTAGTTGGAACTTAAACAAAGTAGTTTAGACACCTCTTTTTTAACAATAAACATAACACAAGTTAATAAGCATTGATCAGAAAAAATGCGAAATATCCTATCTGGTGAACCCGATTTCTGGTCACAAAAGTGTTTTCATTGTACAGAATAGAAAAATCTAATAAGTATAAGATAATAGTAATTAAAACTCACAATCACCTCAGACAGTAACTTGATTATTTACATTAATTAGTCTTCGTCATGTTTTGCCAAAGCAAGCGAAAGAAAGGAATATAATCTGAAAATTCCATATAGAATGAAAACACTACCCAAAAAGATTCTCCCTGTATTGTTGACAGGAAGTGGCAATACGTCATAACACAGTATCAATACTCCAACACCTAAATAAACAAGAACCATAAAAAACCTAAGAATCAACAAAATATGTTTCCAACCTTTCATTTGTGCAATTTTTTATTACAAAATATATCAAAAATTCAAGCCCATCATTTCATTTAAAAAACAAATAACAAAAGTAATATTCCATATTAAACGGCACAATGTTTTGAATGTAAGTTTTTCTGACAGTTGAAACGACTTAGATCTATTTAGTAAAAAAAAATGCACATTTTCGATTTTTCTGTCTTTTGTTTTGAATTTTTTAATAGTTTTACGGCTTCAAAGAACAAAGAACAAAGAACAAGGAAGAGTATCAATACCACAAAATAGTAAGATAGAGAATAAATGGTAAAAAGAGAGTATTTAGTGCAGTTAATGTTGATTTTTGGAATAATGATGGTAATCCTTATCATTATGTTTGCATTTTATATTTTGTATTCACCTTCATTTGACTATTTGCATAAATATTTGCGTGTAGTTTTTGCAGTGTTATTAATCTCTTATGGGTTTTACCGGTCAGTAAATATTTTTCGTAAATTCAAAAATAGGGAGGACTAATTATGAAACTTTTAAAATCAATAATCGGCATATCGCTAATCGGGTTAATCATTGTATTATTTTCGTGTAGAATGACCCCAAAGAAATTCACCGATGAAACGCCTACTCGTGGCAATACAAAGATTGCTGTTGATGAATCATACCAGCTATTAGCCGATGCTGAGCTATTTACTTTCCATTCATTGTACAAGGATGCAAAAGTTAACCCTGTCTATTTATCAGAAGACAGTATTTTGAAATTATTTTTAGTTGACTCAGTCAAAGTTATTATCACCAGTCGCAAATTAACCAGTAACGAAGAGGCTTATCTTAAAGGGAAATTAATTATTCCAAAAACTACCAAAATTGCGCATGATGCTCTTGCTTTAATCGTTAATAAATCGAATCCTGACCAATCAATAAGGTACAATACATTGAAAGATATTTTTACAGGCAAAACCTCGAAATGGAAACAAATCAACTTCCAATCAAAACTAAATGATATCAAGGTTGTTTTTGATAATCCAGAGTCTAACAATGTAAAGACGATTATGAACAAATTTGGAATAACTGACTCATTACCTGATTATTGTTACTCAGTTAGTAAAAATTCCGAAGTTGTGAACTTTGTCGAAAGTCATCCTGAAGCCTTGGGTATAATTAGTGTTAACTGGATAAGTGATCCTCGCGATTCAATAAGTCATTCTTTTTTAAGCAAAATCAACGTAGTTTCCGTAACATCTGAATATGATTCTGATGGGACGGTTTTTTATTCGCCGCATCCTGCTTACATTGCGAATAAAGAATATCCTTTTATCAGAGAGGTTTATACCATAAACAGGGAAACTTTTTCTGGGCTTGGAACAGGTTTTACAGCATTTGTTGCCGGAGATTCCGGGCAACGAATTATCTTAAAAATGGGAATGGTTCCAGCCACAATGCCAATAAGAATTGTCGAGATTAAGAAGAATTAAACATTGTTATAATTAAATATTTACAAAATGAGACTTATACCTTTATTACTGCTCTCTTTGTTTTCGGTTACCGCAATTAGCCAGAACAAAAATTCTGCTTCAAAGCTTCCTCCTGTTGTTTCTGCATTTGAGAAGGAGATGAATGCTGCCTTAAAGCTTGCTGCGAGTGAACAATATGAAATTGCGGAGCAAGCCTTTGATGACCTTATAAAGAAAGATCCGAGTAATGGCAATGTGTATTACTACTATGGTGAAACTATTATCAAAGATTACTTGTCGGATACATTGTCGAATTCATTGAAAGATTTGGCTACTAAGGCCAATGATTTATTTAGAAGAGGTATTCAGCAAGATTCATCTAATATGCTGAATAACATTGGCTTAGGGGCTGTATGTCTTCTTCGTTCAGGCGATACAATTGCCGCGGATAAGTTTTTTATTAAAGCGGAGGCATCCATACCGGTCAAAAAGAAATTCTGGACACCCAAAGATGCCCGTTTACTTACAAAATTGGGAACATCACAACTTTTGGGTAAAGTGAACAGATATAATAAAGCTATTAGCTATATTTCGAGAGCAAAGGAAATTGACCCAAATAATGCAGCAATATACCTGGCTTCGGGTGATGTTTATATGCAGCAAAATGATGGACCAAATGCACTTGCAAGCTTTAATAAGGCACTTAGTCTTGATCCTACATCGCCATTGCCAAAAATTAAGATTGGTAATATTTATCTTCGTGCAACAAATTTGAATGCAGCGAGACCTTACCTTGATGAAGCACGTCAGATTGATTCTACTTTTGCTCCGGTTTACCGCGAACTTGCTGAGTTATACACTATGGCCGGGCAATACAATCTTGCAAAGGGTAACTTTCGCAAGTTCCTTGATTTGTCAGGAAATAATATTCCTGCCAAGATTCAGTATGCCAAGGCACTCTTCAGAACAAAAGATTATACTAATGCCTTGGTGACACTTGAAGAAATTTTGGCAATTGATAAATCCAGAAATTACCTCAATCGTCTTGCTGGTTATTGTTGTTATGATAAAAAACCACCAGAACTTGAAAAAGGAAGGGCATACATTGAAGAGTTTTTTAAAAATACAGATTCTGAAAGTATAATACCAAGAGATTATTTGTACTACAGTCGGATATTGTACAGAGTTGCCAAGAACGATACTTCGACCATGTCCAAAGCTTTTGATGCTTTTAAAAAAGCTTATCAAATGGATTCAAGCAATGTCAATCTGATATCTGAAATAGCTTTAAACTATTATTACTCGCGTTTGTATAAAAATGCTATTATTTGGCTTAATATAAAAAACAAAAAAGGAAAATCGGATAAAGATGATTTGATGTTAATCGGTAAAGCATACTACCAATTGACAGATTTTCAAAAGGCCGATAGTGTATTTAGTAAAGTGATTGAAATTCAACCTGATAATATGCCTGCTTATGTTTATCTTGCAAGGACAGCTTCAAGTATGGATCCTACTAGTGAGCTAGGTTTGGCGCAACCAAAATTTGAGGCGCTTGTTGCAAAAGTTGGCATTGACACTGTCAAGTTTGCAAAAGAATTACAGGAGGCTTATACTTATTTAGGTTATTACAACCTCCAAAAGAAAGACTATCCTGTTTCCAAATCATGGTATAAGAAATTATTTTATCTTGATCCTGCAAATAAGCAATGGCAGATCCAATCTTTGAAATCACAGGCCTTAATAGCATATAGAGCCAAAAACTATGTTGAAGCTCGTGAGTTGTATGTTGATATTAAAAAATTGGATCCGGCTGATAGTGATGCGGATCAGGCAATAAAAGATTTAACTAAGGCAATAACTGCCGCCGCCGCTGCCGCCAAAAAACAATAATATAATGCAGAAGTTTTTTTTTAGTAAAAAAATACGAAAATTGTAAGTAAAAATTGTCACAGGTGTTGCAAGATTAAAAATAATATTGCTTTCTTTGTACCCATAAAATTTAAACTATTGTTTTATAATTACTTTAATTGAAATTGAAAATGAAAGGACAAACATTAAAAGATGCATTTAAATCGTCTTTCGTATTAGTGGTTATTATTTTGTGTTCATTAGCCGGTTACCTTATTTATGACCAGATTATGGGTAACAGTGTTAACTTTGAAGGTGGCAATAATGCCGGTCATCCACTTCCTGGTAATTATCTGGGGATCATTTACAAAGGTGGTTTTATTGTACCACTGCTTATCGCGGTCAACCTTATTCTTCTCACCTTCGTTGTCGAGCGTTTTATCATGCTTGCAAGTGCCAGTGGTAAAGGAAACTTGAACTCATTTGTTCGTACGTTGCAGACACTTCTTAATGAAAACAAAATTGAGGATGCATCAATTTTATGCGACAAACAAAGAGGCTCAATTGCAAATGTTATGAAGGCTGGTTTAGCACGTTACAGACTTTTGCAATCTGACAAAACCCTGATGAACGACCAAAAAGTTCTTGCACTTCAGAAAGACCTTGAAGAGGCTACCGCTCTTGAATTACCTGTACTTTCTGAAAACCTGATTATCCTTTCAACCATTGCCTCTATCTCTGTGCTAATCGGACTTATTGGAACTGTACTTGGAATGATCCGTGCTTTCGGTGCTTTGGCTACTGCCGGTGCCCCTGATTCATTGGCTTTGGCAAATGGTATTTCAGAAGCCCTTGTAAATACTGCATTTGGTATCACAGGATCAACTCTGGCTATCATTTTCTATAACTATTATTCTGCCAGAATAGATTCAACAACTTACAAAATGGATGAGGCCAGTTTTAGTCTCACGCAAACATTTGCTTCAACTTTGAAGTAATTTTTAAATTTTGTTTAGACAGACATTGAAGAAAAAACAACTGAGAAATAATGGGAAAAATTAAAATAGCTGTAAAAACACCACGAATCGACATGACGCCGATGGTGGATTTGTTTTTCCTTCTACTCGTCTTTTTTATTTTGACGGCTACATTCCGTCCGGAGGAAGCTGCACCAATTAAAACACCAACTTCAACGTCACAAACGCCAATTATCGATGGCAATCTTGTTACAATTTTGATTTCTAAGGATGATAAAGTCTTTTTTAACGTTGATAATGGTACCGACTCTACTCAACACATTCGTGGAAAAGTGTTGCAAGCGATAGGTAGTAATTACCAGATTAAATTTACTCCTAAAGAAATCAAAAAATTCGAAGGTTTAGCTTCTTTTGGTTTACCTGCAAAAAAAATTCAAAGTTTTCTTAATGCTCCCGATGCAAAAACACGAGAAGCAATGCAGGAAGGAATTCCAATAGACTCACTCGATAATCAGCTTATGATGTGGATAAGGTTTGCCCGCACCTACAATACTAATTTGACTTTTGCAATAAAAGGCGATGGTGCAGCAAATTACCCGGTGGTTAAAAAAGTGATAGCTGTTTTGCAGGACAATAATGTTAATAAGTTCAATTTAACTACCGACCTCAAAGCGGTTGAGTTACCAGCAGATTTTATTATTAAGTAATTTATAAAGACATTCCAAAATGGCTGAAATAGTTCAAGAAGAGGGTCATAAAGGTAAAGGAAAGAAGAAAGCAAAGAAACACGGAACGCATATTGACATGACACCTATGGTTGATCTTGCTTGCCTGTTGCTTACTTTTTTCATGCTTACCACTGCATTCAATAAGCCTAAAGTAATGGAGATCATTCTTCCGGAAAAACCGAAAGAGAATGAAAAACCACCTGAGCTTGATAAAAGCCGAGCTCTGAGCATAATTCTTTTCGAAGAAGACAAAGTGCTGTGGTATAGTGGATTGGCTGACCCAAGTAAAGACCTTCCGGTTTTAACTGAAACCAATTTTACAAAAGAAGGTATTCGTAAGGTACTTTTACAACGAAATAAAGAGTTGTTTATGAGTATCACACAGATGAATAAGGATGTGGTTGACGGTAAACTTAAATTACCACGAGACTCAATAGAAGGCCGAATCAAGCGCTTTTATAAAGCAGATAAATCCGGGCCTATTGTTTTAATCAAGGCAGCCGATGGTGTTAAATATCGAAATATTGTTGACATTATCGATGAAATGGCTATAACCAATATTGCCCGGTATTCACTTGTCGATATTAACTCAGTCGAAAAAACGATGGTTCAAAACTATATCAGTTCGAAATCATCAGGTACCGGCATTAATAAACCATAATAAATGGATTTGAATCATGGATAATGAATTGCTTAAAAACCCGGCGATAACCCTTGAGGAAATAGTATTCGAGCATAGGAATAAAGAATACGGGGCTTACGTTTTGCGAAAAAAGTTTAGAAAATTTTTATTGATAGCTTTTCTGATAGCCTTTTTCAGTGTAGGTTGTGGCGTATTAGTGCCTTTCATTAAAGCATACTATAACAGAGCTAACAATATTGTTTTGGTAAAAAGCACTGTGGTAAGTATGGAAAATGTTAAAGCCGAGGACGATATACCACCACCTCCTCCACCTCCACCACCACCACCGCCAGCTGCAGAACAACAGGTTAAATATGTTGCTCCTGTTGTGGTTGACAGTGTGAAAGTGGAAGTACAACTTGCAACTGTAAGCGAGGCAACTGCAGCTGTTGTAAATGAGCCTGTTCCTGAAAAAATGGAAGTTGTAAAGGAAGAGGAAAAGGCAATCGTAGAAGAAGAACCTGTATTTCTTATCGTAGAGGAACAAGCTTCTTTCCAAGGAGGTGATCTTAACTCTTTTCGCGCTTGGTTTACGAAAAACTTAAAGTACCCTCCGATTGCTGCGGAAAATGGTATTCAAGGTAAAGTTTATGTACAATTTGCAGTGAATTCAAAAGGTGAAGTCGTTGACGTTAAAGTAGTACGTGGCGTCGATCCTTCGCTTGATAAAGAAGCTATCAGAGTAATAACTTCTTCCCCAAAATGGGAACCTGCAAAACAGAGAGGGATGAAAGTAAAACAACAATTTACAATCCCCATATCATTTATACTACAATAACTTAAAAAGGCTGTCGTTTGACAGCCTTTTTTGTTTTTGCTTATTTTGGTTTTATTATCCTGAAATATTCTTTGCCGCCTGTTGACCTTATTGAAAATATCCAAAATATTATGATTAAACTTCACTAAACATTACTGCATTCGAACGAAAAATGGCAATAGATACCATTCTCCTAAGGATGATTATTTCATTTGCAATTATCTTCAAATAATATATACTTTGCAGAATCAAAAACGAATTTTCGGGTTTTAAAAACTACGACAGGATGAAGAAGTTTTTGCATACTGATAAAGACCTGGTTAATAAACTGAAAGAGGGCGATTCACTCGCTTTCGAGATTCTATTTTATAAATACAGAAACAAGGTAAACGGATTTACCAAAAAGTTTTCTCCAAGCCGAATAGATTCGGAAGAGATTGTTCAGGAAGTGTTTATCAAGGTTTGGATTAAAAGGCAAAGTATTAAGACAGAAAAAGATTTTCTGTCTTATCTCTTTTCCATCGCCAAAAATTTGGTTTTAGATCAATTAAAATCATCTGTTAACCAACGATTGTACTTTGCAGACGATCTTTTTCAGAAAGATATGCTTATTGACGAAGTACCTGACAACAACAGGATGATTGAACACGAAGAACTGTTATTAAAATTATTGGACCAGATTCCCGAACGCAGAAAAGAAATATTTCGTTTAAACAAGTTTGAAGGTCTAAGCTACAAACAGATTGCCCTGCAACTTAATATTTCAGAGAATACGGTCGATTCACAGATACGTAATGCCTTGGAATATCTTCGCAAAGAATTCAAAATTAAGACTATACTGTTATTTACGCATTTTTTTAAATAAATTTTCATTTTCCCTTCACGGAAATTCCCATCAAGCTCGTATTACTTACAAATAATTTATAAAAATGTCTGAAGAAATAATTGACATAGCTAACAGGTTTTTAATAGGGCAGACCTGCAAAAAACAGGAACTGATTAATTTGAAGCAATGGCTTTCAGATCCGGGGGCGCAAACCGAGGTGGAAAGATGGCTATTGGAACATTGGTCAGCATCCGCCGAAATTGATTCGAATGCACAGATTGAAATTATTTTAAAACAAATTCAGGAATACACGAATGTGCAAACCCTTAAATCAAAATGGTCATTTAAAGGTATTTTGAGAGTTTATCAGAAAGTAGCGGCATTCTTATTAATCCCTATTATAAGTTTGGGTCTGTTGTATTGGTTTGCCAATTATGAACCTCCGGTTGAACTTTTTACGGAATCCATTATTCCTAAGGGTCAGAAATCACAAATTATTCTTTCCGATAGTACCAGGGTTTGGATAAATTCTGATTCCAAAATAAGATATTCCACCAGTTTTAACAGTAAACAACGGGATGTCTATTTGGATGGAGAAGCATATTTTGAGGTCAGTAAAGATGAGCACAAACCTTTTATTGTTCATGTTTCAGGGTTGGAAGTTAAGGTAAAGGGAACTAAATTTAACGTAAAGGCTTATCCTGACGAAGATGGAGTAGAAACAACTCTGTTTGAAGGGAAAGTTAGCGTGTTGATTCCTTCGAGTAACGCCAGTCAATCAATAGAGAATGAAATAAACCCCGGGCAAGCCTTTGTTTATTTAAAATCTGAGCAAAAACTTGTTGCAACTTCTTTCAAAAGTGAACAATTAGCAGGGTGGAGAAAAAACCAGCTTGTTTTCGAGAACGATAAATTCAGTAATCTGGTAAAGAAGATTGAGCGTTGGTATAATGTGGAGGTGGTTTACGATGAGAGTAAGTTGCAGGACAGACGCTTAACTGTTGAGCTTTATCAGGACGAAAGGCTTGATCGCTTAATGGAGATCATTGGGCTGACACTTTCAGTAAATTACAAGTACCAAGATGGTAAGATTATTTTATCACCAAAAAAGTCAAATATGATTAAAAAATAAAGGGAGATAATTGGTCGAAGAATTATCCCCCTTTTGAGTGCAAAACTATTGTTTAACATTTTTACATTACAAAAGTATGAAAAAAAGCAGATCAAATCTGTTTAGGAGTATTTTTATTTCTATTCGGAAGTACCTTTTAATTATGAAACTGACAGTTATTCTTATTTCATTGGGTTTTATGACTTTTGCGTCAGAAACCTATTCTCAGGCGACGAGGTTGACGTTTGAGATGACAGATGCGACTATTGAAAATGTTTTTAAAAAAATTGAGTCGCTTTCGGAGTTTAAGTTTGCGTACAACAGCAGTAAACTTGATGCACAGAAGACTGTGTCATTAAATGTACATAATCAAATTATTAATAGTGTTTTGGATGAAGTTTTAAAACCGGGTGATTTTCATTACCAGGTTGTTGATCGTTATATCATTATTACTGATCAAAATAGCCAGCAACAGGGCAAAAAGATTACCGGAAAAGTTACTGACCAAACAGGTGCAACACTTCCCGGTGTTTCGTTAGTGGTGAAAGGAACAACAATTGGGGTAGTTACAGATAATAGCGGTAATTACACACTCTCCAATATTGATGAAAATGCAGTTTTGATGTTTTCGTTTGTTGGTATGAAAATGCAGGAGGTTGTTGTTGGTAACAAGACAGTAATTGATGTCTCACTTGCTGAAGAGACAATAGGGATAGAAGAGGTGGTGGCTATTGGATATGGTACTCAGAAAAAAATAAATCTGACAGGTGCTGTGGAACAAGTTACTTCAAAAGATTTGGCAAATAAATCTGTTTCGAATTTGGGGCAAGCCTTGCAAGGTTTGATTCCTAACCTAAATATAACAACTGCAAATGGAAATCCGGTTACAAATGCTTCCTACAACATAAGAGGAGGCACCTCTTTCTCCGGTGGAAATTTTCAAACGGGCTCTCCTTTAACTCTGGTGGACGGAGTGCAGATGGACATAAATAACCTGAGCCCCGACGACATAGATAACATATCAGTGATTAAAGACGCTTCTGCTTCAGCAATTTACGGAGCAAGAGCAGCTTATGGAGTGATTTTGGTAACTACCAAGAGAGGGAGTAAAGACTCAGCTCCAAAAATATCCTATTCAGGAAGTTATCAGGTACAAGTGCCAATCAGCGATCCTGGATTGTTAAATTCAGTGGAATATCAGGAAGCAGTGATGAATGCGGCAACTTTAGACGGAGGAAAACCTTCTGCTGATGATGATTACAAATTAACTCAGGTAAAAAATTACTTTAATAATCCGGGAACATCTCCGAGTTATTACATGAATGGTAGCGCAATCGTTTGGGTTGGCAATGTCAATCCATGGAAAGAGGTGATTCGCCAAAATGCTCCCATGCAAAATCATATATTGTCCATATCAGGAGGAAGTGCAAAAAGCAATTATTATGCCTCCTTTGGATACCGTGATCAGGACGGGATCATGAAAAAGAACCAGGATTATAAAAAGACCTTCAATGCAACACTTGGGTTTTCAACGGATGTTACCAATTGGTTGAAATTAGATACCAAAGCGATGTATACTCTATATAATTCTCAAGTACCCAACGGATTTGGAGGATATGTTGAAAATACGACTTATTTCGAATTCATGGCCAAGCAGGGATGGAGAAACCTCATGACTCCATTGCTAACACCAGCAAATTCTCCTGTAGGTGAAAGGTTAACTGCTAATTTTGCAAACGGTATGCAGGGTAATATTAAAACTAAATCGGGAACCTTAATGCTAAAAGCTGGAGCCACAGCCAAAATATTTGAAGGGCTTAATTTTAAAACTGATTTTGCATACAGGACCATCAATAATAATGAGAAACTGTTTCTGCCGTATTTCCCAAATATTGACAGATCGTGGACGCCTCGTGCAAGCGAAGGAAACTCAACAGTAAAGAAAACACATTCTCAAAGTGACTATTCTGTTTACAACGCCTACTTTGATTTTGCAAAAACCTTCGTCGGGTTACATGAGATTTCCGCTGTGGCTGGTTTTAATCAGGAACTGTTTCAGGACGAAAATCTATGGTCGCAGGGACTGGATTTAGTCTCGGACAATGTGCCGGTTTTACAATTGGCTTCAGGAGTGAAGACCCTCGGAGATGGTGAATCACATTATGCCATCAGAGGCGCTTTCGGCAGATTCAATTATATTTTTAACAAAAAATACCTTTTCGAGATGAACGGCCGATATGACGGATCTTCAAAATTTCCGAAAGATAGCAGGTTCAAATTCTTTCCTTCCTTTTCTACAGGTTGGAGAGTTTCTGAAGAAGGTTTTATGAAAGAGTTAAAACCAATCATCCAGAACCTCAAGTTAAGAGCTTCCTATGGTAGCCTGGGAAATCAAGATGTAGCAAATTATGCCTACATTTCAACATACGGCTTGACTCCACAAGTAGGATATATTATAAATGGAGTTCGTCCAATTGGGATTAATCCACCCGGACTCGTTAGTTCCAACCTTACTTGGGAAACTGCGACAACATTGGACTATGGAATGGATGTTATCATCTTGAATAAGTTGACATTGAATTATGATTGGTATAACAGAAAAACCATCAATATTCTGACATCCGCAGAAAAATTGCCTTCTGTTTTGGGAACATCTGTACCCAATCAAAATTCGGGAAGCATGAAAACAAATGGATGGGAATTCTCAGCCAGATGGAATGACCAGATGGAAAATGGACTCAAGTATAATATTACCTTCCTACTATCAGACTATCAATCTGAAATTATTGATTTCTCAGGCAATCCACAAAAACTGATTTCATCTCTTTACGAAGGGAAAAAGATGGGTGAAATCTGGGGATACGTAACAGAAGGCATTTTTCAGACAAGTGATGAAATAGCAAATGCCCCGAATCAAAGTAAAATTAATGGTGGAGTCTGGCGACCCGGAGATGTACGCTTTATGGATTTGAACAATGATAAGGTAATAGGTTACGGTGCGACCACGGTTGGAGATCCCGGCGACAAAAAGATCATTGGGAATTCTACACCACGTTATCAATATGGGATGAACATAGATGTAGCCTGGAAAAATTTTGACTTCAACATGTTCTGGCAAGGTACAGGGAAAAGAGACTATTGGACTAATAGTTTCTTTTATTGGGGATTAATCAATGGAAGCAACATCAACGGAGGTTCCGGTACTAAATTTACTTATTATGATTCATGGACGCCTGAAAGAACTACTGCATTTTTCCCGGCCTTCAAGCCCGCCACAAAAAATATGGAAGTACAATCCCGGTATTTGCTCGACGCATCCTATGCACGTTTGAAAAATATCACATTGGGTTATACCCTGCCACAAAAGCTTTCAAAGAAAATTGATCTAAGCAGACTCAGGGTTTATGCTTCGGGATATAACCTTTTAACTATCAGTAAAGTTCCTGATGTATTGGATCCGGAATTAATGGGAGATGCCTATCCAATGTTACATTCCTACACGTTTGGGGTACAGGTAACATTTTAATTGTCAATAATCTATATTAATAAAGACGTTATCATGAACTATAAATATTTTATATCAGCAATTTTTGCGCTGCTAATGTTAGCAGGATGCAATGATGATTTTATGGAGAGGTATCCTTTGGACAGCATTACTGACCAAACATATTGGAAAAGCGAATCGGATCTTCAACTGTATTGCAATTCATTTTATGGAAGTTTTATTCAGGGATTTGACGGCGCTCTGACAACATCAGTTCCATGGGGCTATCAGGGGCCCTCAATTCCGTATGGAGATAATCATTCTGACAATAGCGTTCCCACAGATTATTCTCTTGTCAAAATGGTGAATGGAACCTATGTTGAGACCACTGCAGCAGGTAGCGGAGGATGGAACTGGACACAAATGCGAGCCTTGAACAATTTTTTAGTCAACTACCAGAAAGCAGAAATCGCCCCAACTATTAAGCAAGCATATGCAGGCGAAGTTCTGTTTTTCAAAGCGTGGGATTATTTTGAAAAGATAAAGTTGTTTGGTGAAGTTCCATGGTTTTCTAAACCATTGCTAACAAATTCCGAAGAATTATACATTGCGAGAACACCTCGCAGTGAGTTGATGGATTCTGTACTTGCCACTATCAATGAAGCCGCGAAATGGCTTCCTGCAAAAGGATCAGAAAAAAAAGATCGTTTAAACAAAGATATGGCTTTGTTGTTGAAAGCACGTATCTGCCTTTTTGAAGGCACCTTCCGTAAATACCACAAGGAAATTGGCCTATCCGGAGATAAATTCCTGCAGGAAGCCGTTACTGCAAGCAATGAGTTGATCAGCTCAAATCGCTACTCAATATGGTCCACAGGAAATCCAGAAAAGGATTATAATCAATTATTTATTCAGAGTCAGTATGATAATAATTCCGAGGTTATCTTATGGAAAAGGTATTCATCCGGTTTATTGGGAAATGGCTTCCTGAGATATTATGCCTGGCATCAATCGTATAATCAGGCTGGTTTTTCCAAATCAATGGTGGAAGAGTACCTTTGTTCAGATGGGTTGCCCATTAGCGTAAGTCCACTGTATCGTGGCGATGACAGCATTCAAAGCGAAGTCATCAAAAGAGACCCAAGATTACATCAAACAATCAGTATTCCGGGAGAATATGCGCTTGACCTTCAACTTTCAAATTCATTGCTAGACCGCGGATCCGGCTATAATAAGATGATGCCACCTATCAGAGGCTCCGGCGACGATTATCCATCACCCACTGGATATTGGCCAATAAAATTCTGGAAAGTGGATTTGACAGAAGTTGAACAATTAACGAATGGAGTTATGCCATGTCCTGTTTACAGATATGCAGAGGTCTTATTGATTAATGCAGAGGCCAAAGCGGAACTTGGTCAATGTGCTCAGACCGATCTGGACAACACGGTGAATAAACTCCGTAGCAGAGTAGGAATGCCCTCCCTGAAACTAAATACCATCCCAAATGATCCCTTGATGGATGCCAGATACCAAACCTATTGCGGATATACTCCGACTCCATTAATCCGGGAAATCAGGCGTGAAAGAAGGGTCGAACTGGTATTTGAAAATTTTAGATGGGACGACCTTATACGTTGGAAAGCAGGAAAATTGCTACTTGCGCCTGAAGCAATCAAAGGGATGAAATTCAATAAGTATCAGTATCCTACAGTAAGGGTTGGGACAGACGTATATTTAGATACCAAAGGATATTTAGCCCCATATCAAAAGTCTTTGCCAAACGGCAGGGCATTTGTTGAACCCAAACAATATTATTTCCCTATACCGATTGAAGAACTCATCATGAATCCAAAGCTTGTTCAGAATCAAGGCTGGGTAAATGGGAAATAAGCCAAATCGCATCCAATCATAGAGTGCCTGTAAAATACAAAACAGGCACTCTATATTAAACAGTTTTTTACGCATGATAAAAGCATATTATTTTAGAATCATTTCATATGTTTTGGCGTTTTTTGTTTTGCAATCATTCTCTTTCCCTTCTCCGCTTGACAAGGCTGTAGAACTGGCTCATCAGGAGATTTGGAAGAAATTTGTAGATCAATACGGCATTGTGCATGGATATGTTGGCGAAACTCCAACTCCTGAAGATTGTTCAATCGGTCGTCCCAATTTTATTGGATGGCGAAGTCCGATCTCGGATGGCGCTTTTTTTACAGGCTTGTATTTAACGGCAATGTGCGAAAAGGCTCAAAGAAGTGGGAACAAAACAGACAGGGAAAAGGCTAAAAAGCTTGCCAATGGATTGTTGAGATGTGCCTCTGTTTCTGATGTCCCCGGGTTTATTGTAAGAGGGGTAGGCACGGATGGTCAGTGTCATTATCCCGTCGGTTCCACAGATCAAACAGTGCCCTGGTTCCTGGGATTATACCGCTATTTGAAAAGTGGCATACCCAGTGAAACAGAAAGACAACTGGTTGCAAGCAAAATGGAAAAGGTAGCTGACGCACTCAACATGAACGATTGGAAACTTCCTTGCGATGGGATATTCAAAGGACAATATAGAGACGATCTCAAAGACAAGCGCTTTCTTGAAGTACCCAGTTATTTATTCATAATCAGAGCAATGTATGAAATAACAAACAATGATATTTGGAATAAACGATACCAGACCGCTTTGTTTGAACATCCGCGTGGTTCAATCGAACAACCCTCAGTATCCGACAAAACGCGTTTGGAGATATGTGCAGCCGGATACCGGATCGACAGTTTAATTTTCACGGGGAGTAACATCGACAAAAACTCACTATGGATTTACGTAAAGAATCAGGCTTCGTTGGCTCAACTTGTTTTATTGGAGAAGGACAAAACCATCCGGACATTTTATCAGACTGGTTTAGCTAAAAATGCAAATAATGCAATGGAAGTAATTGAAGATTATAGGGGTTTTAACAATAACGATACGAAGAAATTCGGACACGCTAATTGGCGTGAGGGATACCCAATATGGTTACCCCAAAAAACACAGGCTGATGCTGAAAATCTCTTAAAAAAAGGCGATACGGAAAAGCTTGGCAAGCGAAGAGAATATGAAAAATCATTCATGACCAATCCTCTTGCAGCGGCAACCATTATAGCCTCGTCTGGTGACCACGCAAACCGCGAAAACATTGAGCGCGTGATCTGTCATTATGATTTTTCCAAACTGAATCTTTCAGAATTCTTTTTCGCAGAAGTGGCGTATTATAGCCTAACTGTTGACTAAAAGCAGGCGATTGAAAAGGCAAAACTCTGCAAGCAAAGACCACATTATAAGTAAATTAACAATAAAAAAAATAGTACAAATGAAAATAATAAACATATTGCATTTCATTTCTGAATTACAGCATTTTACATTCAAATTGCGCATTGGATTCATCAAAACACTTACAATTGCTTCCATTCTGGGAGTAATGTCAACACCTACGAATGCCCAAAAATCCATCTCAAAAGCAGTTGAACAGGCGAACACAGAGCTTTGGGCTAAGTTTATTGATCAATATGGAATTGTTTATGATTTCGTTGGGGAATTACCAACTCCTGAAGATTGTGAGTTGGGACGACCCAATGTGATGGGTTGGTGGAGTCCAATTGAGAATGGCTCATTCTTTACCGGTTTGTATTTATCTGCCGCATGTGAAAGGGCCCGCCGAAGTGGAAATAAAACCGACAGGGATAAAGCAAAACGATTGGCCGATGGGCTATTGAAATGTGCCTCGGTATCCAATGTCACCGGATTTGTTACCAGAGGTGTTGGAACGGATGGGAAATGTCATTATCCGCTGGGATCGATGGATCAAACAATTCCATGGTATCTTGGACTATATAGCTATCTCATGAGCGATTTTCCAACTACTGAACACAAGCAATTGGTCAAGAACAAATTACTGGAGGTAACTTCTGCTTTATACACTTTAGACTGGAAACTTCCTTGCGATGGTCATTTTAAAGGAGAGTTTCGCGGAGATTTAAAATCCAAAAATTATCTTGAAGTTACATCCTATTTGTTTACTCTTAGGATGATGTACCAATTAACACAAGATAAGCTGTGGCTCGAAAGATATCGGAATGCATTGTACGAAATTCCCCGCGGATCCGTTGAACAGCCCGAAATAGCCAACAAAACGCGATTAGAAATATGCGCATCAGGATACCGGGTCGACAGCTTAATCTTCAAAGCGGTTGGACGTAACCTTGACAATAGTGCATTATGGATTTATGTAAAAAATCAGGCTACTTTGGCCTACCTTTTCAAAATGGAAAATGATGAAAAGATTAAAAAAGCTTATAGTACCGGGATAAAACTAAATGCCAGTAATGCCTTGAGTGTCATTGGAGAATATAAATATTTTGACAATAATGACACAAAAGTATTCGGGCACACTAATTGGCGCGAAGGCTATTCAACCTGGTTCCCTCAGAAAACCCAGGCTGATGGAGAAAAACTTTCTCGAATGGGAGACACGAAAAAATTAGGACCACGAAAAAATTATGAGCGGATTTTCATGACCAATCCTCTTGCAGCGGCAGCCATCATTGCCTTGGCAGGTGACAGCGCAAACCGGGAGATCATTGAAAGGGTCATCAGCCATTTCGATTATTCAAAGCTTAACATGTCTGAATTCTTTTTTGCAGAGGTTGCCTACTATTCTTTACCTTAGATATCGCATTAGTGTCGTGTCAATATGAAATAACGTAAATTATTTATTACTTTGTCTGGTTAAAACAAAATTATGGAACGGTACAAAGTAACATTGAACAAAGAAGAGTGGGAACAATTACATGCAATTATCAACAGGGGTGTGCATAGCTCTCAAAAATTTAGAAATTCATATATTCTTCTGAATACTGATGAAGGAGAATTTTCAGAAAAAATAGTGAATAAAAAAATAAGTGAGGTACTAAAAGTCGGTATGCGAACTATTGACAGAGTCAAGAAAAAATTTGTTGAGGATGGTTTAGAGGGAGTATTGGAAAGGAACACCGGAACACGTGTTTATGAGAAAAAAGCTGATGGTGATTTTGAAGCACATCTAATATCAATAGCTTGTAGTGAATCTCCAGAGGGCTTTGCACGTTGGTCATTGAGATTACTTTCAGAAAAAATGGTTGAACTAAAATATGTTGAAAGTGTTTCTCATGAAACAATAAGAAAGGTTTTAAAAAAAACGAACTTAAACCTTGGAAAATAACCGAATGGTGTATTCCTGCTAATAAAAGTGGTCAATTTGTAGCGGATATGGAGC
>CAILKW010000502.1 GCA_903834845.1 uncultured Bacteroidia bacterium | reverse complement strand
TTTTGAAAATCCACGGTTAGTTTCCGGAATATGATTCTTTCAGGAAATAAAATGTGGTATTCGGAAAGCAAAACTCTTTATAAATATCTTTTACCAAATTATTGCCTTGGATTTCAGATGATTATCTTTCAAATTTCTTCTGGTTTCGCACTCCGCGCAATTGCAGGTACTAAGTGAGTGACTACTTACAAGTTTGATAGAAATTATCATGCGACTTTTGTAATTTTGTGGCGAAATCCACAATTTTAGACGATCTTCATCCTGTAATTGTCATTGGTAATTAAACGATAGTAAATAAATTTGTTAGCAGGTTCAAAGTGTTTGGTGTCTTGTCCCGAGAGTTTACGACCGTATCCCGAGAGGCACGACTGTGTCCCGAGAGGTACGATTCGGGATTCGGGATTCGGGATTCGGGAGGCAATCCCATAATTTTAAGCGCAGTCAAAACAATGTTTTTTGGCACTTTGCTTCTTAGTTTGAGATTACCTTGGAGTGCTTGTTTTTGCTATTTAGCTTGTTTCAAATTCATTCACTTGTAGTACTTAAAAACCATTTTAACATCAAAAACTAATTTGTATATTTGTTGAAAATTTAATGATATGATTATTGAAAAAATTGAAAATAACAAAATAGTGATTACCATGTCTTCCAATGTTGATATATTTGGTATTCAACGACTAATAGATTATGGTCGGTATTTGGAAGCAACATCACAAAGTAAAGCAAAGCAGTCTGAAATAGATAAACTGGCAGATGAGGTTAATGAAAACTGGTGGAATCAAAACAAACACAGATTTTCAAAGTGAGAATTATTGTTGATGCAAATATCGTTTTTAATCGTATTTTAAAATCTGATGGTAAAATCGGGGATTTGTTGATTAATTCAAATGGTATTTTTAAATTCATATCGCCATATTTCCTAAGGATTTAAATTCAACATCATCACGATAAATTGGTTAAAATATCAAATCTTACATTAGAACAAGTACTTGAATCCGAATTTCAAATATGTAAATCAATAAGCTTTATTTCAGATGAACAGGTTAGTCACTCGAATTGGAATATTGCAGAAAATTTAGTTTTGGAAATTGACAAAAAGGATATTAGTTATATTGATTTCTCTAAGCAATTCAAGGCAAAAGTTTGGTCAGGCGATAAAGCACTAATTAGAGGTTTAACAAAAAAAGGATTTTCTAACTTTATATCTACCGGTGAACTATGGTCCTTTCGTCAAAATAAATTTATAAAATAAGGCATATAATGGTTTATTCGTAAAGTAAATCTCGGGCTTTTTGTGTACCTTAAAAACCCAGGTGCGTTTCACCAACGGAATTCTTATCAGCAACCAAACAAATTATGGTCATTATTACCAAACAACAACATATTAGTTTTTTAGGAGGGATATTTTGTTTGTCAATGTGTCCCGATAAGTACGCATAAGTCACGAGAATGTAATGATTCGGGAATCAGGATTCGGGAGAAAATTCCAAACTTAAAGCAAAGTCAGAACAGAGTTTTTGGCTCCGTGCAAATAAGCTTGAGATTGCTTTTCCGAAAAATTCCCGAAAAAATGGGATAGGTATGAACAAGTATCTTGCGGCTGATTATCTTTCAGATTTCGTTCGGTGGTGCCTGCTTACCATTGATTGGCTATGAGTGTGTTTAGTATATTAAAGATAAAGGTGAAAAACTTTACAATTTTGGGTGCTACTAAAAAATCATGTTTGTCAAGGCTAAGTATATGGCGATAAAATCCCACCAAAATTCTATAAAGTGAATAAATTTTGTTATTTACCGAAAAAAGATAGGTTGTTGAACTATGCCATTGAGCTGTTAAATTGATAAATAACCACTAATTCCGATATATTATCACGTATCATAAACCCGATCAAAAAAATGGGCAATTATTGAGTTTGGGGAAGGTGGGAAACGATTTTTTAGTAAACAAGGAACGATAATCATTCATTTTTGTTTTCTGTTGACTTTAGATACAGAAACTAATAGAATCAATAGAATATTGGTTAGAATCGGATTAGTAAGTGTCACAAATCAACATATTAATTAGGAAATTGAGATGTTGGATATTACCTTGCAAAAAGAGATGAATCAAAAGTGTATTTCCTCAATTACTTATGACGAGATTGGTAATGGCCTTTCTCTTAAGCACCGGTACTTTTTATGATTAAGTCAAATAATCTGGTTTTTGGAATCGTCCAAATATAGAATTACTTTTTATCCATTGTGGCGAATCGAGCAAAGTAATTAAAACGACAAATTAATTTTTTCTGACGAAAAGGTTTTTGGATAAGTGACAGGTAAAAAAACCGCACCAAAACAAATTGAAGCGGTTTTTGACCTTTATAAAAAGTTTCTTACTTAGCTGTTCGCCTGAACATTTTTGTTCTTTTTGAATCCGTTGTACATCAAATAAGCTACATACAATCCTCCTAATCCCAGAAAGGCGAGAGAGAGTTCGGTATAGTATTTATCCAAAATATCTTTTTGAGACCAAAAGAAATACCCTAAAAGTGCAAGGATAACATTCCAAAGTGTGGATCCGATAGTTGTGTAAAGGAGAAAATCGCTCATTTTCATGTTTGCTAAACCGGCGGGTAACGAAATCAACTGACGGATTCCAGGAACTAAGCGTCCGATGAGGGTTGATGTTTTTCCATGTTTCAGAAAATATTTTTCTGATTTCTCCACCGAAGACTGATCAATCAGCATCAAATGTGCAAGACGCGTATTGGCAAATTTAAGCAGTAACTTACTGCCAAGCCATTTGGCGAAATAGTAATTAAATAAAGCTCCAACTAAAGCACCCATAGTTCCTGCGAAAACAACAAGAAATATGTTCATTTCACCGTTTGCAGCTTTAAAGGCAGCAGGGGGAATGACAATTTCGGAGGGAAAAGGGATAAACGAACTTTCGATAGCCATCAGCAAAAAAACTGTCCAATAAGTGATATGAACCATGTACCACTCAATAATCTTTTGAAATATTGCTCCCATAAAAATAATTTTTGCCAAAGCTAAGAAATTCCTTACAAAAAGAAAATATGCACCAATAATCCCAAATCGCACAGCAAAAGAAATATCAGCGTCAAAAAAACCTGCTAAACATATTACCTTTCATAGTGAAACCTAAGTGCGTAAGGTGTTAACCTAATCAATTATTTTTAATGAAACTTTAATTTAGCCAGCCATTCGGCAATCAGGGTAGCTTCGGGAGCAAGGTTTTTTCTCTCCCAATCTCCTTTTTCAGAAAGAATAATCTCGAGAAACCCATTTGAGGAATTAGTTGTGTCGGGAACAATAATTTTACAAATTAAAGCACCCATATCGGCACCGCGATTTACTGGATCACCAATTTTTCCTGCCATAGCCGATAGTGCGAGTTGCTGATAATACGCAATATCTTTTTTACTTATAAGTGAATCTACTTTTACCGAAGCCTGAAGATTCTTGTTTAATGCCGTTAAGGAAAGTTTGCCATTTTCGGCAAAAACCCAAGGAGTTGTTTTAACAAACGAAAACAATTCGCCTGCTGGAGTGATAGTAAAACCTGAATGATTAAAGCCCCATGCATAGTTCACATATTCGTACTGAAAATAGCAAGCAACTTGTTTCTCCTCTAAAAGTGTATCATTGCAGGAAACCAGTACTAACTGAAACAGCATCAATAAACCACACATCTTTTTCATTTTCATTTTAATTTAACGGATTTTCAACTTTACCGGCAAAAATTACTGCATCTGTATCTTCTTCTGTTATAAAAAACAGGAATGGTCGCGTGGCGTGGAACTCTGGGCCGCCTGGTCCGATACTTGTTACACCAATACCTATTGATGTTACAGCAGCAGCCTCGGTTCCCTCTTCATTTACCTCAATAAAGGTTTTATGTTTAGCTTTAGTGATATATAGGCGATCAAAGGCGTTAATTTTTGAAAAATTAGCATCACTTGGGGAGAATGCCACAGACATTCCAAGCGATGAGAGAATTTGTTTAAGTTCAGTTTCCCAGGCAAATTTAAAACGTGGCATCCACACATCAACCTTAACAGGGGTATTAAGTGAAGTATTTAAAGTAGCCCATGTTGTAGGAGTCATAAGTTCGATTATCTGATCTGGTGTTTTACCCTCGTCGGGCAGGATAATAACCATTCCAAATTTTCCGCGTCCGTAAGGCATTTTTAGTGCTTCGTATCCTGACTGCTCAGAATATCCAAATTGCTCCTTAATCTTCATATATGGAACGTTAGCAGCAACGCTAGTCCCAAGAGTAAACGGTCCGGTCTGAGTTTGGGTTTTGTCGAACTGATAATGCCATTTCCCGTTAAAGTAAATAGCATTAATTAAAAACATAATTTCGTCGGGGGAAATATCATCAAGAATTTTAGGTATTTTGGAGTTTGTTTTTTCATTCACCCAGCTGTTGATCGTATTTAATCCTGTCTGGTTGAAATCAAGTTTTGTTACTGTAGCATCAAAATATTTTTGATTTGTTGTTATAAACGTCTCCTCAACCTGATAGTTTTTCCTAATCCATATTGAATTGGCCACATTCATTACCACATTCGGATCAACTTTTTTCAGTGCAGTTATAAGATCCAAA
>CAILKW010000501.1 GCA_903834845.1 uncultured Bacteroidia bacterium | reverse complement strand
GGCTGGAGGCTTGAAAGACATTACGATGTCATCAATTGACTTACAAAAAAAAGCACTTGAGTGGAGACAAAAGTAAGATATTTGGTTGATACCAATGTTTGGTTAGAAGGTCTTTTAGGCCAGAGTAAATCTGAGATTACTTATAAATAGTATATAGAAATACAAACTTGACTTTGATGATTCTTATCAATTCTCAGTTGCTCAAAAATATGATTTAGTCATTGTAACTTTCGACAAGGATTTTAATGTAAAAGGGATTAAGAAAAATTCTCCCGATGAAATAATAGATAAACTATAGCTTCAATCCTGCCTTTAGTTGTTTTCCTTCCCTGCAGCCTAAACAATCTTAAATCAATGTAAGTATCTACAAACCCAAACCAAGTAGCCGCTGCCATGTCTTTTGTGTAAACCTTCGTTCTATTCCAACCATTGCGATAAGCATTACCACAAAAGTTCCATCACCAAAAGATTTTTTGCACAATTGCATATTCTTTTATAAAATAAGTTTGTTATTCAGTTTTTTAGTGTTTACTTTGCTTTAAGTAAGGATAGAATTATAACAATATTTGAAGATTGATAATATAATGGAAAATTTACAAAAAATCTAATCGGAATTCTAATATGCAAACACAATTTCAATACATAACAGACTTAGCAAAACAGTATCACGATTACACAGAAAAGTCAGATGCTTTGTTTGCTGCAATTAACTCTTTGCCTAAAAATGTAGTCGAAGAAATCTACGAAGAATATGGCGATCCAGATCGTAGTTTTAAACCGGTTAATTTATTACGGGCTGAAATTTCCCGGAAACTATTGCAAGACGAAATAATAAGCGAGACCCTTGTTGCTGAAATCAAGGATAAAATTAGGACTAAAGATATTGTCTATTTCAATCATTATAAAGAGATTTTCTTGAAGCAACTGCAAGAATATGAACTTTTTAAAAGAGATTTATTTGCTAATTGGCAAAAACCTTGGAGTGTTTTCCATATTTTCTTTTACAGAGGTATAATCAAAGAAAGTGTACAAAATTATTTGGAACAAATTTCAAAAGATTTGCTGATTAAACTAAATTTGAATGATTATACTTTTCATACAGTAGATTTTCAAGGTCCATCTAATTTTGGCAGTGATTGGTGTTGGTTAGCTCTATACCCAATAACCAAAGAATCGCATAAAGAAAGCTATCAATTTTTTTTGCGATTAAGTTCTTCATCCGATGCCGGGAGAATTGCAGGATGGTCTTTAAAAGAACCTAAACCAAATCAGTTAATAGAAGTTTCCTCCTATGAAAAAGTTATAGAAATTTTAAAAGCCAACAAGGTAGATATTATACAACTTAATAAAGACAGAAAAAACTATTTCAAATATTCTCCTGGAAGTCAAGCATCTGAATGGAATAATTTTTATAAAGAAGGTGTTGTTGCTGTTCGATTCATTGATTTAGAAGTAGGTGATATTTCTAACTGTAATTCAAATGCGGAAATAAACATAAAAGCTGGTTTGCCTGCTGAAAGTCAATCAAATAACACATGGAATCTTTGGCTTTTAAAATCAGCAAATATTGGAGATGTAGTATTTGTAAACAAAGGTGTTAATACTTGTCTTGGTATCGGAATAATTAAAAGTGATTATTATTTTGATGAAAAAGCTGGAGGTTATAATCATCGCAGAAAAATTAATTGGATTACTGATAAGGTATATCAATATAAACCAAATTCATTAGATTATCCAACTGGTGGAAAATATAAAACACTTTTCAGACCCGACACCTTCAGTCCTACAAAGGTATACGAATTTCTTTTAAGTGAATATTCAAGATTGTTTCCTCAACTTGCAGATGTATTTATTGAAAATGATTTGTTATTTGAAACAATAGAATCTGAAGTATTTGATACTGAAAATCAAAGGCAAGGCCCAAAGTTTCTAAAATTTTTCAATCCACTATTAAAGGTTTTAAACAAGGTAGGCGAAGGAAAACCTTCAAATATAACTAAACTAGTACTTGACGAATTCAAATTTTCAAACGAGGAATTAGATGAAAAATCAAAAACAGGTGTAAGTCTAATTTACAATCAAGTTGCATGGGCAAGAAATTATCTGAAAGATGGTGGCTTAATTTCAAATGAGAAACGTGGAGTCTGGTCTTTGACTGAGTTAGGAAAGAATAAAACACTTACTGACAAAGAAGCTTTTGAATTATTTAATTCTATTCAGTCCAAGTTTAAAAAGCAAGATGATGAAATAAATTTAAGCTATGATGTTCTGCTAGAAAACTCTGAAGAAATTGAACCTTTAAACTTTTGGTGGCTCAATGCCAACCCTAAAATATGGAGCATGAGCATTTTAATGGAAGGAGATAGAGAAACTTACACTACACACAACGAAAAAGGCAACAAACGACGGATATATAAATACTTTGAAGCAGTTAAGCCCGGCGACTTAATTATTGGTTACGAAAGCACTCCAACCAAACAAATTAAAGCAATTTATGAAGTAACAAAAGGTATTCATAACACTACAAAAGGTGAAGAAATTGAATTTCAATTGGTAGAAAAGTTAGAAATCCCTGTTCATTGGAATGACTTAAAGAATAATTCAGTTTTACAAAATTGTGAAGTATTTAGCAATAATCAAGGAAGTTTATTCAAACTAACCGAAGTTGAATATGACATTATTCGAGAGATTATTGATAATAAAAACATTAACCTGGAAAAGTTACTTCAAAGCTGTAATATCAAGAAATATAAGTTCACAGAAGACATCGACAAACCTTTTATCAGCGAGAACGACTTTTTACAAACAGTTGCTTTACTGAGAAGAAAAAAGAACATAATTTTGCAAGGTCCTCCAGGTGTTGGTAAAACCTTCATTGCACGAAAATTGGCTTATGAAATTATGCAAGAGATAAAAGATGCAAATATTGAAATGGTTCAATTTCATCAATCATATAGCTATGAAGATTTTATTCAAGGACTTAGACCAACTCAAAAAGGAGGCTTTGATTTAAGAGACGGAATTTTTTATTCCTTTTGCCAAAGAGCATTTGCACATCCTGACAGACCATTCTTTTTTATCATTGACGAAATAAACAGAGGAAATCTCAGCAAAATATTCGGTGAATTGATGATGCTTATTGAGGCTGACAAAAGAGATGAAAAATTTGCATTGAAGCTTACTTATGCTGAAGATGAAGAAGATCGTTTCTATGTTCCTGAAAATCTTTTTATCATTGGAACTATGAATACAGCAGATCGTTCTTTGGCAATAGTTGATTATGCTTTAAGAAGAAGATTTGCCTTTGTAACGCTTCAACCCGATTATGGCGAAAACTTTCGTTCTTTTCTGATTACTAAAGGTTTAACAGTCTCAATGGTTGAACATATTTGCTCCTCAGTTACAAAAGTGAATGGGAAAATTAAGGAAGACATAAATCTTGGTGAAGGTTTTCAAATCGGACATAGCTATTTTTGTACCTTTACCGTAGGCGAGGATGAAAATAACTGGTGGAATGAAATATTGGGTTTTGAACTAAAGCCACTTTTAGAAGAAATTTGGTTTGATGATTCAGCAAAAGTTTCAGAGGTTTTAAAACAACTATCAAAATAACAGATGCAAATACCAATTGAAAATATTTACTTCTTACTTTGCTATGCTTGGAACAATCTGGATGAGAAGGATCGCGTAAATGTTTCCATAGACGACAAAACCGAATTGCTTGACCTTTTTGCAAAGGTTTTAATCAACGCTACAAAAATGCTTTTAAAAAGAGGTATTGACAAAAACTATATTGACTACACTGAAGAACTTGCAGGAGTAAAAGGGAAAATTCAAATCAGCCAAACATTAAAAAGTAACTTGCTTTTCAAGCAAAGAACAATTTGCGCTTTTGATGATTTCTCTGCTAACATTATTTCAAACAGAATTTTAGTTTCAACCATTTACAGACTTATTCGCACCAAAGGACTTGACAAGCAACTAAAAAATGAGTTAGTTTCTTTACAAAGAATGTTATCCGATATTAACCAAATTGAAATTACCAATCCATTATTCAAACAAGTTAGACTAAGCAGAAATAATCGTTTCTATGGTTTTATAATGAACGTTTGCCAAATCATATATGAAAACTCTTTCCCCGCAGAAGTGCAAGGCAAATACAAGTTTTCAGACTTCACGCGAGACGATAGCAAAATGAATCATTTATTTGAAGTCTTCATCAGGAACTTTTATAGGATAGAACAGAAGAAATATAAAACCGTAAAAAAAGAAACAATTTTGTGGCAATTCGATAACACAGACAATGAAAGTTATAAGTATCTGCCCCAGATGGAAACAGATATAACTCTGGAAAATGACGAAGAAAAAATAATAATTGATGCCAAGTTTTATAGAGAAACAATGACTTTGAACTATAACAAAGAAAGGATTAAATCGGCCAATATTTATCAGTTGTTCAGTTATCTGTTAAACCAGCAAGACGGCAATTTAAAAACTCAAAACGCAACAGGCATTTTACTGTATCCAACTATTGAAACAGATTATGATTTAAACTTTAAATACAATGAACATAAAATTAAGATTAAAACGGTAAACTTAAATACAAATTGGAGAAACATTTCGTCGCGATTAAAGGATATTATTGAACTTGAAAAGACAGCAATCTAAATGAGTTTTGATGTTATATGGTGATCAATTATGAAAAATAAACAACAACTTTAGCGTGCAAAGGTATTTTTACAACTCATTCTATCCAATAATCATAATCCGGTTTGCCTACTGTATCACAAGCTTTTACCACTAGATTATTCAATAAACTCCAAATAATTCGGGGTGTGAAATAAACCATATTGTTTTACTTCACACCCCGAATTTCAAATTGTTAATGCAGATAACCTGCTGAATCAGTAAGCAGTAAGCAGTAAGCAGTAATCAGAAATCAGTAATCAGAAATCAGTAATCAGAAATCAGTAAGCAGAAATCAGTAATCTGTTATTGAAAAATCCATAGTTTCTGATTGCTGTCTATTATAGTCGGGCAATTTGTGTTATACGATACCTCCGTTTGAGGGTATGGAAACCTGGCCGGAATGGACCCCGCTCCTGCTACCGGAGTGAGTACCGGAAATCCCGTTCTGCGGTAATCATCGTAAGGAACAACACTTGAATATAATGCAAGGTATTTTTGTTCGATAATCTTCTGAAGCGTAATAGTAGCAGCTGTTTCGATATTAATATTTGTATTCATCCATGCAGTATTTGCTACAGCACCGGTCACGGCAAGTACCGAAGCAGCAACAGCGGCTTTATACGCAACAGCAGCAGCATCCTTATCAGGCACTGCTTGCCGAAGGTAACATTCAGCCTTAATAAACTGCATCTCAACGTAAGAACTTAAAATCACAGGTGAGTTGGCACTGTTATTAAATGTGCCAAGTCCCGAGGCATTAGCATCTTCGGAGCCCGCCGGACTTCCAATATATGCAGTACCAAGAATTTTGGCATAAAATGTACGGCGCGGATCGGTAGTCGCATTAAGTTTGTCAATAAAAGTCTTGCACATTTTAATGTCGTTCTTATACGAAGAGACCGTTGCATATTGATACATTGGACTTGCTTCGGCATTGCTTGTTCCGAATGTCATTACAAATTTATCGGTAGCAGTAAATGAATTATTTACGTAATTCAATGCGTTTGTATAGTCTTTTTTGTTTAACGCATATCGTGCTCTAAGGGCATAAGCTGCCTTAATCCATGATGTTCTGTTATTGGTATAAATTATATCGCCAGAAAGAGCAGTTATATTTTCGGTGGCTCCCAGGTCTGTAATGGCTTCCCCCAACAAAATATCAATTGTTTTGTAAATGTCCTCCTGTGTATCAAACGCAGGTTTTAAAACGGCTACATCGCCTTTAAAAGCATCGGAATAGGGGATATTTCCAAACAGATTGGTCATTGTTCCCAGACTGAGTGCAAGGCAAACTTTTGCAACACCTGCATAGTGAGGTGAATTTTCGGCTTTAGCTTTCTCAATTATCTTTTTTGCATCCATCATTGGCTGATAATACATTCTGCGCCAAATGTCATCAACATCGGAGGCCGACAAAATGTATTTAGCTTCACCGGCCGATTGTCTTGCTACGCCGTTAAGTTGCTGCATATAGATATTGGTTGTCTTAACAGCTCTGATACCTCCAATCTGGTAGGCCATTGAAAGTTCCATTGAGGGAATCAATAATTTCATTGGAACATCGGAGGGAACATCGGGATTAATGTTCATTTCCGTGTCAATCCAAGTTTTACATCCGGTAAAAAACAGGGTGAATAACACCATTAGTGTAATATTCAGTTTAAATAAATTCTTCATATTCTTAATTTTTTAGATTTCAAAATGGATAGCTCAGAAGACGAGTTTTACACCAAAAATATATGATTTTACACCAGGACTGGCGAAATAGTCAAATCCTTGTCCGTTAGTTGCACCATAGACACTTGTTTCAGGATCTCCTCCTTTGTAAGGTGTTGATACAATCAGATTATTACCTGTTGCATACAATTCCAAACCATTCAGTTTCA
The DNA here is from genome assembly GCA_903834845.1 of uncultured Bacteroidia bacterium. GTDB lineage: Bacteria > Bacteroidota > Bacteroidia > Bacteroidales > Prolixibacteraceae > JAAFHB01. The sequence goes on along the minus strand of CAILKW010000501.1, from coordinate 8,627 downwards.
ATTTGGTAAGAAGTGATTTTTTGAAGGTGTATGACAGAGTAATCTCTCTTAGCTTTACCCAACTGGCATCTTCAATAGCCTGTGTAGCAGCACCCCCACTTGTAAAACTGTTTTCGCCTCTGTACCAGGTTTGATCTTTTATAACTGATGTAGTGTTTTTTACACCTGTTGAGACAACGTTTCCATTAGTATCGAGATGACCGTAAACTCCGTCAAAAACTGTAGGCGTACTTCTGTCAAGCGTTTCAATTGTTTGTCCGTAATAGTTCAAATTGAATCTTGTGCCGTTGTTCATGTAACCACCTTGTTTGATGTCAACTAATGCAGTCAGGCTGAAACCTTTGTATGTAAAAGTGTTATAAATATTCATTGACCAGTCGGGGCTAACCTTGCCAAGAGCCACTGCCATTGTGTTGTTTGTCCAGGGGAATCCATCGGGATGAGTATCTGCAGGATTATCATTTATCAGGATATTGCCGTTGGAATCGCGCCACCAGTCGAATCCGAATATTGTTGCATAATCATAACCGACAGCTGCATTTATTTGGGCCTTTGTATCTCCGTTAAGTAATACATAGTCAACGTCTTTAGCAAGGCCGGTTACCGGATTTTTCATTTTTGTGAAATTCGACCTTATCTCCCATTTAAAATCGCGGGTTTTAATTGGAATTATATAAACGCTAAGTTCAATACCTTTACTTTCCATAGAGGCTGCATTCATATAAGCATTTGTAAAACCGGAAGTTGCAGCAATTGGGACTGAAAGCAACAAGTCGGTATTCTTATTTAGAAAATAGGATAAATCTATTCCTGCCCTGTCGCGTAAGAATTTCAATTCTGTTCCTACCTCAAATGATGTTTGGGTTTCGTGTTTTAGTTTTGGATTGCCAACTGTGTTACCAACTGTATATCCGGCGGTTCCCATAAATGGGAAAGAAATACCGGCTGTATAGTAGTCTCCTGCGCTTCCTGAGCCATAATATGACGAAGTTCTGTAAGGATCAGCAATATTAGCAGTTTTGGCCCACGAAGCTCTTATTTTTCCGAAAGAGAGGATTTTATTGTCTTTGAGTGGGGCTAATTCCGAAAATATAAATGAGGCACTTAACGAGGGAAACAATGCTGACAGATTGTCTTCGGGCATAGTCGTTGACCATTCGTTACGGACAGTTGCTCCCAAATAGGCCATATTTTTGTAGTCTAAGCTAAAATCTGCAAAGAGGGCAGCAGTTCTGTAGTTCGAAGTCCCCTGACCTGCTGTCTGCTTACTTGTATTATCAACATTGTAAACACCCGGAATTGAAAGATCGGCAGTATATGCAGTAAGATATTTGTATTTCTGCTGAAATAAATTCTGACCAAGATTAAGGTTGTAAGTTAATTTTTCACCGATTTTTCTGTTAACGGTAAGAATCAAATCCGAATTAATCATGGAATGGAATTCCGACCGTTCTCTGAGGTAGCCGGAGAGGTTTCCTACACTATTCATATTAAACACATCCTGAAATCTTCGCACGTACCAGTCAACCCCAACATTGTAAGAAAGTGATAACCAATCGTAGAATTTGGCTTTAAGGAAGGTATTCCCAACAAACCTGTCGTTATTGTCTTTAAAGAATTGTTCGTTTGATGTCCAGTAAGGGTTATTGAAAGTACCATTTGCACCGGTATAAGTTCTTTGGGTACCATCGGGAAGCTTGTATCCAGCGGCATTATTGAATGTGGCCGGGGTTCTGTATAAACCTATACCAACACCTGCACTTGTTCCTCCTTCGCGGATAAGATTATTATTTGTACTGGCATACATCACATTAGCACCGGTAGTTACTTTTTCGGACAGTTTAGTATCAACATTTAACCTTATTGAAACTCTGCTAAAAGTATTATTTGGTGCAATTCCTTCGTCTTTCAGGTTTCCCAATGAGAAGAAATACGAAGAATTTTTATTCCCTGCTTCGATACTTAAACTGTTATTGTATGAAACTCCTTTTTGGAAGTAGTCGTATTGGTCGTAAGTTTTAACAGGTGCGCCGGTGCTTGTAGGGGCGTAGGCTGTGTTTTTGCTGACAATTGCACCATCCACATCAATCAACGGGTTTAGCCAGAGTGCAGGATTCACCGAGTAGCTGCAAGTATCAATTTTGGGTCCCCACGCCGAATTGTTTTTGCTTTGCCATAGTCCGTTTAAACCCTGACCATAAACATTTTGCAGTGGAATATGTCTTCCAAGTTCTTTCACACCTACTGAAGAATTCAGACTGATTTTCATTTTCTGGTCTAAAGGTCCTTTTTTAGTAGTAATAACTATTACTCCGTTTGAAGCTTGCAAGCCGTAAAGAGCAGTTGCTGCACCTCCTTTCAATACGCTTATTGCAGCAATATCATCGGGGTTGATGTCTATACTTCTCGAGGAAGTGTAAACACCTGACTGACCTGTACCACCGCGGTAAGAGGGTTCGGAACTCATAGGCATTCCGTCAATTACAAATAATGGCTGGTTATTGCCGGTGAGAGATGCCGCACCTCTGATAGTCATATACGAAGCCGCACCCGCATTGCTTGAAGAACTTGTTATCTGAAGGCCTGCCGCTTTTGCTGTTAGAGAAGATACAAAATCGGTATTTCCTCTTTTGCTAAGCTCCGATCCCGAAACCTCCTGAACAGTATATCCCAAAGCTTTCTTTTCGCGTTTTATGCCGAGAGCTGTAACAACAACATCACCAACCTCTGTTGTGCTCATTTTCATAATTGCGTTGATTACATTTCCGGTAATTTTAAGCTCCTGAGTTTCCATTCCCACAAATGAAAAAACAAGAATTTCAGCACGTGCCGGGACAGTAATTGAATAGTTACCCTGTTCGTTTGTAACTGTTCCAATAGTAGTCTCTTTAACAGACACGTTTAAAAAAGGCAACCCGTTACCATCGGTATCGGTGACTTTTCCGGTAACCACTCTCTGACTAAACACTTGTATAACAGCGAGTGTCAGGAAGGCAAATAAAAGAAACGTTTTTTTCATACTAACTTATTTTTGGTTTGACATATAATTTATAACTATTCTGATTAATGATTGTATTTTTCCCTAAGAAATATACCGGGATAAGTCCAACAAGCAGAATTATACCCAATACCGGTTTATTAGTCCTGTTTGAAACAAACAGATTAGCAGATTCGGAATAATTGTTGCCCGGAGAGATAGCTATTCCGTATCGGCTTGCCAGATCTTTTATATTTAACATTTGTATAAAAGGAATTTCAAGTTCATTCATTCTAACTATCAGCCCGCGATTATCATCGGTACAACCAATAAGTTTGGAGTGCAAACCGTTTGGTATTGACAGAGAATGTGAGCAATCGCCAAGGGCAATTTGATTACCTCCAATATTGATAAGTAAGGATATTTTTTCTTTATTAAACAGCTCGGCACGTTTTTCGATTGACTCTTCTAAAGAAACTGGAATATAGAGATTTACGTTATTTCTTATTGCTGCATTTTGTATATCTGCCAGACCTTCTTCCGAAAGACCAATACCGGAGTCATCTCCTGCACCAATTGAAACAAGGCAGGAACTGTATTTTAATCCTCCCCGTTTGTTAAGTGCCGATTCCATGTCGCTCCAGGTAACTTCAGGCTGATTTGCTCCGTATGTTGAGGCACCTATTGAACTCATTACTACGGCATCAACTTCCATTGTCTGAAGAGCGGCCAAAACAGAAATTGCAAGAGCGGGAAATGATCCGGAAAGTACAACTCCGACTTTATCACCTTTTGAAATTTTTGCTTCATGCAATAGTCTGACTATCAGAGCAGAAAAATCAGGATTTGTTGAAGTCTCCTTCGACTCAAGCGAACCAAGTGTGGTAGTAATTTCTGACCACTCATTCCCAATCATGAAATTGTAAGGAACATTTGTTGAAGCATCAGATTTGATCCCTTTTTCGTTTTTCACCTGTTCAATTATTGTAAACCATTTTTTGGTCAGGCTGACAGACTCTTTCATTTCTGCAACAAATTCAAACGGCTGCGATTTACGGAAAAACAATTCCGCTGCAACCGTACCGATTAAAAGTATCAGGAAGGTAATTAATAGTCTGATATTTAAATTCAACCGGTTCATATAATGATTAATGAAATTTGAAAGACGATCAATGTTACAATTCCAAGACTTAACAACGTAGAGGCAACTTTTTGTCTGCTCATCTCATTTGCAATTAATCCAGGTATTATATACCCGATTGATTGCAAATCAAGTTTCATAAAATCTATTGGTTGGAGTTGAGTTTCAATTAAAAGTTTCAAAAAGAAGCTGAGTACAACTGCCAGTAAGAATTTCCTCCGGCCATATAATATCAGATAAGAAGATGAAAATTTAATGATCAGAAAGACTGACAATGCCAGAACTATCGTCACAATAATCCTTTGATAATCATGGATGAAAAGTGCGAAATATGCCGGTGCTATCACACCACCGGGCGAAATACCTGTAAGCTCATAAAACATAAAGCCCGCAACTAAACCAAATATGAATAGTTGTATTATCATTTTAGTTCACTTAAAATAGTAAAACCATCTCCGCCAATATTCCCAACTCCTACCACCAGCGAACCATCGTCTATCATGTTAAAAAGATTCTTTTTCAATCTTTTAAGGTGTTTTGACTGCCAGATATAAATTTTTCCCTTGTCAACTCCGGCTTTTAACATTGAATATTTTGCCCTGTTCACATGATCTCCTGTTACAATAATATTTGATAAGGAAGAGGATATGTCAGAGATCCATCCTGCAAAAAGATCGGTTCTGATTGGTCTGTCTGCACGAGTATTCAAAATTACTGAAATTTTCCCATTGTTTCCAAGATTTTTCTGCCAATGTTTTAGAAATGAGCCTGTCGAATCAACATCGTTTACTGCAAAGGCATTAAGAAATTTAATCTCTTTGGAATCATAATTTATTGAGAATAAAGGAGATTTACTGCTTAGTATCCTGTTTATTATCCCTTGTTCAGCGAGTTCATAATTAATACCTGCAACATCACAAACGGCAAGAGCCAAAGAGATATTTTCGGGGAATATGCCAAAAGGCAACCTTTTCAAAAGCTCAGGTTTTAAAGGTTGCGGACTGACAACTAAACTGTTATTGGCTGTGGCTATTTCCTTTATCTTATCTAAATACCGGAGCTCATTTGTTATAACCGTGCAGTTTGCAGGTATTGCATTGCATATTGAATTTGCTTGATCTTCAAGCCTTTTACCCATTTCTTCGCGATGATCGTCTTTAATATTTGTTATTACGTAAATATGAGGTTTGAAAAAACGGCTTTCCAGACGCTGAAGTTCGGGAGAAATTGACATACATTCTAAAATCAGGCTTTTAGCTTTCATTTTCGCAGCCAACCTTATCGTATAAAACTGTTCCTGAACTCTGGCAACTCCCGCTCTTTTTATGTTTTGTTCTGCTCCGTTATGAATGATTGTTGGAATAATTCCTGTAATCTTCGCCATAACTTCGGGTTGTGCCATGAATATTCCTGCTGCTATGTATTCAGTTACTGATGATTTTCCGCGAGTTCCGTTTACATGTATCCTTAGCTGCAAATTGCTCACACTTCGTTGAACAGTTGATTTTTCAAAGATCAACATGGCAAAAATGATGCTTAGTAAAATGGAAACTATTAGCATTTTTGTTTCTTTAAAAGTGTCTGAGCCGAAAGTAAAAAGTTAGACTTCTGCTAATAACCGATAGCTATTCCGCCACGGCGTTTATCTGCCGATCCAAAATATTCATGGGTAACAGGGTCAATATAAATCATTTGTGCCCCGCCGAAAAAGAGGTCTATCCCTTCATAGACTTTAATTTTGTGGCCCATTTTTTCAAGTTCGGTGCGAACTTCTGGTTTAATTCCTGATTCTACATGGAGGAAATCCTCGAATTTCTGGCAGTAAAAACGAGGCGACAGATTCGCCCGATTTACATCCATTCCAAAGTCAATTACATTTACTATCAATTCAAGAACAGTGCATGTTATTCTACTGGCACCCGGACTTCCCAAAACAAGGAAAGGTGAGTTGTCTTTCATTACAATGGTAGGCGAAATTGAACTTCTACACTCTTTACTGTTTTGTAAATAATTGACGCTCCCATCTGTATATGAAAAATTTGTCATTCCATTATTGAATAACACTCCTGATACCATTTGTCCTGAACCAAAAAACAATCCCAATGTTTGAGTTAAAGCAACAGCGTTCCCATCCTTATCTATCACCGATAAATGTGTAGTATGACCACCGGCTGGCTCCAATTCAGCTACCGGTTTTTTCTTTTCAGTATCCTCAAAAAATAATGGATCACCATATTTAGCTTCCCTGTATGTGGGTGGATCTAATTTAGTTTGATTTATACTGTTGAATCTGATCTTAGCGTATTCCTTTGAAGTAAGTCCTTTTACAGGAACAGTTACAAAATCGGGGTCACCGAGAAACTCTGAACGATCGGCATATATCAACTTTTCAGTTTCGGCAATTATATGAAGCGTTTTGGCAGATTCACTGAAATGACCTGAGCCTTTTAAATCATAGTTTTCCAACATGTTAAGACCTTGTATTATGCTGATACCCGACTGAGGAAGATTGGCAGTGAGTATATTATAACCTCTGTAAGTTCCTGCAAGGGGCTGGGTTATTTTGGCTTTATATGTCAAAAAATCATTCTTCGTTAATACGCCACCTCGTTTCTGAATTCCTTTAACAAATTCATCAGCATATTTCCCTTCATAAAACCCGGCTTTACCCTTTTCTTCAATAGTTTTTAGGACCTTAGCGAGATCTTTCTGGACAAGTATTTCGCCTTCCATTCTGGGGAATCCATCCTGAAGAAAAACAGATGCAGTAACGGAGTCCTTCAAAATATTCTCAACATTATCAAGGATTAATTTTGCAAGTGTTTCGTCAACTGGAAAACCGTTTTGAGCATGGCTGATTGCAGGCTCAAGGATCTTCTTCAGAGGCAGCTTCCCGAATTTCTCATGTGCCATCAAAAGGCCTGCCACTGTTCCCGGAACGTCAATTGCTTTTGCCGTATAACTGTCGCGGCCACTTTTAAAGTCAACTTTAGTAGCATTTTCAGAACTTCGTCCGTAGTAATTTATAAAGAATGATTTTTTCCCTTTTTTCATGTAGATAACCATTCCGCCTCCACCGCCAATACCTGAGCCGTCAGGTTCAACCACACCAATGGTAAAAGCTGCTGCAACGGCTGCATCAACTGCGTTTCCACCGTTTTTAAGCATTTCAAGTGCAGCGGCTGATGCAAGAGGATGTGCAGTGGCAACCATCCCTTTCTTCCCGCTTGACGGAGCAACAGATTGACTCTGCGCTACTACCTGAAAGAATATCGCAAGGAAGAATATCAGGAAAAAATATCTTGTTCTCATTTTAATGTTAATTGTGCGTTGTTGATTTTATCCGAATTTCAACGGTTACTTAAAAAGATTCGCAATCGGCATCTCAGTTTCTGCAATTTTATCAACCAATGTCAATGGGATTTTTTTCCCTTTTGAAATATCTGTAAAGAAACCATCCTCATCGCCCTGTTTAACCACTATCATAGCTTTTGAATGATCGGCAACTAATTGATTAAACGAATCTGACTGTCCTTTTCTGCGGGCATTACCTCCTATATGAACCAATATTATAGGAATTTTCATTTCATCAGCTGAGGAGACAAGAGCCTTAACACGTTCAAATTCTTCCTGCTGGCTTACTCCTGCGGCTCCCAATCCTTTTGAACTAAAACCGGGAACAATGATCAGTGTTTTCATCCCTGTTAGATCAGTAGCTTTTGCCATCAAAACAGTGGTAGCGTTCAGCTTTTGCCTTTGAGCCAGCATTTTCACTAATTTAACGTCGGCACTTTGTCCGGCAGATGAAATTAATACCGGCTGCTCAAATTTTTGTGCCTGTACCTTTGAGAATAAAACTGAAATCAAAACAATTGCAATACATAGAACTTTGTTATTCATATTTTTATATATTTAGTTGTGTAAAAATTCTCCTATTCCTTTATTCATAATTGTCTCATAATCGGGAAGATTTTCTATACCAATCTCCTTTTCGGGGTGCGACATATTATATGAGTTGATTAACTCTTTAAAGCCCATAATATCACGTCCGACACGGTGTTCTATTGGTTCGCCTGTTTCTTCCCTGTAAGCGATGCGCAAGGCTCCCGTTTCTTTTGCCTTTTTATAATTTTCGCTTCGTCCCCTAAGAACGAGTTCGACATTTGTTTCTCCTCTTAATCTTCCCATCGAAGGATTACTTGTTTCCATCAAAAATGGGATAGCATCGGTGTAATCACCCCATTCTCTGTGGCTTAATCCATGAAAATTTTTCGGCGATGTTTCGGGCGAGAATTGAAGTCCTGCCAATTCAAGTCCAAGAACAGCACCGAGAGCTATATCTTCATATTTTTCGTGATAAACGATAACATTTACAATTGGTACTTCGGGTGATGATTCATGAAGATCAAAAGCTATGTTGACCTTTTCTTCCTTTATTAATTGAATAATAGAATATGCAACCTTTTCATTCAGAGAACCATCCGGTCTCCCGGGATAGGCACGGTTGAG
>CAILKW010000500.1 GCA_903834845.1 uncultured Bacteroidia bacterium | reverse complement strand
TAATGCTTCAAGATCAGCACCTACAAAACCGTGGGTAATTTCAGCCAGTTTCTCCATATCAACATCAAGTGACATCGGAATTCCTCGTGTATGAATATGAAGTATTTCCAATCTGCCTTTTTTGTCAGGAATAGAAATAGAAATTTCGCGATCAAACCTGCCTGGTCTTCTTAAGGCAGGGTCAATTGAATTTGGGATATTTGTGGCACCGATTACTATTACCTTTCCTCTTGATTCCAATCCATCCATAAGTGATAACAACTGAGCTACAACACGTTTTTCAACCTGCTTTTCACCACCCATATCTTCGCGCTTTGGCGCAATGGCATCAATCTCATCAATAAAAATGATAGCAGGTGCATGTTGCTGCGCCTCTTCAAAAATTTTCCTTATTCTGCCTTCGCTTTCTCCATAAAATTTCCCCATTATTTCGGGGCCAGATATATTGATAAAGTAAGCATCCGTCTCATGAGCTACAGCCCTAACGATGAGGGTTTTCCCTGTCCCGGGAGGACCATAAAGAAAAACGCCTTTAGGAGCTTGAACTCCAAGTCTTTCGAAAATTTCAGGGTATTTTAGAGGAAGTTCTATCATCTCTCTGATGCGTTGAACCTGATTGCCCAGACCACCAATGTCCTCGTAAGAAACCTTGCTTTTGCTTTTACTTTCCCCTTCTTGCTTTGCTAATTCAAGCTGAAAAGTTGTATTTGGATGTATCAGTACAACACCTTCAGGATTTGTGCCGATTATGGTATAATCGACAGCGCGCGAGCCAAACAAGGTAGCCCTTACTTTATCTCCTTTGGTTACAGGTAAACCATTAATAAGCGAACCAATATATTTTGCATCATCGGCCTTGAACAAAGAACCCGATTTTGTATCCGGTTTAAGTTTTATTTTTATTGCCTGACGACAGGTTGTTTTGATGATCTTTACTTTTTCATCAATTCCTGCCTGAGCATTTTCGCGCGTAATTCCGTCAATCTGAATAATGCTTTTATCCCTGTCTTCCGGATAGCAAGGCATTATTTTAACAGGTGTTGATCGTTTACCCTCAATTACGATAACATCACCACTTTCGAGACCTATCATTTTCATGTCTTTAGGATCTATTCTGGCTATAGCCCTGCCAACATCCTTAACCAAAGCCTCTTTTACGCGTAGTACTATTTCCCCTTTTATTTTAGTCATGATTGAAATTATTTATTTACTCTTTACTTGGAAGCTGATGACATTGTTTTTTTACAATCAAATATGATCTCTTTTATGTGCGTTAATCATATAGATCTGCATCATCTGCCCTCTATTCCATCATCGTTCCTTTCCATCTTCAAACAAGAATTTCTTCAATTTCTTCAATTGTGTGACTCCTTTGATCTCTTCAGCAAAAACAGGAACCTGAACTTTGTTTATATCGGTGAAAATATGTTCCAATTGTTGAATATATTTTTTCTGTCCGTCCTTTCTTAGCTTACAAAAACTACAATCCTCTGAAACCATTACATTATTTACAATGATTTGCAGCGGAATTATTTCAGACTTACCCAGATCATGAAGCAATCGCTCTGTTTCTAAAATCGCCATTGCCTCTGGAATACAAACAGGTATAAACTCACACCTTGTTTGATCTCGCAAGATGTTTTCGATCCTTTTAACTGTTTTTTTTAAACTCAGTAAAAAAGCATCAACATCATCTACCTGATAGGAACCGGAAAAACTGGTTATCATATACCGGTACTTCCATCTCATTTTAGCGGCAACTTTAATCCATGCATCCAAAAGTTTTGGAGATGAAATTAGTCTCAAAGCATGTCCGGTAGGTGCTGTATCAACAACAAACTTGTCATATTGACCCTCTTCAATAAAATCAATAATTGTTTTAAAACTCATTATTTCATCTATACCGGGAATGGACAAGGTGAGCATATCTTCAATATCTTCGCCATCAAGGTTTGTAGAGGTTGCGAGTAGCTTTTTCAGCTCGTTGTAATGATCTGTTTTGAACACCGAAAGAGCCTCATCTGCAACTACTTCAATTGCCGAAAGGTTGGGTATTCCTTCAACCTTCACAACTTTAAAACCTATTTGTAATTCAAGACAATCCGACACAGAATGTGCCGGATCCGTTGAAATAAGGAGTGTTTTGAATTTTTCAGATAACGACAAAGCGGTGGCAATAGCACAACTGGTTTTTCCAACACCACCTTTACCTCCAAAAATGATGAGTTTAAGGTCGTTGTTTTCTAAGCCTGTGAGAGCCATTTCACCTATTTTTTTATCTTTATTTCGAGAATTCCGTTTGTGAATTTATGAGTGAGATTGTCAATTACAGCTTTACTTGGAAGCAACAATTCTTTGCGGTATGTTCTGCTTTTACTGACAGCCGAAATCTCAAGAATGTCTTCCTTCAGGTCTATTTTAAGATCTGTTTCTTCTATTCCTGGCATTTCAGCAATAATCATTATCTCATCCTCTTCGTCAAATATATCTGTTATAGGTTCTCTTTCTTCATTTACTTTAGGTCCTTCAGGTGTTTTTTTGATGTTTCCAAAAGTTTCAACTCTCGGTGAACCGCCGCCTGCAGTGTTTACAGTAAAACCATATACACCTTTCATCCCTTTTCGGATATGATCTAAATTGATTTCACCTTCCTTGCTCATACCTCCTCTTTCTTCAAGCTTCCCAGCAAGGTCAACTAATTTCTCAATACCTTTAAAAAGACCGCCAAGTCCAAAAATATCAAAAGCAACTTCGCTTTTTTTCTCGTTATCTTTTTCCATGTTTCAATATACTTTAATGTTTACCAATAATCATAAAGGCTTATTTAATGCTTCCAGTTTTTCCAGTCTGGCTTCCAAAGTTTCCTGCTGTTGAACCAGCTCTTTTTCTCTCGCTTTGGTTGAAAGGTAGGTATCTTCCTGCCACCAGTTTATACCCATTTCCATCGCTTTGTCAACTGAAGCCACAAGCAACCTGATCTTAATAGTTAACAGGTCAATATCCGCAATCTGAATCTTAATATCACCAGCAATTACGATACCTTTATCGAGTACTCTTTCCAGAATATCAGCTAATCCGGTCGCATTTATTGAATGAGTTGGTTCTGCCATAATAGGTAGTTTTAATAGTCAATTGACATAGTTTTAAACTCCGATCTTTCTTCTTCCTTTTTCTTTTGGTTTATTGCCTGCTTTCCGGGATTATGCATCTGACCTGCTTTTTCGTCGTAATAATCCTGAATCTCCTTTAATCTGCCTTGAATGAACTCTAGCCTAAGTGAAATCCGTATTTCCTCACTTTTTAGCCGGGTTCGTTCTTTTTCATACATATATAACTTAATAAAATCAGAATCCTCTTTATTAGGAATTCCCGATTTGACAACATTCTGCATACTTTTTATGCTCTGTAGTCCTTTTATTGCACTTGAAATTGGCATAATATTATGTGTTTAATAAAATTTTTTCGCTTATTTAAGGGTTACTGAGTATTCGATTAACAAGTTTTCGTTTCGCATTTATGGCCACAATTGACATTACTGCAAAAACGCTACCTCATTATGAAAAACTCAATTACCATTTCAACCAATCAACTAAGAATACTGCTCGATAAGTTCATTAACAATGATCTTTACTCTTTCCTGATTTGTTTTGGATCCAATCCTGCTTGTTTCGGAAGTAAGAATATCCTGACATATTTTCCTGAATATATCCTTTGATTCCGAGGGAGTAGTATTTAATGTTGCAAGAGTTTTGGCAATCATGATAGAGCCTCTAATTGTCGGGTCGAATTCGGTTTTTCCTGATTCACGTAAGCCTCTGACAATTTTGACAATTGTTTCGGTGTCCTTTTGTGTAAGTTCAGATTTTGCCATCGTAATCTTTAGCTCTGTCTCATAGTCAAAATGATCAAGATCCATTGTTACCATCCTATCACGTAAGGCATCCTGAGTCCTGTTTACGCCTGCATATTCTTCAGGATTTGATGTAAAGATAGCACGGAATTCAGGATGAACCTTCATGTAGTAATCCTCTTCCTTTGCTGCTGATGTGCTTAACATTCGTTCTTGCAGGATAGGGAGGAGGATGTTATTGGCTTCAGGACGTGAACGGGTAAATTCATCATAGATAAGAGTAAAGCCGTTTTTTACAGCGATAGTCAAACGATTATTCACCCACTGCTTGCTCATGTCCTCCTCGTATTTGTGTACAGAATGAATAAACTTGTCATCCAGTCTTTTATATTTGTAACCCTGTTCGCTGCCAATAAGATCTGAAGTTTTGTACTCTGCATCACCATGAATGATGACCACTGGTCTTCCAATTTTACTTGCCAGATGCATTGCCACCGTTGTTTTTCCGGTGCCCGATGGTCCTCTGAAATGTACCGGAAATCCCGCTTTTATATAGGTAAGACCGCGGCTCGTAATGTCTCTGATATATTCTGTTTCAACAAAATTTGACATTGGTCTTAGCTCCAGAACGGTATTCATCTCATTATTTTTACTCATGGTAGATATTTTGATATATTTTTTATTTTAAAAATCAAATTCTTGTTTTGGTAGTTGTTTTAACGTATTTTTCCAGATTTTTCCGGCTTCTTCAATTTCCTTTAGAATTTGCTCTTTAGCAATCAAAAAGTCCTCTCTTCTGGAATTAAATCTTTGTAATGCTTCTTGTTGTTTCAACAAGCTTCTCTTGATATTAGTGCCGATATTTTTCATTTATATTATCAATTTAACCCTTTACCGCCACAACGCGTACAAGGCAGACCATCGCTTGATCTTCCTGTACCTCTGCATTGAACACATTTCGTAATACTTTTGCTATAATTACTTCCTTTTCCTCTGCATACAATACATGTAATTCTGGCGCCAAGCGGACTTTTGCCTGATCCCGAGCAAAAAACACACTCTATGAAAGGCTCCTCAATATGAACAACCCCAGTGCCGTTACACACCAAACAATCCGAAATCGGAGAGAGTAACTCAAATGGATCTTTTCCATTTCCATTGCAAAAAGCACATTTGATAATTGTCATGGCTAATATAAATTATTGATTATAAATTACGAAGCCGAAACGATATTACTACTGGTAAAAGTAATAAATCGTTTCGACTCCTGACTTCAATAGTATGTTATTTTATTGCGAAATAAACATTATCAACTTTTTGCACTTTTCCTTCATCCAGCAAAGTTCTTGCTGTATATCCAAGTTTCATTCTCGTTTCCCCAAGAGGTGCTTCCATTTCTGAGACTTTCACTCCGTTAGGATGTTTGTTGATGTAATCAAGAACTTTTTCTTCCAGAGTCATCAGAACTACGGGTTCAGTTGCAACAGGAGCTTCTACAACAACTTCAACAGGAGTCTCAATTTTTACTTCTACTTTTTCAGCACTAACCGGTACTTCTGCAACAGGTACAACAAACCCACCATTTCTAACCTGAGCCATAGCAGCCTGCATTTTGAGCCACTCGGCAGCACCTTCACTTCTTTCATTGGCATAGTAACCAATCAAACCTGCTGTTGCTTTTTGGATGTTTTGAACATCTTCGCAGATTTCTTTAATAGCAAAGTGAATCTCTTCCATCATTATCTTGTATTGACCCAGTCTTTCAGATTCACCGTTTGCAAGATCATTACGCAGCTTTTGAGCCATATCTTGGTTTTCTTTGCTAATTTCAGCTAATCTCATCTGAAATCCATTCAACAAAGCCCTGGTATATTCAACTCTTTCGGCAAGATTCTTACTCAATTCTGTTCTAAGTTCGGCTGACATATCAAGATGCTCTTTTTCAAATCTGGCGATCATATCATTAGTATCTTTAAGAATCGCAGAAACCTCATCATTAATACTTTTAATGTCATCGTTGATACTTTTCATAAGAGCATTGAAATCCTCTATTCTGGTTTTTTCGTTTTCCATCCTGTCGGATCTTTCTTGTGCAAAGAATTTATTCAAATCGGCAGCCATTTGAGTTCTGTCGGCAGAAAATTCATTAATCATATTGAAAGTGCTGGTCTGAATTCCCATCACTTCAGTCTGGATAGAAGCGATTGACTGATGTATCTCCGACATAAGACCATTGTAATTATGAAGGCGTTCTTTTTCTCCATCTGCAAGTCCGTTTCTCAGAGCCATAGCGTTAGCGTTCAAAGCTGCCGCCATCTGCTGATGGTCATTACGGAAACCGTCGAGAGTTTTCTGTACCTCATTCACGAGGTCTTCATTGTCTTTGATCCGTTGTTTGAATGAAGCCAGTAACTCTTCGCTCAAATTTTTCATTTCTGATGATAGTCCCATTTTATTGTCTCCTTAGTTATTAAATAAATATTTGTTTATTAATCTTTTTTATATCCTTTATCAAAATGTTATCGCCCTTTGCAAGCAAACTTTCAAGGCATTCAATCATTCGGTTGTGCAATTGTTGAAAATCGGTAAATATTTTCATGACCACATCCTTTCTTATTTCCTGTTGTTCAGAAATTCTGGAAATTTGTTGCTTTATTATCGTGATTTTTTCAGCGGCATCTGGTGAGGTAATGTCTTTGATGCTCAAAAGGCTATTTTTGAGCGATTGTGCAGTCTCTTTCTGTGATTCAATAAAACCTAAAAACTGACTTTGTGCTTCTTTTTCTCTTTCATCGAGTACACCTAGAATACCCGACATCATTGTATTGTAATCTTTTTTGCGAAGGGAACCTTTTTTTGCCAGAGTTTCGCAAAGTCTGGAATTTAGCATGTCCCTTTCCTTTCTGAGTCCTGTTAATGAATTGTGTACATTATCAAAAAGAGAATGGGATGATTCGGTAATGTTTTCGGATGATTGAAAAGCAGTCTGAATTTTTTGAATCCTTGTCTCGTAAGAATTTATGATGTCGTCAAAAAAAACATCTATATTTAACTCAGGTCGACTGCTCATTTTGTGATGGGTTAATTTGATGGGTTAATTAAAGAGATATTCGTGGTAACCATGCTTAGAGATGAAAACCTATAAGGATGTTTTAGCAAGAATAACTGCTTTACTGCAAAAATACCTTATGCGGCTTTAGCAGTTAATCCAATAGCTTCAGCATATTTCAAATAAGTTTCAACTGAGGCAACAACGATTCTTGCTTCGATTGCAAGCAATTCGATACCTACTAATGATACTCTTACCCATGCATCAACTACAACACCTTTGTCAAGAATACGGTCAATAACTTCTACTAAGCTTGATGAACCGATGGTTTTTTCTACT
>CAILKW010000499.1 GCA_903834845.1 uncultured Bacteroidia bacterium | reverse complement strand
GCAGGAATTCTGAATTTTTGACGGTTTTGTCATCGTCCTTTTGATAGTCTTCAACAATTTCTTTGCGAACAGGCTCGCCCAGGAGAATATCTGCACCTTCACCTCCGGCAACACTTTTCATGATCTGTCCGATCATCTTCATTTTATCGTCCACGGCTTCCTCTTTTGCGCGGTCAGCCTCTTCTTTCGACAGGTTGTTCGGAAGATCTGCCGGTGCTTTTCCAGCCACCATTAGTTTTTTTGAGAGTTCACGAATTTGCTCATTGGCTTTCTTTGCAGCAACTGGATCATCCCAGTCAGTTGACTGCCTGATTGTTGCCATCTGCTTCCTGATATCCGAGGCATTTCCACCACTATTCTGAGCCTTTATCGCTGCAAAAGCAAAAACTAAAAACAGGATAAAAAATAATTGCTTCATATTTATTCATTGACTGGTTTTTCCCCAGGATGGTATTTAAAAACACTTCCCAGAAAAGTAATATAACGGTAAACAGAATCCAATGCCATCATGTCGGGTGCAACCTTTTCATTTTTTGTCCCTGTTTGTATAGCAGTCAATTCATCGGTAACTTCTTGCAACCGATATCTCAATGGGAGATTGGCCTTTACAGCCACCAAACGACGATTCACCAAGTCTGTATATAGTGGAGTCATTGTTTGACAGTATCTTAATCTCAGGTTATACATTTTCATCGCATTAGCGTGAGCTTTAGCTGCTTCTGCACCCGTCACTCCCAAAACTCCCAGGTATTTTTCCGCTTCAATTTGCAATGGTGCAAGTAGCTCGTTGAGCATCTTTTTCTCTACCGAGTCTTTTTTATTGATCTCGTCTAATCGGTTTTGGATGATTGACTCTTCGGCTTGAAGCTGTGTGGCAAGTTGGCTTTGTTCAGCAGCCAGGTCAAATATCTTCTTGTTCTTTGTTTGACCATCCTTGAATTTGCCAGGGTCAGCTTGTGCCTCAGCCATCATCTCGGCACTGTAACCTTCAGCCCATGCTTTCTGTCCCTCTTTACCCATTTTACCCACTTTTTTGGCTTCTTCAACCGACATGTTGTATTGTTGCCCCATCATCCTGTTGGCCAATGCCATCCCTTCAGCTTCCGAAAGTTGGCCACCGCCCTGTAGTTTTGCCATATCCGCCGCTGAAAGCCCTGTCTGGCCAGCAAGGTTTTGTAACATCTTTGTTTTGTCCACCTCCAAATGACGACCTATCTCTTCTTTCCTTTTTTCGATTTCCTCACGGAGTTGTTCCTGAACCTCCCAGATTTTATTTGAAAACTTTACCATGCCATCTTTTGATAATTCGCATGCTGAACTTGGGGGATCAGGCAATGCGGTCAGGAACATTTCAGGAGTTCGCTGCGAAAATGTGTTTGGCCCAATAAGAATTATAAAACTTATAATGAATAATGTTCTCATAAATTCTTTGATTTTAAGGTATTTATAATTAAAATTTAATATTTCAGATACATGTTTGAATGTGATTTTACTTTTACTTTACAAATATACTGCTAGCTGATGCATCGTTTTTTTTGTCTGTTAGCGCAATCATTTTCCCATTTTTCCAATAAACTGCGATTTTATTCGCGCCTGTATCTGAAAATGCCAGT
>CAILKW010000498.1 GCA_903834845.1 uncultured Bacteroidia bacterium | reverse complement strand
TTCTCAAAACATGGTGCAAATCGGAAGATTTCGTTGACTTTTTAGCGTCTGTTGGCTATATTGGTAAGCCAAACCTTAAAACAATTGTGAAATTGTTTTTGATTCCGCGGTAGCTCAATGGCAGAGCACGTGACTGTTAATCACGGGGTTGTAGGTTCGAGCCCTACCCGCGGAGCCCCCTAACACGGGGAGTCAAACCACCGACTCCCCGTGTTTTTTTTATAACCTCATTCCATTCTTTCACAATCGTTCCATTCCCCCTAATCTTGAACTCGAAAGATCCTTCCTTGTCTCCTTTGGTAGAAGTGACCTTAATCTCATACATAAAAGTTCTCAGCATTCGTTTCTTATCTTCGTCCGATGCTGTTTGATACACCGATTCAAACTCTTTCAATATCTGACGAAGGGCCTGTTTCTCAAACTTCTTTCCCTCAATCTCGCCGGCAACAACCGATTGTTCAGAAATCCTGTTCTCGATTTCCTCCTTGCGCTTTGACAGGTTTTCTAATTCAACGGCTAACCTTTTCTTGGCAGCATTTTCGAATACCTCATCCATCAAATTGCTAACGATATTATCTATTTTTTTATCAATAGAGGAAAGGTTGCCCCGAAGCTGTTGTAAATCATCACCAATCTGAATCAATTCAATACTTGAATTATCCTGCACTTGTGAAGTAATGGCCTCGAAAAATCCTTCCTTTTCTGCGGTATGAATCATAAGATTCGATGTGAACTGTTCTAGATCTCTAGCCGGAACTAATCGAGAAGGGCATTTAGTGGCACCCTTCTTAATAGCTGTTGTGCATTTATAATAGTAATGCTTTTCGGGACTTTTTCCGTTGCTTGCAAAGTATGTCGTGAGATTCGCGCCGCATTGTCCGCATTTAGTAGTGCCGAGTAAAAGTAAAGGTGATCCCTCAAGGGTAACAAAAGGTTCAACGGTTGAAAGGTCTAATCTTTTTTGAACTTGATCGAACAGTTTGTCGTCAATGATTTGTTCATGTTGTCCAGGGTAGGTCTTGTCGCCAACTTTAATCAGTCCAAGGTATAATTTGTTACGAAGGATATCATGAACAAGTTGATAGTTGAAATCTATTCCACCAGTTCTCTTACCTGTCTTTGTTGTCCGAATTTTTGTTTTATATCCTTCAGAATTTAACTTGCGTGAAATCGCTCTTGTCGACGGTGATTCCAAATACCACTTAAATATCTTATTTACTAATGCTGCCTCTTCCTTGTTGATCTCCAGCCTCTTATTTACATTATCATATCCTAAAGGGGCAATGCCGCCAAGAAACATTCCTTTCTTGGCTCGTGCGTATGTTGACTCACGAGTTCTCTCTGCAATAATTTCCCGTTCAAACTGAGCAAAAGACATCATTACATTCCGCTGCATTTTTCCAGCAGGAGTAGTTGTATCAATAGGTTGTGTAGTTAGAGTAATGTCGACTCCGAGAGAATTAAGCTTTTCGTCTAATTCTATGAAATCTTTTACGCTTCGTGAAATCCGATCTAGTTTTGTTGCCACAACGACATTGAACTTTTTTTCTTCTGCATCATGTAAGAGTTTCACTATTTCAGGCCTATCGAGCGTAGACCCACTTTTAGTATCAACATAAACCTTATATACTTTCCAACCTTCCCGAACACATTTCTCTCTTAGCATTTGCTCCTGAGTTTTAAGGGAAGAAAAATCTGCCTTGCTCTGATCAATTGTAGAAACCCGGCAATACAAAGCAGCAATTTTCTTGTCTTGATTTTTCAATGTTTTCGGTGCCATATCTTAATCTCCATGTTAGATAGAATATAACTATTTCATTATTAACAATCACTCTAACAAGGATTTATCTAACTAGCAAAATATACATATTTACCTATTCCCTCAAACTAGCTACCGGCTGCTCCGAAGGTGCTGCTGGTTGCGTGTTCTTTTTCTTTTTTATCCAACGATGTTAATAATCCCTGTTTTTGATCAACTATTATATACTTTTTATTTCTCATTCTCTCAGCTCATAAATTCAAAAAATATTAATTATTAACTTTTCTTTTAAAACCCCTTTAAATCGTTACAAATCGATGTTAAAAAAATGTTAATAAAGTTAATAATGTTAAGAATGCCCAGCCGATAAAGCCGGGCATCCTCGTTCTCTCTAGAAACAGTTGATCCAGCGATCTTGGATCTTTGTCTTACTCGAAATATTCAAAAACACTGAAGTTGTTTGACCCTTTGGCTTCATCTTAAATCCCAGATGAATTGCAGCGACATGCACTGCTCCTTCGGGTATATACATCCCTTTGTTATATTCGCGCCAATGATATTGCTCTACCAAATGCTTGATCCGATATGTGGATCCTACCGAATCTTGCGGTAATTCCGTTCTGATGCATTTTGATAGAAATTCCTCGCACATATTCACTTCATTATGAAGATTCAATAATTTAGCTCGTTCTGTTTGAAATGCTTGCTCCGTTCCTTTATCCGTGCCGAATCCATGCGTTGTCAGGTTCGGGTTGTCATTTATTATTTGCAAAAATTCATCGTGATTCATAGTTATTCTCCTTAAGCTATTCCTTCTATACATACGTGGTTCTGATGCCGGGTGCAATTATTGACCTTGAGTTTCAATGTCCCTTCAAGCACTCCTCTAAAGTTCTTCTTCCCGACAGCTTTATATCCGCTGTCCTTTGCCCATGTCTGGTATTTGGAATACATGTCGGAAAGATAGAAGTGAAACCTATCAGATTTCTGGCAGGCAGTTTCAACAAACTCGATCACATTGCTGAGTTCAGTAAGTGCCGCTTGTTTGTTCTGTTCAATGACTTTAGGAGCGCTGAAGAAGATGCTCCCGTCAGCCTGAACGATATCATTAATTTTTGCGCTGACCTTATTAAATATTCCGGATAGCTCCGATAGAAGTTTGGCATCGAGCATCGTATCCACGGAGGTCCCGTTATACTCCTTGTGAAATCTAATAAACTCGAATCGCTGTGTAATTGAATTCCCTACATCCGAAAAGCGAGGGAGTTCGTTGGCCATAATGATCAACCGAGCTATGTTGGTGAAAACAACCTCATCCTTAAACTTTACATCGGCTGCTATATAATCGCCGCCACTGAGTTTCTTAATCATCCCCAGTTCCAGATCGTCGGTCTTCAGTTCGGTGGAAAAGTTGACCAGCTTATCCTTCAGACTTTGGGCTGCAAACCTTTGTTTCGCCAGATCGTGCAGATCCTGAAAGGCCATATTCTTTTTTCCCAGCATGTTCTGAATGATTCTGCTCAATGTTCCTTTTCCATTTCTACCGGACCCGATCCACACTAAAACCTTCTGAAAATTATAAGTTGGAAGAAGGAGGTAGCACCAATACTTCAGTATATATTCCACAACATCCTGATCGCCATTGAAGATGTCCAAAATGAACGCGTCAAAAGCCGAGCAGGTCGCTCTTGGATCATAGGCGAATGGGAGTTGAATGTTCGTCTTGTATGCCGGGGTGTGCGGTTCAAGGATGCCGCTCTTCAAATTGAAAAGACCGTTGCGAAGGTTCACCTTAAAGATCTCAGCGTTGAATGTCCCTTCATAGCGGATGGTCCGCATCGTCTTCAAGCGTTCCACCAATCCGTTAAGTCTTGTGTTGGTGATCAGTTTCTTTGGCAGATAGAACGGCAGAAAATCCTCCAATGCAGACTTCACATCGGCTTCGGTCAGAGGATTATAAACGCCGCTCTGATATCGATAAAAAGTTTGATCTACTTTCGCAAAAATTAAATTATCGAAGTGCCGTGTGATGCGTTCCACTACATAGGTCTCAACAAAGGGTATCTCTTTTTCATCAACGTCTGGATCAAAGGTATATGCGAACGCTATAGGGCTTCGTTTGTTGATTGCCTTCATTGCCTCGCACAGATTGTCCTGACCGCAGATAGAATTGCAAAGTGTCGGCTTGTATGTGTTCTGAGCCATGGTTTTCAAATAATACTCGGTCTTTTGCTGATCATAGTTAGACTGACCTTGAAGGATCTCGTGCACTTTCTTCAATCCATCCGGACCAAATGCAGTAGCAACTGTTCCTAATATAAATCGATCTGGGTGACTGATCATTTCTTTTGCATAAGCTTTCCGCTTAATCTCCTTTAAGATAGAGCAATGCTTAAACATTGTTTGAAAATATTTGGGATCAGCTGAATTACAAGAGAAGGAATTGGAAGAAGCGGGCGAGGGTGCAGATAATAACTCGCGTATACATTGTTCCTTTAAATCTACAAGGCGCTGCACAAATGAAAGTGTCGAATGATCTACGACGGGCACATCACGAATAGCAACCGCCAATGCTTTTATTTCATCTATTGTTAAAGAATTAACTTCTTCGAGTGTAAGCGGGATGGAAAAAAGTCCCGATGAACTATGCTTGGTGTTTTCTATGCGGATCAAACCAACGGTATAGTAAATATCCTGATCGACCGCATTATCAAACCCAAGGGCAAGCTGATACACTATCTTACTATGAAGTTTGGGAAGATCTATTGAAGGAAGGAACCCGCCAAAAAGGGGAGATGGTATATCCAGATGAAATCCTTTGTTGCCGCTAAACACTAATCTTACCTGATGACAGTCAACGCCGAAGTCTCGTTCCAGTCTGTATAGGATTCCTTTGAGAATGGATTGTGCTCTTGGGAGATCGTCTTTTACATCTATATCTATGGTAAGGACATCGCAGGAGACAATTCCCTTATAGCCGGTGAGTCCGGGCTTGCCTGTTATCGTTGCTTGTGCGTGATAGTATTTTTCTATTTCTGATGAGTGGTGGTAGATTGATTGAAAGCAGTCTGTCTTACCTTTCAATGTTTCTATAAATTGGATGGGATGAAAACTGTGGCGGTTGTTTGCACCGTTGAAAGCAAATTCTCGTATCCCGTATGGTGTTAAATTATCTTGTTCATTGTTCATGTTATTATTGTTATTAAATGCTGCCTAACTGCTGGCAGAGGAATTATTTTGGAATCACATGATCAACTGATCAGGTCTTCCTGGACTATTCTATGTCCGTTATTGATTATATTAAAAAATCCATTTAGTGTCAATAGTGATGTTAGTTTGCGAACCAAAAAATTAACTTTCCATTTTGCGGTCAAA
Organism: uncultured Bacteroidia bacterium; assembly: GCA_903834845.1. Classification (GTDB taxonomy): domain Bacteria; phylum Bacteroidota; class Bacteroidia; order Bacteroidales; family Prolixibacteraceae; genus JAAFHB01. The sequence continues at coordinate 24,707 of CAILKW010000498.1, read as the reverse complement.
ACAACAAAACGTAATCATCAAAATGAGCTTTAAATATCCTCCACAATCGATTTTCTATTACGCCGACCCAATCGCACATCTCGACTTCAAGCATGCACCACAGCGTAAATTTAAACGATTACGTACCATTTAAACGGTATCTGGTAACGACCGTAGTGACTGAATCCTAGTTCATGGATAGATCTCTCCCTGGGCCTACACTATTCAGGAAATGACACCGATACGCGATACCCAATCTTAGCCTATCCATTGACCTAGTTACACAGGTTTCCATACCAAACATCAAATCCGAACTACATTTCAAACACCGACCATTATACAAGTTTTTTCTGAAAACTAATAAAAATCAAAAGCCCCATTACGGGGCTAGTTACCGTCGATCACCGCCCTCCACCAGAATTTGCTAGTCATCAATTTCTTCTCATACACCTCGTCCGACAGCCGAGGCAAACCTTTCATCTCCTCAGCCAGCTTCCTGAGAGATTTCTTCTTATCAGCCAGCAGACTCTCCGGCACTTGAATCCCGTTCAACAGCTCGACCATATGAACTACAAAGATGAGCGTCGCATCTTCGATGTTGCTGATGGACGTATCGACATCTGTTACCGCGCAATCGACCAGACCATTGATCAGGAAGAGCAGGGAAAACAGTGTGTTGTTCTCGGCAGCCGGAGTGCTGGCGAATGTCTGAAAAAGTGAAGTCATATAATCCTTTCGATAGTTACTTTCTTATACCGTTTTAAAACCATCATTATTTTCGGGCATAAGAAGGGATAGGTAATCTATACTATCCACAAACAGGAGGATCTATGTCGGAACAGGAATACGAAATACTGTGGCACTACAGCGAGCAGTTCAGCAGGGACCCGCTTCAGCGGAGTGAGCTGCTGACAATGTCGTTTGTTCAAGGAAAGAGGATGGGGAAACGCTGCACACCCGGATTGATGAAAAGTGTCATGCACTTTCGAGCAAAGGAATTGAACTTCAGATCGGCATTCCCAGCAGATGAAATGGGGAAGAGTCAGAAGGATGCATGGAATAAGCCGGAGAGAGTGTATCTGGATAAGCCGAGGATTAAGGGTGAAGATCAGACTATCGGCGATGTTGTGCTCAATACTTACACGACACCGCTCGACTTCGCAATCACGAACGACTTCCTCAATAATCTGTCCGATCAGGAAAGGACCATTCTGGAAGACCTCTCAGCCGGTTACACGGCAAAAGAAATCGCACAGCGACATCACGTGACACCAGCCCGCCTCAAGAATCTCCGACACGACCTCGAAGCAAAAGCTGTTGAGTATTTGTGATACTCGAAGGAAAGGCGAGAGCCTTTTCTTTACCGTTATTAAGAAAATTGTTCCTTAAAAAAGAATTCATTATTATTTACAGATATATTATTTGCAATCAACTTTATATAGAGGATTAAAACGATGCCTTTCCCAGAGGTCGATCGAATCAAATACAAAAAAAACCCACTTACTGATGTAATCTGTCAATTTCGATTTCCACCTGTTTTAAAAATTGATGCAGTAACTCCAGCACAGTTTCAAGATGTTATCAGAGGCAGATTCCCTTTGTTTCTGGAAAAACAGGAAGTCATACAACACAATCTTGGACTCGTACCTGCCGATGCATTACAACAACTTCTTGGTAAATCATCGATAATAAAGAATTATGAGTTTTATAGTGCCGATGAAATATCAAAGGTTAACCTGACAAGAACATTTATAGCACTTTCAACTCACAAGTATTCTCATTGGGGAGAGTTTTTTGATAATTTTACTTTTGTTCTCGATCCATTTCTAGGAATATATAATTCCCCCTTTTTTACAAGGATTGGTTTGCGCTATGTTGATGTCTTTAATAGAAGCAACTTAAATTTAACCGGCGTTGAGTGGAGTGAGTTATTAGACTCACATTATTTAGGATTATTGGCATCCGACTTAAAAGAGAGAATTCACAATTTTGAAAATTCTTATGAAATAAGATTGTCCGACGACATCAGTATTGCGAGGATTATTATTTCTCAAATAATTGATGTGAATACTCAAGAGAAGTGTATTAAAATAGACGCAGATTTTTCTACCACACAAAGAATTCCACCAAAAGATGCGCTAGAAAAACTAAATTATTTACACTTGAGAGCTACGAGACTAATTAGACAATTTATAAAACCTAGACTTCATGAAGCATTAGAACCTGAAAAATTATGAAAGATAATAGATATAATTTTAATAATAGGGAGTCTGGATCTATTGATTTTGAATATGGAACTACGGGTTCAGCATCGCAAATTAAACACGATGAAATTGTTTATGATAGCACATCTGGAACATCATACAATATTACTACACAGAATTATTCGGTTGACCTTCCCGACAAATTGAACATATTTAAAAATCTAAGCAATCTTTCAAATATTAAAGAAGATATTGTAAAAACCCAGGTTTCATTTTTTGTTGAAAAATTTAAATTTGTAATTTCCAAAAACAAATTAAACTTAAGCAATATTGGCAGTCTCCCGCCTCTAAAATTAAATATACTTGAAGACAATTCCGTTTTGATTGAATGGATATTTAAAGATTATAGGATAGGATTTTCTTTTGAAATCAAAGAAATGGAAGCAGGATGGTATATTACTTCTTCACAAGAATTCGATAACACCAATGCATCCTATGCATTATCATCTATGAATCTAGACATCGTATTAGAAAACATTCTATCATTTGTTTTGGTAAATTCATGATGGTTTATCCAGATTCTTTCTTCAGGGGAATATCCAATAAAGAAGATGTTGATCAAGATGGTATATTATCCGCCGCTGTATTTCTTTTCACAGACAAAAAAAACGCACCCCTAAGAGAAGATGACTACAAAGAAGAATCTATCTCGTGGAAGGACGATGATGCCGTTTTGGACTTGGTGTTAAATCAAAAAAAAGAATCGGGTGAAATTCAGTTTAAGGTTGGAGTCGTTGAGGTGCAAAGAAATGAAGTAGATAGATTAAAAAAAATGTCACATATAAAAGATTATTTATCTTACGAAAGAAAGGTAGACGAACCCGCAATTAATCCATATCACGGTAATTTACTATTAAAAAAACACACGCCAAGCCGACTTGTTAAACATATTGCTTCGATGATTGCAGGAACCTGTCCGCCAGAAAGCATAACATTGCGGAAAAAATAAGAGGCCGTATATGTAATATCATACGGCCAATAGCTTATGAAATAATATTTCTTGCCTTTTCAATCAGCCTCAGCCAATCGTTATCATCACCAATATCCTCGCCATAAACCTCGGGATCAAAAGGTCCGTCACTTTTCAACCAGTCAATGAATTCTTTCTTTTCGACTTTATCCGATCCTCCTGTTTTTGGTCCGTATGAACGGCTATCCACGTAAATCAGTATTTCTGATCCATCTTCACTAAGTTCAGATTCGTTCCAATTAAAAAGGATTTCGTTAACATTTTCGAAACCAAGCACTTCACATATTTTATTAAACTGGAAAACCTCTGTGCTATCTGTTGTCATTTAACCTCCTGGGAGTTTGCGTCATTAATTTGATACACAACGTTGGATTATACTCTTATACCCAAAAAATTGGTAGAACTTAGTAAATCAATAAGCTATCTTTTAAAGAGTTTTTTTGCCTATCAAATCCTACGGTGAAATAATGAGTACCCCAAACATGCTAAGTGCTCGAGAGGCAATTGAATACCTTTCAATTCCCCCGAAACATTTTAAGAATTATACGGAATCTAGTTGTGAAATACCCAGAAGAAAAATAGGTGCAAGATGGTATTACAAACAATCGGATTTGGATGAGTGGAATTTATTGCGTTCTACAAGAGTGATTAAAGTTTCCATGAAAGAGTATACGGAGTGCTTTAAATTTGCAATTCTAATGGCTTATTCCAGCAACGCAACAAGAGGGACGGGGATAAGAGGAACTAGGAGTGAAGTCCAAAAAGCCGATGATTTTATTTTTGGTATTTTGGCAGAATATGGATTCCAAAAATTTTTGCGCCGAAAGTTTGGCATTAAAGTTAAACTTGACACCGAAGTTCATCCAGCCGAGATCACTCCACAAGATATAGTAGAAGTGTATAAAAATGATTCGTGGAGAGCGCCGAAAAAGAACATTGCAATTAAATCAAGCAAATATAAAAGTTGTTTCAATGTTATTGACCCGTTAGAATATGAAAACGCTGGTCGTAAATCCGACTACTATGTATTTGTAAGAGTGGGATTACCATCAGATCATCTATTTAGAATTCTCAGAAACCATTGGTTCTTTAAGGATGTTAAAAAAGAGCTTGAAAGACTACAAGATTTTAGAAAAATCGAAGCCTTGGACGATGTTGAAGTATGGATATGTGGATATTCCTTACATAGGGAATTAAGAAAAGTAAGAGAAATACCAGGTCAGGAATTTGACGGATATAGATATGTAGCGAGTGTAGGGGAAATGCATAACAGCGATAATGATTGGTTAAAGTTTAAAGGTAAACTTTGAAAACAAACTACGATATTACACAAGAAGAGATGGATCAATGCTTCGATTTTGGAATGCGTTATTTTTTATCACCTAGCAAAGCTTCCAGTGGAAGAACTAGCGGTGCAACGAGAGGTTTGGGTGAAACATTGGATGCGTTTATGGGAGGGAAGCTTGCAGAAATAGCAGTTACTGGAATGATAGAAAGCGTTAGGCCAGATAAATCGTGCAATTTGAATTTTGCTTTGGTGAAGTCGTCTCAAGCCCGAACCGAACCGGATATTATTTCGATTTCAGAAAAAGGCAATAAGAGAAAGCCAAATCATTTTGTCGAAATAAAACGCATTTCTTCTTCAGATAGATGGGCTGGTCTCACAGAAGAACAGTTCAATTCTATGAAAAAGGGACAACCTGATCTAGAAAAGATTTTCATTATTGGAGTAGAATTATTTGTTGAGGGAAGTGCCAGCACAAAGCAGAAAGACTTACTAGGAGCTTATTTAAAAGCTTTAACGAAACATGATCTATTTAGATATTTTTGCAACATCAACGATGCTAGGGCAAAGATAGAATATATAATTAGTGGGAATGAGCTTGATAAATTCGGCAAGGAATACAAGCAGGGCGAATTGATTTTTGAAACAGAGATATTCCAAGAATTAAGTGATGCTAGTAAGAAACAGATACTGAAAAAAAATCCTATTTTCAACTACTTAGGATCCCATGAAGATGGTCAACTGAAAGAATATGAAGCTAGATTGAATTATCCCAAAGACTTTTTCCCTCTAAAAGTAACTGGCAAATACGATCTTTATGAGAAACGAAACGCCAAAAGCTATTTTCAAGTAATACATTGCATAGAGGATGTGATTGTGGAATCAGATCTCCTCGGTAAATATGAACTATCCAATGACAAAATGTATAAATATTTCTTAGGCACTTTAGGACGAAATCCAAAATTGAACCGCAATAATATCTGGATAGCAAAACATAAGCTCAGCACTCTGCTTGCGGATAAAATTATCCCATCACCATTAGAACGTTTGCTTATAATTGCAGAGAATATTTAGGAGAGGCAAATGCAAAAACAATATCAACGAATAATACTTCCCGAAGGGAAATACGAAGTTGAAGTTTGTAGTTATGATGATGGTGATAAAAAAGCTCTCTTCTCTATATATAGGCATTGGAGAGATTTATGCATTGAGCTTGAACAAATGTCTGCACGTAAAATAAACTTGCCTGAAGGTCTATCTGAGGGAGCTTTTTGTTTAGAAATGAATTGTGTTCGAGTAACAACAGCAATACCTGGCGCAAATTCATCGTGGGACTGCTATGACTCACGTCGCAATAAAAGAATACAAGTGAAAGCATGTAGTGTCCTTCCGGATCTTACATCATTTGGACCAAAATCTCAATGGGATGAACTTTATTTCCTTGATTTCTATAGAAAAGGAAATTGGGATGGGACATTTGACATTTATTTAATTCAAAATGATGATATTTATAATGCTCCTGTTAAGCAAGGTCAGACATTGAAGCAGCAACAGGAGGAAAAGAGAAGACCAAGATTTAGCATTTTCTCGGACATAATTATTCCAAAAAAATTAATACCTGTCAAAACGGGGAAATTGTCTTGAATACTTTTAAGAAACTTGATCAACGGGGTAATTCATTTTTCATCACCAGTCGTAGGCCATTCAAACCTTTGTTTTCATTTTCTAAAGAAATCATAAAAAGAGTGTATGATTTTGCAACAGGAATGACATTTTCTCGGGAAGGAGAACATCGAGATCATAGAAGTGGTGGTCAACATCGGAGAAAGAATGGTGAAATCTTTGCGAATGCATTTCAAGGTAAACTCACGGAATTTGGATTATTCAAATTCCTCGGTGACAGAGGGATACAAATATCTTCACCTGATGTGGCAAAGTGGGAGCTTGGTAAATGGGATGCAATTGATCTTCTTGTGTTAAACAAAAAAGTTAACATAAAATCAACAAAGCACTTTGGAAATCTATTACTTTTAGAAACAAAGGATTGGAATTCGGATGCATTGTATCTACCAAATATATCGAAAGGTACTGAAGCATATGATATATTTGTATTGACCAGAATCGATCCAAGTTGTGAAGATATATTAAAAGGGTTAAGATTTCTTTATTCAGAAGTTCTAAATAAAGCAGATTTGGATAAGCTTTCTCAATCTATTCATGGAGCAACGTGGCGTTTTGATATAGCCGGTTGGCTAAAACGAGAAGACTTAAAAGATTCAATAATAAATGGGAATATCCTGCCACAAAATTCTATGTTAAATGGGACAGTGAAAATGGATGCAGAAAATTACTATGTGCAAGCGGGGGATATGTTGACTGGAGATGAATTGGTAAAGTATTTTTCAAAGTGAGAAAGTGATTCTTTTTATCACTGATATTGAAGCCCGGACCAATAAGTATATGATCCGGGCTTTTTATTTATAAATATTTCTCCTGAAGCGCTTTTTTTATCTGTAAGGCTACGGCTTTCATTAGGGGCACTGTAACAGAATTACCCGCCTGCTTATAAAGCTGTGACTGGGCGACATCATCGGGAAGTTCGATGTCACTGAAGCCTTGAAACCGAAAACATTCTCGTGGAGTCAGTTTTCGTATACCCCATTTGTCTTTGATTAATGGGACATTGTGACCTCCTGTTCCCATGTTCGCAGTCAAAGTTGGACACATATCACTTTTATTTTCTCGTACATAAACTCGACGCCATTGATAAACAGTATCAGTTGATATTACGCTTTTCACAAGTTCATTATACATATATGCATTTTCTCGGTAATAGAATTTTTCATCGACCTTTTCTTTCTCAAGAAATTCTCTGATGTGATGAAGCTTATTCACTTTCGGCGGAGGAAAGTGTTGATCAAATACTTGGCTTGCAATAGCATTTGGATTAAACTCCCAATCAAGTTCATCACGAAAACCAACCATAATTGTTCTTTCGCGATTCTGTGGTATATCAGTATAATCGGAAGTATTGAGTACTTTCCAAAAGAACGAATATCCAAGCTTTTCTAATTCCTTCCTTATGACCTTAAAAGTTTTTCCTTTGTCATGCCCGACAAGATTTTTTACATTTTCAAGCATAAATGCTTTAGGTTTTTCCGGAAGCTTTTTGATCATTCTAGTAATTGCGAAGAATAGATTTCCGCGAGGATCATCAAATCCTTTTTGGTACCCAGCAACAGAAAATGCTTGACAGGGGAAGCCACCAACTAGAATATCAACAGGATTCAATGATCCTGGATCGATTTCTAATAAATCTCCTTCTATTAAATGCGTATTTTTATTGTTTAGACGATATGTCTTACATGCATTTGCATCAAATTCATTTGCCCATTCTATGCTATATCCTGCATCTTTAAATCCTTTTTCTATACCCCCAATGCCTGAGAAAAGTGCTCCTACTGAAAATTTTGTTTTTTTCATATCCATCCTAAAAGAGTTTCGTTAATTTACTAAATTTATCTAATCTACGAACTTGGCATTCCCAAACAGTAATTACACTCCACCCCATGCGCCTGAGTGTCCGCCTCACTCGTATATCTCTTTTTACATTATTTTTAATTTTGGGAACCCAATATGTTTTATTCGATTTTGGTAGATTAGCTCTTGAACAATTATGATGATGGTGCCAAAAACAACCATTCAAAAAGATAATCGTTTTTTTCGATTTTATTACAATATCGGGTTTACCCAGTAAATAAGAAACATTCGATTCGATATTTTGAATTCTATTTGCAAGGTATTTCTTAAGCAGAACTTCTGGTTTAGTGTCGTAAGACTTTATGCGACTCATTATTTTGCTGCGCTTATCTTTGGTAAAAGTGTCCATCGAATATTTCACTTATTGCGCATCATCGACCATATCATCAACGATTTTAGATATTTCGTCAAAGGTCAAACCCGTTAATTGTGAAAGATTAGTAACAACACTGTCCCGCACAGCTTCAGCCATAATGTTTCCATTGTCTTCCCAGGAAGTTGTTAGTGCGTCAAAAAGTGATTGTATTGCAATAAATAGTTCATTGATTTCTTTTTTGTCTACTTCGAAACGATAGGCAAATAATTCGTTCACGGTCACGCCGATCTTTATGGCGGCAGTCGACATCTCGAATATTTTTGTTCCGTTAATTTTTCCGGTCTTATACCAATCTGAAAGCAATTCTTTTTGTATAGTAGTCATTATTATCTCCAAAATGTTTAAATACCATTGTCAGCAACCTTCCAAATATACAGTGATGCAATAGATCTATAAGGAGCCCACAATGATGATTTCTTCTTGATAAATAATTCATCAGGTTCTTTATTTAATTTGTATAATAATTTTATTCCTCTTTTTATCCCGGCATCTTTAACAGATAGAATATCTTCTCTATTAAGAGTGAAAATAAGAAACATATCAATTGTCCAATAACCAATGCCCTTAATTTTAATTAACGTATCAACTATCATATCATTTGAAAGTAAGCTGAAATTAATTCTCTTAAGATCATTATCCTCAAATGCTTTTGCCAACTCTTTTAAATAAGTTGATTTACTTGAAGAAATACCAACGCTTCTAAGTTTTCGGCTTGAAAGATTCAGAATTATTAGAGGTCTTATTTTTTTTGAACCACCAACAAGCCGTATCAATCGTTCATATATAGTTTTTGCTGCTTTTCCACTTAATTGCTGATATATAATCCATTTGCATAGAGAGTGAAAGTATTTATTGTCAGCTTTTGGCAATTGAATTAAATATTTGTTTATGGCTTTGGACAAATGAATATCACGTTTCGAAAGATAATTTAGTTTGCTCTTGGTTATCATAAATTACGATGGTCGTTCTATTTATGTTGAATCTTTTTAACAAATGCTACGGCTTCTTCGAATGTATCGAAAGAAGGATGGCGTTCTGTTCCAAAACGCACTTCATATTTACTGTCCTTGTATTGCCCAATAACGAATAGTCCGTTGTTAACAGTCCATTCCTTTAAGCCCGTATCGGTGTTCGTAATAAGTGATATCTTGTCCATAGTATTTCCTTAATATAAGTAGAAAAAGATTTATTCAACCATGATAAGAATAATTAAAACCCCCATCACTGGGGGCTTGTTGTTTACGCATTGCGAGAGCGTGCTATGAAGAGCATTCCAACGAGCTTCTGAGTTTCCTCCAGCGAGAACTGCACACCGGAATCCTTCACTACCTCAGCAGCGTCACGGACGCAAGTTAGCAGAAGCTCTTTCAGCTTATCGCCTGATGACTGCACAGGTGCTTCCACCTTCGGCTGTTCCTTCGATACAACTTCCAGCATCATCTTCGCATTCACACGCTTACCATTCTGCACAGCAAGCTTACGGATCATGACCGTATCACCGGGACCGAGCTTCATCTCGCTGATCTGATTGTGGATCTCAGGCGTTGCGAAGAACGACTTCTCTTCACCGTCTGCATCCACCGAATACAAGTAATACTCCCCATACTGCGAGCTACCGATGTGTGGCGGCTTCAAGAGCGTCACTTGCTGACTCTGCCCCAGATTCAATTCCAGCTTGGGACGATTGCCGTTGTTCGACATTGTTACCTCCTTTGATTGTTATGTATGAAAACTTTGTATCTCCCGAAATGACCTTCACTCCGGGTGGAACGTCTCCCGATGCTTTCACATACTTGTTCAGCTTCGGCAGGTCGATCTCGAATGCTTCAGGTACGATACGAAGCAGTCCTTTAGCAGATGCTACAGGCATCAACTGTTCGATGTTCTCGATCTCCAGCTTATCGCGTTGCTGTCTCAGCTTAAGCTGTCCGTGCACCAATGTAAGAGACTTATCATTTGTCTTCGCATTGTGGTCGCGCATGAAGAACTCCAACTGCGCCGACAGATAGGACACCTTCTTCATGATGCGGTCCGATTCTGTCTGCCGGTAACGCTCTATGAGAAGTTGTTCTTCGGCTGCCAATGTTTCAACATCGTTCAGCTTGGCTTCAAGCTCAGCTATCTTTTGCAGGCACTGATCGGCTTGAAGTGCCGACAGTCTGAACTGATCCTGCACTTCCTTTTGTTCGATCTCTGCCAGCCATTCATCAACCCATTGTGTCATCTTTTACCTCGCTTGGGCAAGTGATACAGAACAGCAATGATTACATCCTTAGCAACTGTAAGGACTTTCTTCCAGGGTATCTTCATTGAACCTCCTATTATTGATGAAACGTCGCTTCATCATTCTTATACCATTTATTTATGGTTTGTTGATAGACTCAAGTTTCTGTTTTTCTTCTGCAATCATATGTTCATAAATCATCTCAGCAAGTATTTGTGCAATCTCTTCAAGCTCTTGTTCAGTCAACGGATCGGCTTCGATCACTTCGTAGGTCCAATTGATCTTTTTGTGTTTTCCCATATATCCTCCTTTATGTTATGGTATGAAATAAGTTCACCACCTATTTATTGATTCAAGTAAAATGTGTCGCTACATTTTGCAGATAAAGACCATTATTTATAAACAAGACGGACTCTACTATGTATCTATTTAAAAGACCAAACGGCATATGGTATACGTGGGAATGGGAAAATGATCGCAGAATATGGCGATCCACCCACCAGCGATCTAAAAGTGATGCACTTCGTTACCTCTGCGCCGAAAAGCCAAAACAGGGAATGCGTTGGAGTGATTTCAAAAGATCATTTCTATATATAGTAAAAACCACACGTGCACCACGCACATATGAAATGTATAAATCCGTTCTGGACTACTTTTCGGATTTTGTTAGCACAAAGACAATAACAGAAATCACGACGGAAGATGTCCTAGCTTGGGTATGGAAACGCCAAAAGGATGGACTGAACGCAACTTCTTTGCACATGCAGTTTCGAACCATAAAAGCGGCCTTCAACTATGCGATCAGGAAAGAATACCGAATTAACAATCCGTGCATGAGGGGACTGCTCAAAGATCCACCACAAAAACGTAGAGTATATTTTTCCCAAGACGAAGTGAAAAGAATATTGTCTAATTCAAAAGGATGGTTTGCCGACTTCTGCCTATTTGCACTGCTTACCGGAATGAGAAGAGGGGAAATCCTTAATCTACGCTGGTGTGATATCACTCCTGAATATGTGATCATTCAAAGCAGCGAAGTCTATACCACTAAATCAGGAAAAACCAGGCGAATATTTTACACTCCGCAATTGCGTGAAATACTTGAACGGAGAAAAACTAAATCAGATTATTGCTTTACAACCCAAGGCATAAAGATCAATCAACGAACGATCTCCAAAAAATTCCAAGAGGTATGCAAGAAGGCGAAAGTCACCGGAAAAACATTCTATACATTCAGGCACACATTTGCCACATGGCTTTTGCAGAGTGGGGAAGAGTTGACGAAGATACGCGATGCGATGGGACATTCCAGCGTGAAGACAACTGAAATATACCTTCATTTGGCTTTCGATTATTCAAAGAGTGCGTTTGAGAGAATGGGGAATATTGTGAGTGCTTTACCCAAAAAACATCGTCGAACAACCATTTCTAAATTAAAATGAAGCGAGGGCTTTTCCATTATAGTCTGTGTAAGTCCCTCGGAAAAAGACTTGGCGTTAGGAGAGTGCCGGTGAGAAGAAAGAGGCATTAAATTCTTATACCACATTCTATTGTTCATTGAGGTGAAGATATTGCGGATACAATCTCTAGTGTGCATCTTACGACCATGTATGTAATCTACACACCCGAAATAAAAGCTTTTCTCCATTCCATAATTCCGGTAAAGCCAATACCTGGACTTGAATGGGATTACAAGATTCATGATATCGGGATCATCCCTACTAAAGAGGATGCTATCCTAATGGCTAAGGAAGTTCAGCGCATTCGTGTAGCTGAAGAAATATATCACTTCAGCGTTCAGGTTCTAGAATTGGGACCGAACAAACTTCCCAGCTTCCGAATCCCGGTGTATGAACTTAGCAAACCTCAGAGAAGTTTCGGGATCAACTGAATATGGGACCCAATAAATAGATTCAGTCGATGACGATACCTAACTCCTTGCCCGCCTGAGCCTCTCGACGGAGACCGGGAAACAAATCCCACCAATCCTGGATGACACCGATTTTCTATAATTATTTTTGGATTTTCTGAAAGGGCTCTTCTGCGGTTAATTTAATTTGGAATATTTTTTACTTGTATATAGGAGTTTGATATAAGGAATAAAATAGACTACATTTTAAACGAATTGGATCCGCAGGGATGGCCTAGTTGTGCTTGAACTGCGGATTTTTTTATTTACATAATTTTTATTCAAATGACACCTTACGCACCCAAACGAGTATTAGTAAAAAAAGAGTGTCATCTCGCACCCCGAACAAAACTCTATATTGAGAACATTAAGAAATTCAATCCTACCGTTGAAATCGTTTATCTTAATGATAATTACAAAGCTCCGGAACACTTAGATGCAAAAGGAAAGTATGAATACGAAAAAGAAACTGTAATTATCGGAGAACGAGTGGAAGATTTCATTCGTTCGTTCCCATCACCGGGAGATATTGTCGAACACTTCGTTACTGTGGTAAATACGTCCTGGATGTGCGCATATAAATGCGAATTCTGTTATCTGCAAAACAGCCAAGCCTCCCAGCATATTCTATATACAAACTTCCATAAGTTAGATCGAGAGTTAGAAACAGCAGCATTTGCCAACACGGCAATTCTTACCGTCTGGAGTCTTCTCTCTTTTGCGACAAAAAAAACATATCTGAAAATTCCCGACAATCTGATGGAAACATCGGATTGGCTTCGCGAACATTTTGTCAATGCGAGAATTAATTCAGATGAAAAAGCAATTAGATCTATTCTTGGAAAACAGAAAGTATTCTATAAAAAACTTGGAGTCAAAGATCTAGGAATTAAGGAAGAGCAATTTATAGTTGATCGAAAGAGAATAGAATATCTTTATAAAGAAAATAAAAAATATCCTCTTTGGTTAAATACGGCAGAATTTCAAGACTCAGCCGCAGTTGAGCACTTGACTGGAGGTCTAGAATATCTAATTCAAAAGTTGCCAAAGAACAAAGATCTTTACTTAAAACTTCGTACTAGATCAGACAATTTTGACGTGCTGACACGTTATCCATTATTTAACAGAGTGCAGGCAATTGTCGATGTTGATCCACAGTCTACTATCGATAAATACGAACCCGGTACCGCATCTCTTGATGAGAGGATAGAATTATTAAACAAACTCCAAAAGGTTGAAGGTCTGATCCTCCGAATACTTTTCGAACCAATATTCTATCATTTGAACTGGGAGATTGAGTTTAAGGAAATGATTCGAAAAGTATTTGATAAAGTAGACCCAAAAAGAATCAACAAGGTGACGATTGGATTTCCTCGATATAGGAAACAGCTTAAAGAATCAATCAGAATTCATTACCCGAACACTACATTATTTACCCCAGAACAAGATCTTCAAGAACCGGAAACGCAATTGGATGCTCGTTTAAGATATTCATATGAACGCCGGATGGAGATGTTCAATGTCATTAAAACTGAACTGGACAAGTATTCAATAAAATCTATCGCATTTAATTCTGAAACACCGAGATTATGGGATATGGTCGGATTTGATAAAATGGCCCCTATGAACTCAAGCGTATTTCAATATTCGGAAGATCCAGCGAGTGAAAATAATGGAACCCAAGCAATCATAAAATCAGATAAAAAAGAAAAAAATGAATCAGAAGAGGAACATATGAACAATTCTCCCGAATGGAATGCTGCATATGCATTCATTCAAAATGAGGAAGAAGAAATAGACGATCTGAAGTTCTATAGTGCAGAATCCTATCTTGATACAGTATTATCATTCGATGAGGAAGCTGAAAAAACAGGCGATAAAGAATTAAAATGGACAGGTATCTCCGCCTTACGCATTACCGAAGCGTTAAACGGCTCATATACGTGGAAGCCAATTAAACTAGTAGGTTTTTTATCCCAAATAGGGCAACCATCTCCTTTAGAGGTAGGAAATGAAGACGTAAGTTTGGTCCATTTAAATATCACCGATCTTGATGGTAATTCAATCGACTGCCTTCGCACTCCCTATCAAAACATACAATCCTTTATTAATCGGGTAAGAACGAGTCGTCAGATGTTCAGTCTGTTGGGGGCAATCGTTTCAGTAAATACTTCGAAAAGAAAAAGTAGGCAAGTATATAGATTCTATATTAAAAAGATTTCCGAAACAATTTCTGCCGAAGACATGATAATATATCGTCCTTTGAAATTACAGGCGTTGCCGGTGTGGGATATAACAAAAAACTCAGCAAGCAAGAAGACAAGCCAAATTTATATTGACCAATCTTTAATACTTGCAAAAACTATTGAACGCGAAGCAGCGAATAAAGGTGTAACGACAAATTCTATTATCCACTATATAAAAGGTAAGCTCGCTACCGAGTTTAAGATAAAAGGACTCGACGATGTTTCTCATCAGTTAGGTATGGCCATAGAGTTTGCAGTCTTACAATCTTTATCGCAGCATCGAGATGAATACTCATATAAATTGCATTCTCTTTTAATAGGACCACCTAATGTTGGAAAAGGATTCATACCTAAAATTGCCAAAATATTAAATCCAATATTTGACGAGCTGCCATCGAATAGTCCAAAACTAACATCGGCAGGGTTAGTGGCGAAAATAATTAAAGGCAAATCAATTCCTGGAGTATTTCCGAATACATCGGGAGGCACCGTTGCGATAGAGGACTATCATGAAGTGCGTGGAAATAAGCGAAAAGAATTGTTTTCCATATTTTCAAAGATGATGGAAGATGGCGACGTGTTGGATAAAACTTCGGGAAATACTGTTCATGAGGCTGTCGTTAGTTTGCATCTAGACACAAATCGGTATAGCCAAGTCTACAGGGATCAAAAATTTAATTCTTTTCAGGATTTAAGCATACCGATGAATATATTCTCTCGGTTTGATTTTATCATGGAAATACCGAAAGATGCAGAGAGACAAAAAGAAGTATCTTTGGCGATGGCTGGGGCAATGAAGCTTGGAAATAGATCCAGTCAAAAGTCTTTGCCAGATTGGGCAAGAGAATTGAATATGATCATTGCTTTTCTAAGAACGCACTATGATGACGTAACAATATCGGAAGATGTGGGAACCTATATCAAAGAAAAACTGATCGAAGTAATTAAGCCATATGAGGAAAAAAAATATTTTGCCGACAATTATGAAGATATGCAGAACAGAGTTTCTTTTTCGGTGAACAAATATGTAAAAGCTATAGCTTGCGCAAATATGTCGAAGGATGTTAGCAGAGAAAATGTAGATTATGCGTTTCGATTTATTCAAGAGAAGATAAAATTTATTGCAAGCATTGATCCGGCAGATGCAGAAGAATCTGACACTCTCAATGCATCAGACCAGAATCAACGTCAAAAATTGCTGGCGAGAGAGTTTTATGGAAAACAATTTACCGCACAAGATGGGTTGGCGTTAGTAAAAGAAAAAATGGAAGGAGAAGTGGGTGAGAAAACTATCAAAAGGGATTACGAAGACATAAATGCTATCCTTATAAACAAGAAAAAAGGTATCTGGTCTTTAGAGGATGAGAAGTCGAAAAAAAAACTCTAATCGGTCCGGCGAACATTAATACTCGGACAATAACTTTCAAGGAATCAACATCATATGGACTGCGCGCCCAATCAAAATTTGGCCAGTATGATTTCCCCTTTACTCTAAATCCGACGCTGGGGTGTTTCTTTGGATGCAAGTATTGCTACAGTCCAACAATGATCCATGTATCTAAAGAGCAACAGAGAAACACTTTTTTTAATCATATTGATATATCTTTAGACAAAGCCATTTATCTGAGGGATGAACTTCCCAAATATATGAATCTTCCGCAGCATCTTAAGCGGGTTCAAATAAATGAGACCAGTGATTATTATCTACCACAGGTGTTGAAAGAAATAAAAGAGAAAAAGAAACCGGATGTAATGTTGGAAATATTGAATGTCTTCAAACAAGAATGGGACAAAGGCAATAAATGGATGCTGCACATTCTTACAAAGAGTCCACTCGTCCTTCGACATCTAGATAAGTTAAAAGAGATGAAAGAAATGGTCCAGGTGGAAATAAGTTTTGCAACAGAAGATGAAGCAATTTCACGAGAGTTAGAGTTCTTTACGCCTACTATAAAAAAACGAATGGATCTTGTAAAAGCCTTATCCAAGGAAGGTATTTTTGTTCGGATCATGGCGATGCCTTTCTATGGTGACGAGAAATCTTTGGATGCGTTGAAAGATGAAGCATTCAAACGAGGAGCAAAGGCATTCAAGAATAAGGGACTGAATTATTTTAAGTGGGAGGATTTAAAAAATGTTACCGACTATGAGGATTTCATAAAATCTCACATTCCTGATAACCTAGGCAGGAAAGATATTAAAGTTGAAACACGCATAGTAAAAAGTGGGGAGACAGTTAAAATTAAAGGAGATATACAGAAGAAAACCGTCCTAATGCCAAAAGAAGATTTTGCAGACAGTCAAAAATGGGCAGCTGCAACCAAAATAGGTGTTAGATTCGAGGGATGTCCAATGGAAGTGATTGACTGTGGTTATAGAGATTGTAATTCCGTAGACTGGGGGTATATCGTATAGTTGGTGCCTCAAAGGAAATGAAATTGCAATGTCCAGATGTCCAGATGTCCAGATAAAACTGAGAAACTATGAAAAAATCAACAATTGATCTCAAAAAGCTAAATACCTTTGCTCTCAAAGAACTTCTTAAAAAGAAGAACTGGGAGAAGATCGAAGAATTACTACCGGCAGCCGAACAATTCGGTGTTTCAGGTCGTTTGCTGCAGAAAACATGGACCGAACTTGGTCAGCATCAAAAAAAGGACGACAAACTTGTTTCGGCAATTGAATCTTTCAGCTCCGCTCGCAAACATGACCTCGGTAATAGTTCCATCTTATCCGAGATCTTTGATTGCTTGTCGGGATTCATTGATCGATTCGAAAACAAGTTTTCACGAGAGGACCTTCTTCATCTTGAGTATGGTCTTGATCGGCTATACTCATTTCAAAAAACGAAAATCAAAAAAGAAGACGAGAATCTACGTCGCGCAAAGGAACTTCTCACCAGAATCAGGTATAAAAAAGAAGAAGCTCCATCTAAGCGTGAAACACCGGCTACACCATATGTTTTCCGGGTCTATGCAGCTATTCATCATGATATGACGTTTGAAGAAGTGAAGGTGGAATTTGCTCGGGTGGTTGCGCCCCTCATCAGGAAACAACTTGCGGAAAAGGAAAAAGAACTACCAAAGTCGAAAAAAAAGAAAAAAAACAAGAAGAAAAACAAGAAGTAACAATATGATGATATCAGAGAAAATGAATTCTGTAGAGCAGGTATACTCAGCCTTTCCAAGGGTTATGATTATGCATGCAGCATCCAAAAATGGGACTATTGAAAAGGGGAATCACGGTCTTGTAGGTAGAATTAGGCACGCTACTGAAAAAGGAACAACAAGAATAACAAGTTCATTTTCCATTTTATTTTCTACAGTTAACCTTGAGAGCCAAATATATTTTCCAGTAGGGATCATAGTTAAGACAGCAACAATTGTAGAGCATTATGATCATGATGTAGGGGTGATGGACTACAGCCGGATCCCTGATAGAATGGAAAAAGGAAATTCGATCCAGAATGTCGTTGAGCATTCCACCGATATTTATAATGAAATAATACTACAGAATGTCGATCCCTTCGCTCTATATTTCTATCGAGATCGCAGAGGTTCGGGCGAGACCCAAGATAATGTTAGAGCCGCAAGCAAGGAATTAGAGTTGCCCGTCTATGAACTGACAGAAAAAGGACTGTTCTTTTGCGTTTGGGATGACAAGCGCGGATATATTGTTGCAAAAGAACAACCATTAACACACGATTTGATGAAGTAGGACAGCTAACTTCGATTTAGGACTTTACTAATCCAAGCACGACTTACGCCAATAGATCTGGCAAGTGCAGCTCGCGTTGAAAACTCCCCGCTCTGAAGTCTAGAGTTATATTCTTGGGCAAGAGCAAAGTAATCAATTCTTTCATTCCGAATCTTGATCAGGGTCTCTTGCTGGATAAGGCCGGCTGCTCGCAGTTCAGTCATATCTGACTGATTGAGGTTCAAATAGTATGGCAAACGGGTATGATTGATGAAAATCTTCTTAGCACCTTTGTTCTTATTGCTGAAAACAAAGGGGATTTCAAACAAAATCTTGATAGAATCCTCGTGTTTGTCGCGGAGCGATGAGACCCAGATGTGCGAACTTTCGCTGTCTGGGTTTCTTTTTTTATCTCATCCCAGGTCTTCTTTATAGACCCATCACCCCTTATTTGGATCTCAAGGTATCCTGAGTCTTCTTTTCGTTTGAAAGTGGAGACGATACCTGAAAAAATCAGATGGTTCAGTCGTCTTTTTTGTAACGGGGTATATGTATCGTAGAGATTGCAGAATTCGGAAAGCATTTCTTTCAGAATATCGGTATCTACTTCGCTTGTTTGGATTCTTTCCAATTCCCGCTCACTTTTCTGAATAAGAGCGGTTATATCAATCTTTTCCCTTTCAAGTTCAACAATCTTTTTGCCGATTATGTCGGATCCTTTCAAAGAAGGGTTGTCGGTTAAATTATTCACCAATGTTCTCAATTGTTGGGAAATGGTCGTCTGATTGCGCTTGAAATTGGCGATATCCGATTTCAATTTTACCACACCCTTATGTGAGTTTCCGGTAATTTGTTTAGTGGTGGAGAGCAAAAACTCCTTATCATTCACAAGAAATTGTAAGGTATCTAATACACATTTTTCCAATGCATCTGCCGGAATTTCGCGAGCAGAACAATGATCTTTCGTATGATGTGCTGCTTTTGAACATTTATAGAAATAATATCGCTTTTGTTGCTCTTTTTTAAACGTAGAAGTGGTTGTAAGTAAGCTCCCACAGTGACCGCATTTGGTGATACCCAAAAGGGATAGCGGAGATTCATTCTCATGCGTGATTTTTGTTTCGACTATAGAAAGATTCATTCGTTCCTTAACTTTATCGAACAACTCTTGATCGATGATAGGAGTGTGAATCCCCTTAAATTTTTCTCCTTTGTAAGGAACCCATCCAACATACATTTCATTCGCTAAAATATCTCTAATAGATTGTTTGTGAAATTTTCCACCGCCGGATTGTTTACCATTTTTGCTTGTTCGATTTTTTGTTCTGTAACCCTCTTCATTCAATCGAATGGAAACTTGATTTGTCGAGGGAGTCTCTAAGTAGTATCGGAATATTCTATTCACCAACTCTTTCTCTTGTTCATTCACTTCCAATTTTTTTTCCTTCACATCATAACCGATTGGTACAATACCACCACCCCAGTAACCCTTCTGTGCCTGACTAAAAAGTTTTTCCCTGGTTCGTTCAGCAATCATATCCCGTTCAAATTCAGCAAACGCCATCAACACATTTCTATTGAAGCGGCCCATTGAAGATGTTGTATCGATGTTCTGGGTTGCAAGCACTAAATCGACATCATTCGAAACAAGAATTTCATTAATATTATAGAAATCTTTCATGCTTCGGGAGATACGGTCGAGTTTTGTTGCAATGACTATATCGAATTTTTTGTTTTCAGCATCTTTTAACAAACGGGTGAGGTGCTCACGTTCTATCGTTGTGCCCGTTTTGGTGTCAACGTATGTATCATAAACTTCCCATCCTTTAACCTTACAATAATTCCTCAGTAAATCTTCTTGGGTGTCGAGTGATGTATATTCACCTTGACCTTGATTGTAGGTTGATACGCGGCAATAGATAGCGACCCTTTTGTTCGCTCGACTTTCAGTGATTTTCTTTTTATTCATAGTCGTATACGTTTAAATTATTTGAATGTGTATAATACTATACCAAATTACCAATCTGTTTGTAAGCAATCAACAAGTTCTACATACCACCTAACAATTCCTCGCAAACCGGTAACGGTGTTTGCGTGGTTTTTGCTTTAGCAGAATGTTAATAAATGCTGTTTTAGGACAACTATTAGTATAGATATTATTTTATTTTTCTTTGCTACTAATTCTCTAAAAAAATTAATTATTAACTTTTCTCCAGTAATCCCTTTAAATCGTTACAAATCGATGTTAAAAAAATGTTAATAAAGTTAAGAATGTTAAGAATGCCCAGCCGATAAAAGCCGGGCATCCTCGTTCTACCTAGAAGCAGCTGAGCCACTTACCCTGAATCTTGGTCTTCTTAGAAATATTCAAATATACAGAAGTGGTATCACCTGCCGGTTTCGAGACAAATCCCAGATGAAGTGCAGCGACATGCACCGCACCTTCATGTATATACTGAGGTCTGTTATACTCCCGTGAAATATACCTCTCCACCAGATGTTTGATCCTATATGTTGTTCCTACTGATTTTTGCGGAAGCACGGTTCTCTTACATTTCGATAGAAACTCCTCGCACATATTTGCTTCATCGTGAAGATTCAATAGATTTGCTCGTTCGGTAACAAATGTTTGCTGCGTTCCATTATCAACTCCGTTACCATGTGTGGTAAGGTTCGGATTATCAGTTATTACTTTTAAATATTCGTCGTGTGTCATTGTGTTTTCTCCTATAATAAGCCATCTATACAAACTTGATTCTGATGCCGGGTGCAATTATAAACCTTGTATTTCAAGGTCCCTTCAAGCACACCTCTAAAATTCTTCTTGCCTACCGGTCTGTATCCGGAAGTTTTTGCCCACGATTGATATTTGTTATACAGATCAGAAAGGTAATAATGAAAATCAGGATCCTTCGTGCAATCTGTTTCTACAAATTCAACCACGTTACTCAGTTCAGAAAGAGCGTTCTGTCTGTTCTCTTCAATACACTGAGGGGCAGTAAAAAATATACTCCCATCACTCTGGACAATATCATTGATCTTTGCAATCACTCTATTAAATATTCCAGGTAATTCTGATTCCAACTTTGCATCCAGCATCGTATCAACAGCACTACCGTTATACTCTTTCGGAAATCTGATGAACTCAAATCTTTGGGTGATGGAATTACCAACATCAGAAAAACGGGGAAGCTCATTCGCCATAATGATCAATCGGGCGATGTTCGTAAATACGATCTCATCTTTAAACTTCACATCTGCCGATATGTAATCACCGCCGCTCAGTTTCTTGATCATACCTAGCTCAAGATCATCTGTTTTCAGTTCCGTCGAAAAGTTCACCAGCTTGTCCTTCAAGTTCTTTGCAGAAAACTTACTCTTGGCAAGGTCGTGCAGATCCTGAAATGCAATGTTCTTTGTTCCTAACATATTTTGAATGATCCTGCTCAATGTTCCTTTTCCGTTTCTACCGGATCCGATCCATACGAGCACCTTTTGAAAACTGTATGTCGGCAAGAGAAGATAACACCAATACTTTAAAACATAATTCACTACATCTTGATCGTTGTTGAATATATCCAGTAAGAAAGAATCGAAGGTTGGACAGGCTGCTTTGGGATCATACTCGAACGGCAACTGAATATTTGTTTTGTATGCCGGTGTGTGAGGTTCAAGCAAGCCAGTTTTAAGATTGAAGATCCCATTCTTCAAGTTCACCTTAAAGATCTCAGCGTTGAACGTTCCATCATACCTCATACCACGCATTGTTTTCAATCGTTCAACTAATCCATTCAACCGGGCGTTCGTTATCAATTTCTTCGGAAGATAGAAAGGTAAAAAATCTTCAAGGGCAGATTTCACATCATCATCGGTCAACGGATTATACACACCGCTTTCATACCGATAAAAAGTTTGGTCAGTGATCGCAAATATTACGTTATCGAAATGACGAATTATTTTTTCTATCACAAATGTTTCAACAAACGATTTCACCTTTTCATCAACATCAGGATCAAGTGTATATGCAAAAGCAATTGGGCTACGTTTGTTTATCGCTTTCATTGCTTCACACAAATTATTCTGACCGCAGATGGAATTGCATAGCGTCGGCTTGTAAGTGTTCTGAGCCATCGTCTGCATATAATATTCGGTCTTTTGCTGATCATAGTTTGTCTGGTCTTGAAGGATCTCGTGCACTTTCTTCAATCCATCCTGACCAAACGCTGTTGCAACTGTCCCCAGGATGATTCTATCCGGGTGACCAATCATTTCTTTCGCATCAGCTTTCCGTTTTATCTCTTTCAGGATAGAACAATGTTTGAACATCGTATGAAAATATTTCGGGTCGCAGGATGTATATGAGATTGAATTTGAAGAAGAAGCCGGCGAGGGCGTAGATAATAATTCACGGATACATTGTTCCTTCAAATCTACAAGGCGCTGCACAAATGAAAGTGTTGAATGATCTACAACCGGCACATCACGAATAGCAACTGCCAAAGTTTTTATTTCATCTATAGCCAAAGAATTAACTTCTTCGAGTGTGAGGGGGATTGAAAAAAGTCCCGACGAACTGTGTTTGGTGTTTTCAATGCGGATCAATCCAACGGTATAATAAATATCTTGATCCACTGCATTATCAAATCCTAGGGCAAGCTGATACACTATTTTACTATGAAGTTTGGGAAGGCCTGCTGATGGAGTGAACCCGCCAAAAAGCACGGATGGTATATCCAGATGAAATCCTTTGTTACCGCTAAACACTATTCTTACCTGATGACAGTCAACTCCAAAATCCCGTTCTAGTCTGTAGAGGATTCCTTTGAGAATGGATTGTGCTCGGGGAAGATCATCTTTAACATCTATATCAATGGTAAGAACATCACAAGAAACAATTCCCTTATATCCGGTGAGTCCTGGTTTGCCTGTTATGGTTTTCTGTGCGTGATAATATTTTTCTATTTCTGTTGAGTGGAGGTAGATTGATTGAAAGCAGTCTGTCTGACCTTTCAATGTTTCTATAAATTGGATGGGATGAAAAGCGTGGCGGTTGTTTGTACCGTTTATCGCATATTCTCGTATCCCATATGGTGCTGAATCATTTTGTTCATTGTTCATTTTATTATTTGTTTTTAAATGCTGCCTAACTGCTGGCAGAGGAATTATTTTGGACTCACGTGATCAACTGATCAGGTCTTCCGGGACTATTCTATGTCCATTGTTATTGTATTAAAAAATCCACTTCCTGTCAATAGGGTTGTTCGTTCGCAAATGAAAAAATTAACTTTCCATTTAGTTGCCAAAACAACCAAACATAATCATCAAAAGAGCTTTAAATATCCTCCACAAACGATTCACTATTCCACCGATCCAATCGTACACCTCAGCATCAAGTGTCCCTTAGAACGAATATTTAAAAGATTGCGTACCATTTAAACGGTGTATGTTGGATCCGAGGCAACATCCCGAACAATTACAGAAAATAATAAAAATACACCAATAGTACATAATCCCGGTATTCACCTCAATTTACAATCTTCATTTACGCCCCAAATATCACCATAGGCCTACACTATTCTGGTAAGGACACCAATATTCAATATCAGATCACAGCTAAAATGTCGGCCAGCATACACGATTTTCCTGGAATCCACACCGAAACACGATATTCGTTTTCGACTAAATTATGGGTCTGCTTACATATAAATCCTGGAATCCACACAGTAAGAAGATATTTAAAATCGGCGTCACTACGGGACTAGTTACAGGTAAAAATTTACCCCAGCGGTTAAACTGGGGCATTAATTCATTTCCCATTCCGTTTTGGGAAATATTCGCGCACGTATTTGATTTTATCCTTGACCACAGTGACAAAGTAAATCCATAAAATACTCATCGACGTTTCCTTCCTCGATAATTAAACGGTGATTACCAATTCTTATACCGTTTAAAACCATCCATTTATTCGGGCATAAGAAGTTAGTAAAGAACTTTATACTAACTAACAGGAGGATCTATGTCCGAACAGGAATACGAAACGCTATGGCATTATAGCGAGCAGTTCAGCAGGGACCCGCTGCAGAGAAGTGAGTTGCTGACAATGGCATGGAAGGAAGGGGAGCGGTTGGGAGATCGTCGCACAACAGGACTAATGAAAAGCCATATGCACTTCAGGAGCAAAGAACTGAACAGACGAAGCGCGTTCCCGGCAAAAGAAG
>CAILKW010000497.1 GCA_903834845.1 uncultured Bacteroidia bacterium | reverse complement strand
CTAACCAATAAGCTAAAAAATAGTACAACGAAACCTGTGTAACATCTGATATGTTTGATTATTCGCGTTGGCTTTGTCATTTCATTTCAACTTTTAATACAAAACCATGTTCAAACGAGTCATTTTTAATTTTTGGCAATTCAAAACTTTGCTCCTTGTTCATGAACCTTGCGAAATCGTACCAGACCTCAATCAAATCCGGAAATTTTTTAAGGATCTCACGCATTTGTGGTTTCGCTTTATTCCCAAGATAATCATCATAGTTTATCGAAGATGGATCCCAAAGGTTGGTTCCATAATGATCGCTATGCGAAGGTACTGCTCGTTTCTTCTGTGCGTAACCGGCATCTCCACCATCCATCCAATCTATTGAATGTGAGTAGTATAATCCAAGTCGAATATTGTACTTCTTACAAGCATTGTATAACTCTTCAATGGGGTCACGTTTAAATGCAGAATAATCATAGATATTAAAATTGCTGACTTCAGAGTGATACATGGAGAAACCATCGTGATGTTTTGTCATGGCAACAATGTATTTCATCCCGGCTTCTTTTGCCAGTTTCACCCATGTTTCGGCATCAAAACCCGTAGGATTAAACTTACTGCACACCTCTCTGTAATCCGCTCTGGATATTTGGGCATGGTACATGATCCACTCCCCCAGTTTAGAAATCTGCTCCCCCTTCCATGTACCTGCAAGTTCGGAATAGGCACCCCAATGGATGAACATGCCAAATTTGGCTTCGTTATATTGTTCATATCGTGCTGCTTTTGAAGAATTCATCTTTCCCCATTCCATTTTTAAGCTATCTGGTGCCTGAGAGAAGACCTGAGAACACACCAAATTCAACAATAGTAAGATGGATGTCTTTGCCATTACCTTCTTTTAAATAATATTTTAATTAGTTTTTGAGTTCAAAACGTATAATTATTTAATATTATAATTCTGTTAGGCACACTGAAACCGCTGGCACGATCGTTTTGTACGACCTTTATTGTGCCAGCGTTATCATGATGCTCTATTGATCAGGCCTATAGCAGGGTTTTAACAACCATAGTTCCCCTAAGCATGTCTCCAAAGTAGATTTTAAACGTGTAGCTGGTATTATTTTTCAGATTATCAACAAGCTTCAACCCACCTGTCTGATCAGTATCTGACAATGGCACGATGACATCGGCAACACCTGTTGCTGAAACGACCAGTTGTGAAACGGTTTTGAGGCTATTCCATTTTATTAAAATCTGATTTTTCCCGATATCCGCAGTGGGGACCGTATTAAAGATATTCTCAATTGCTGTAACGAATGTAATCGATTTATATTCTGAATCTTTTATCGTTTTGTCTTTACTTACCGCTTTAATACGAGCCGAATATCTGGTCGAACTATACAAATCTCCGACTGAAAAAATTATTACTCCATCCAATGGAATCACCTTCAGTTCTTTGGTAAACAATAAACTATCCTTACTGTATTCTAACGAATATGAGGCCCCTGCAATTGGGACCCATGAGAAACCTATTGAGTTGCCACTAACAGAGGCAATAAAGCTGGAGGGCCTGAACAATTGATCTGCAGTATTATCCACCGCTATAGAATTGCTCTTTTCGCACGAAACAATTAGAAAGGGAAGAAATAGCATCAATAGTAGGGATGCTCTTATTTTGAATTTTGACATTTTCATAATTATCATCTGTTTTGTATTAATTAACAATACACAATTATTATAAAACCAGTAATCAGGGTATCTGGTCATTACTCAGTGTGCCATTACTTGAAGATATTGTTAGTGAACTAATTGGGAGCAAATGGTTGTTCTTGGCAACATTATAACCATTTGCTATAATGTTCATTGAGTTAGTAAAACTGGTTTTACTGGTCGCGTATGCATTAAACCAACCATTTGCACGAGTATAGCCTGCAATTGCAGTGGGTGGCAAACGATAATCGGGATTGAGAATATCCAGAGTTTCACCGTCTGGCAATAATTTCCAGAATACATAATCCGGAACAATAGTAGCATATTTCGGATCATTATTGAGCATTTTTTGGCAATCGTCCTTCATTTGATTAAGTTTGGTTCCAAGCAGATTCCACCTTACCAGATCATATTT
>CAILKW010000496.1 GCA_903834845.1 uncultured Bacteroidia bacterium | reverse complement strand
ATTGTTTTTCTTTGTTTGAAACTCTATACTTTGTTTTCAGCACGTCACATCATACAAACTCAAAACTTCGTTGGAAGGTTTGCGCGCTAGCGCTGGTTCTTACAATTGGTTGGTAACGACTGTGTAACCACCATTATGGTGGTTATTTCTGACTTAGTCATATACTATAGTATTTACTAATGTGCTCAAATTCAATGCAGTAATACTAATCGGTATGAATGTTCCATTTTTGTTGTCCGTTTCCATCGTTCAAAATTTCTTTATTATTACTGAAATATTATGCAAAGGTAAACCGTTGTTTTAAATATCAAAAGTGTTAAACAGTCTTTTTTCAACTTTTTTCAAATATCCAAATTATCTAAAGGACTCTTTATTTGGTCGAACCCTTTTGTTGTAATATGGGTATAGGTTATGTAGAATACCACCTAAAATGAGAAAAAAAAACTGTAATTTACTGATTATTAGTAAATAGCTCAATTACACACCCTGAATTTCGGTAGTTTTACAACTTTCGTGATGGGATTTTGAATGTAATGAAAGCCGTTATGAAAGTTTTTTGTTGCCTTTATGCGCTAAAAATTGTTATACGCATCTAAATTGAGAAATAACCGGAAGAATAAGTTGGGTATATCTGCGAAATGAGTTTTGGGTTGCAGTGTAGTTGCGATGAGTCTGTATTAAACTTTGTATGATGAATGAATAAATGAACGATCAGTAGAACTTTAGAATTAAATGAAACCAGTAAATTTTTCAATTCATCACTGAAACACTACATACGGCATAAGATTATTTTTGGTTTTCATCATAAATTTGAAATATGCTTTGTGTGGCCTTTATTTTTTTAGTAGTGAAGTGATTTCTGATTTGAGTTTTGGCAAATGGTTAATAACAATACTCCAAATTAGATCATCTGAGATTTTATCATAACCATGAGCTATTCGATTTCGAGTGCCAATAATCTTTTGGGCATTTTCTCAAAGTAACTCTCAATCTCAGAAATTGATTGCAAAATATCGAAAAGCCATGTTTTAATCTCGCTATCCATAAATTAGTTGTTTTGAAGAATCAATAGATTGTCTCAAGTATGGATTTTTAATTGCTTTATCTTCAAGCAAATCAACCTCACTACTAAAAAGACTTTCCAATGAGAATTTTAAATCAAAATAGTTGTCCGCATAATCATATAAATCAACCTCCTTAAAATCAACAATAAGGTCAATATCACTATCAATTTTGAATCTATTCGTAACAACCGACCCAAAAACGAATAGCCTGCCAACTTTGTGTTTTAAACACAAATCCCGAATTTTTTCTATATTTCTTTCAATCAAATCCATAGGGCAAATATAATTATATTGTGTCAGGCTTGCAAGAGGTATTTAACGATCGGTGGCAATTCACTTCAAAGTAAGCTTAACGATTATAAGAAGACTTCAAAGTTATCGGGAGCAGAGAAACTGTATCTTCAAAACAAAAAACTTGCGTTCTTTGTGTATTTCTTAGGATTTTATTTTATAATATTAGTTAACAACGGATTGCACAAGATTCACAAATTCACAAAGTGGTTTTGGTTGTCACGATTCTGTCGTTAATTGGCTCTGTAATTCCTCGGTTTCTATTGGCCTTTCGCAGCTTCGCCACTTCAGTCACATACATAATATTATTTTGTGACCGATAAAGAATCTTACTTACCTGTCCATCCGGTGCGACAAGTACCAAACTGAATTTCATACGAGGCCATTTTTACCGGAATGCTCCATTTACTCAGGCATTGTAAAGATCGGTCTCATCAAATTTTCAGGTTTTAAAAGTAATAATTAATACAATAGTTTAAAAGGAAAGGTAAAAATATTTTAAGAAATGTTGGCTGGTAAAATATTAAATTTTATTTGTAAGCCCGCGGTTGCGCTTGTTGAATAGTGGATTATCCTTATTCAAAATGCTTTATGAGACCTTCAAGGTTTTTAAAACCTTGAAGGTCTTGGTAGCAAAAAAATCTTGTAATTTTATTCAATAACATCAATAGCCACTTTTGCCTCTTTTAACCAGGGGGCACTAAATGTAAGATTTATTTTCCCTGTTTTGCCGGTTGACTGCACATAAGCCAAAAGTCTTCCGTGATATACTCTCTGAACATTATCGTTGTAATTACCCATGTCGGTGTTGTTACTTGCTTCGAGTCCCAGCAAAGTACCGGGACCATCAATAACACACGTAACTTCATCTTCAGACAAAATAACAGGTATCCCTTTTTCATCAATAACTTGAATTACTACCTGTGCCACAGCATTGCTTTTTCTGATTGAAGAAAAATCCGACATAGCTGTTATAGAATATGGTCTGCCCGAAGTTTGTATTGAATAATTACATGTTTCTTTATTGTCTTTATCCAATCCGTTTACCTCCAGTTTCCCTGCCTGAAAAGGAATATCCCAGTACAATACTCCGGTGTTGTCGTCATAATACTTAACGTCGCCAATTTGTTGACCGTTCAACATAAGCCGGGCTTTTGAGGCATTGGTGTAACAGACCACCCGTATTACCTCATTTTCTTTATAATTCCATAGGGGCCAGGCATCTGTTGAAAGGTAATCTTTTCTCGAAGGTTGTTGATAAGTACCAATATATGCAACAGGTTTTGTACTCCATAAAGCTTGTCGGAAATGACCTCGCGGCTTGAGAAATCCCCCAAAATCGAGAAATCCTGAATAGAAACCCCGAGAAGGCCAGGGACCAGATTCTCCAAGATAATCAATACCTGTCCATATAAACTGACCAAATATGTATTCGGTATCTCTGACAACTTTCCACGATTCAATGCTGTGGCCGTTTTCGCTGCCAAAAATTACACGAGCCGGATATTTGGCATGATCCTGAGTATAACGATTTTCGGTATAATTATATCCGGTGATATCGAGTGCGCTTGGATAATCTGTTTCGTTCGACATTATAACTCCAGCCAGGCCAGCTGTAACAGGGCGTGAGGAATCGAGGCTGCGCACAATGCCTGCCAGACGTTTGGCAATACCACCCAATCTTTCGGCTTTTGGATTATTTGGTAAATATCCTCCTTGCACAGGTTGGTTAATTTCGGAACTGGCGAGAACGGGATGCGAGTATGGGTCGTTTGGGTAATCAACCTCATTACCAATGCTCCACATAATAATTGATGCGTGGTTGCGATCGCGGAGTATCATGTCGCGAAGGTCTGTGTCGCTCCACTCGTTAAAATATAAGGCGGCTCCCTGAAATCCTGGAGTCCCTTTATTCCACCCTTTTATCCATTTCTTTTTTGGGAATTCCCATTCGTCGAAAGCCTCATCCATAACGAGCATACCGATTTCATCACATAATTCATAAAGATCGGGTGACTGTGGATTATGTGTCATTCTGATACCATTGCAACCCATTTCTTTGAGAGTTATCAAACGTCTCCGCCATACTTCACGCGGTACTGCCGAACCCAGGCAACCGGCATCATGATGGATACATACACCTTTAACTTTTGTCCATATACCATTAATAGCCAGACCTTTATTCGGATCGAAAGTCAATTCACGAATGCCAAGTTGCTGCTCGTTTTGATCAATAACTTTCCCATCGAGGGTAACTGTTGTTTTCAGTGTGTAAAGTTTTGGCTGTTCCAAAGACCAACGTTTTGGTGAAGGAACCGATAGAATTTGGTTCAACGTCTGCTTGAGATTAGCTTCAACTAACAGATTTTTAGAACCTTTAGCAACAATTTTGCCGGAAGCAGGTTCTATTATCTCATGCTGAATTTTAACATTAGCAGCTGTTGACAAACTATTATTAATATTTGTCTCTATCGAAATATCGGCTTTCTTTTCATTAATGGTGGTTACTTTATAATATATTCCCCATAAATCAATGTGAACAGGTG
The DNA here is from genome assembly GCA_903834845.1 of uncultured Bacteroidia bacterium. GTDB lineage: Bacteria > Bacteroidota > Bacteroidia > Bacteroidales > Prolixibacteraceae > JAAFHB01. The sequence continues at coordinate 2,886 of CAILKW010000496.1, read as the reverse complement.
ACGAATAAATAAGATAGGCATTTCTGTAAATGCCAGATCCTGAATACCAACGGGAATCGGCATCCAACGAATGATCAACACGTACCGACAATAGGTTCTCTTCACCGAATTTAAGAAATGGTGTAAGATCATACAAAAATGAGATATAACCATTAGGACGTTTCCCTACTGAATGTCCGTTTACGAAAACTTCACTATGATTGTAAACACCTTCGAAATAGATAAATACCTTATTTTCTTTCTCCGAAACAGGCACTGTGAATTTTTTTCGGTACCAGGCTATTCCACCCGGCAGATAGCCTGTGGCACTTGCTTTGTCGGGACTGTAAACACCTTCAACGCTCCAGTCGTGAGGAAGGTTGAGTAATCTCCATTTCGAATCATTCAGTTCAGGTTGGGCACCTTCTTTTACATCCGACAGATTGAAACGCCAATTTTCGTTAAAAAGCAAAGCTCTGCCAAATTGCGGTTTTGCCTGAACAACATTGACTGTGAGGATTATTATAACAGTCCAAAAAAGAGATTTTAGTTTCATTGATAGATATTTTATTTTATTTTTCATTAAAAAGATTTCTAAAATTTATTCTGATTATTACACCCTATAATTCTAAACCCAAGCTGCAAAAATTTCTTTATCCTTAAAGTGTATAAGTTCTTCTTTATATGCTTTGCTTGCGTTAAAGTTGAAGATAAGTAAATAACCTTTTTTCAGGGAATAGATATCAAGATAGTCGCTTAACTGCTGAAGACCAGTCTGGTGGTATTCGTTACCCCGCCATATCTTTAATTCGATCACATCGCGGATATTGTTGAATGTTATCACAATGTCCATGCGGCGCTCGTCACCAACAACAGGTTCTTTAAAATCGAAACCTTTACCATTTATTATAGGTTTTAGGAATGATAAAAACAATAATCGTCCTTCGCGTTCAATAAACGGTATATCTTTTTCGGTATAGTTTTCTTTCATAAACTGTTGAAACCGTTTTAGAATAACGGGAAAATTCAAAGTTCCGTCAGGATTGTATTTCCCGACTGCCTCTACAAAATTAAGTTTCTGTTCGGATACTATTTTTTTAGCTATCAAATAGTTATAAATCCGCTGTTCGAAGATCAGGTTATTTACCACGCAGATTCCATTTTTGGGAGATAAAATTCCATATATCGCGCCCAAATTTACCTGAGGTTCATTTACATTAAAGGGTAACTGAAAACCGTTAAGAACAATGTTTTGCACAACATTATAAAGATCAATATCGTTTTCGAGATTTTTTATCAGACTGTCGAATAGGGTAGTGGAGTATTCGGGATTTACAAGATATTTGTAAGCATCGTCAATATCATCGGATTCCCATCTGTTTTGATTTTTCCTGTGAGGTAACAGTTCTTCATCAACAACTTTACAAAGTTTGCTGACCAGATATGGATAACCCATTGAATAATAATAAATTCGTTCGGCTATTACCGGAATATCCATAAGTATTTTATTATAAACAGAATAATCTGCAAGCAGAGATTCAATTTCTTTTGCACTGAAGCTAAGATCAATGTTGAAATCAACGGCAATATTCCAAGGGCTATTGTATTTTTCCGATGTATCAGGATGTAGCTTTAGTTTTATCGTTTTAATGTCGTAAACACCGCCAAGTATAACCGATTGAAATGTAAAGTCTTCGCCATCATTTCGTAACAGGTATTTACTTCGCAACATTCCCAAAAAGTTTAGAAACAATTGATTGTTGCTGCTTTTATCAACTTCGTCAATTATCAACACTACTTTCTTCTGAATTTTTGCAATAAATTGAGAAATTGTCTCAGAAAGAATATCGAAATTGACAACAGAGTCTTTTATTTCGGTAAAGAATTCACTTACAGAGGGATAGAATTGTTTTGTCCTTTTAATAAAAAGTCCGGTCAGTCCCTGACAAAAATTGGTTTCGGTGGTAAACATAGTTTCGCCAACTCCTTCAAAACTAATTCTAATAAACATATAATCTTCGTTTTGAATCAATCGCTTTGTCAATAAAAACTGTGTAGTAGTTTTCCCATATTGGCGTGGACGGTTCATAGTGAAATACAATCCACGTTCGATCAGCTCAATGATTTTATTCAGCTTATTTGATATATCCACAATAAAGTGCATTTGCGGATTGCATGAACCTGTATCGTTAAATCGTTTTTTCATTGAATTCTGATGATATATTTAACTTTTTTATTAAAGCATAGATTGATTCTGTATATTTTCAAAAAACTATTTGTTTGGTTTCCCCCTTCTCTATATTCAAAACAACATCTTTACCGTTATAACGGGCAATTCCTTCTTCTCCGAGAATTGATTTCACTTTTGCAAGTGTTAGTTTCCCTTCTTTCCACTTTAAAGCCACTTCAAAACCATTGGCAGCACGTAATCCGCTAATCTCTCCATCTTTCCAAACGTCGGGCAAGGCGGGGAGCAGCTCTATAACCGGAATTTTTACGCCATCTACTATTTTTGTTTCCTGACTTTGCAGCAACATTTCGATTACAGCTGCTCCTGCACCAAAATTACCATCAATGTTAAACGGAGGACACGAAGAGAGCAGGTTTGGCAACAAACCGGGTGCTTTTCGTCCTCCCATAACAAAGAGGTTGTTAAAAATCTTAAAGGCATGGTTGCCATCTTTTAACCTTGCCCAGCAACATGCTTTCCAGGACATTGACCAGCCGGTTGCCTCGTCACCGCGAATTTCGAGGGTACGTTTTGCAGCATTAAACAGCTCAGGTGTTCCATCCTTTGATATTTCAAATCCCGGACTAAGTGCATAAAGATGTGATATATGACGGTGTTTAGGATCTATTTCACGGTATTCTTTATCCCATTCGAGTAACTGCCCTTTTGTACCAACT
>CAILKW010000495.1 GCA_903834845.1 uncultured Bacteroidia bacterium | reverse complement strand
TAGATCTCATCACAAAGATCAGAATTTACTTTCTGTCATTAACGCATTGTGCCTATAAAAATGGGTCCAAACTCGCAATGACAATTCCAAAAGGAAGAACTTCCAAAATTAAATTTGTGCCAAACATTTTGATTTGCAAGATCTGCGTTCAAGCATGGCTCATATTTTATCAACGAAATTTATTCCGTTGACCTTAACTACGACATGTTTTGGCCGATACGACATTTACCTTTGCAAAAAAAATACCAATACCGATCCCTTTATGGACACATTTACGGCAATAGATTTTGAAACGGCGCATGGCAAACGGTACAGCATCTGCCAGATTGGGCTTGTGCGGGTAGAGAATGGATTGATTACCAATGAACTCAGTATTTTGGTACAGCCACCAAATAATTTCTATTGGAATCGGTTTACCGAAATCCATGGCATTACCCCAGCAATTACCGCCAACGAGCCAACATTCGACAAGGTATGGCATTTGGTGGAACCATTTATCAAAAACCAGCAGGTAGTCGCGCACAACGGGTTTAGCTTCGACTTTCCGGTTTTGGCCCAAACTCTTGAGTATTATAAGTTGCAAGTCCCTGAATATGAAAAACATTGTACCTACCGTATTTATAAGAAGAACCTTTTTTCGCTGTGCCAGAAATACAAAATCCCACTCGACCACCATGAAGCTCTAAGCGATGCGAGGGCATGTGCCAAACTTTTTTTACTTAATTTATTGAAATGAAAAATAATTTGAAAAACAGTGGGTTGTATCAAAAACAATATTTACTTTTGGATACGTTCAAACCACATTTACAAACTTAAATCCTGCCGTTATGACAATTGAAGAACTCCCGCAAATCATCGAAAATTACCTCCGTCTTTCCGACAAGTTTTATCAGGAACAGGAAGAAAGATCTGTTGCCTACAGCCGGTTTGGCAATTTCCTGACCGGTTAATCCAAAGATTCCGGCTTTACTAAAACTGATATCGAAGAGGACTTTTGGGAATACTTTAAGAAGCTGGAAGAAGGAATAGGTAAATGTTGGAGGTTAATAAATATTTCCTTGACGATGAGTTAAATGAAAGAATGAATTGAAAAGTATTAATTTTAATAAAAACTAAAGAATGACGACAGAAGATTTAATTTTCGAAAAGCACTATGAGTATTATAAAAATATTGGTATAGAAACAATAAAACAGCAAGCTGGTCAGGTTGAGCAAGTTAGCTCGGACTACCAAGGAAGAGTAATTTATGAATTATTACAGAATGCTTTTGATAAGGCCGAAAAAAGGATACTTGTTATGGTTCGTGGTAATTCGTTGTATGTAGCCAACGATGGAGATAAATTTACCTATGTAGCTGATTACGATTATGGAAGAGGAAGCTCGAAGCGAGGTGACTTTCAATCAATGTGTTCTATTTCTACGTCAACAAAAAGTGCTGATACAAGCATTGGGAATAAAGGAGTGGGATTTAAGTCCGTTTTTTCAATTTCGGAATCCGGTTTTGTAAATGTATGTACACAAGGTGTCATTCATCAAGACGATAAAATTATTCCTGAGATTATAAGTTTTAGAATTTATGATTCTTTTAAGGATCCAGAAAATATTCCAGAGGACTTTAGTGAAGATTTAAAACTTACGATTAAGCAAAAGCTAAACCTTGTTCAGCATGAACGAAAAGATAGAGGAATTCCAGGTTATTATTTTCCATTTCACATTACTTCTGAGGCATCTGATATTTGCGAGTTGTTTGATGATGGCTACGTTTCTGTCATTCAAATACCATTTAAAGATAAAGCGGTCATTAAAGAGCTCTTTGATGATATAAAAAACATTCATTTCCAGTTTATTCAACTTAAAAAAGATAAGGAATTTGAAATTGAATTCTGCTTTGACGGAGAACCACTATTAAAACTTGTTAAAAAGGAATCACCAAATTTATTTTCAACTATTATTGATAGTGAAATACTGAAAGATCTCGCGGTTGATGCGGAAATTTCGATTAAAAAACCCAAAGTAGCTTTCTTTATAAGGGAAGACGAGAACGGATATTTATATAATTACTTACCCACCAAAGTTCAATCTCCATTTAAGTATGTCGATTTTCATGCTGATTTTCATACTACGGTCGATCGAAAGTCAATCAACTTTGATGGTAAAATAGGCAAGTATAACAAAGCATTATTAAAGGCTTGTGTCGAACTTTATTTTTCTGTAATTAATAATTATCTTGATGTCGATAGCCGTATAGAATTAAAAACAGAGTTCATTGATCGAACAATAATAAAATACTCATTTGATAATTTTATCTGGAGATTATTCATCTTACAAGCCAATTCTCCTGAGTTATTTAATATAGTGAGAAGTATTTTGCAGATATGGCATTGGCATAATTATGTAGCTACTGACTATTTGTCTCAATTAGCTCGAAAATACTTTTTACAAAAAAGGGAGAGGGGTGAGCATACGGAATTTTTAATTAGTACACTGACATTTATTAACCGTTTTGCCACTGATAGTCAAAAATATGAAGGTTGGCTGGACAAGTTTAAATCTGAACTGGCGCGAAAATTACTTGAATATAATGCTCAAATAATTCCTGATGCCATTATCGCCAAGAATAGTGAGATTCTATTCAGAAAAACTTCTGAAAATAATATTCGGTTACCTGAGTTTTTGGGGGTTAATATTTCCGATTTTGAAATTTTGGATAATTCATTTAAAAAGGCTCTTGGAATAAATGACTTTAATGATTATAATGTACTTCTGAAATACTATAAACAATGTTCTTTTGCAGGGGAATATAATGAAGATTCCTTTACCGAAGATCAACAGATAGAGTTAATTAAAAGTCTTTTTAGGATATATGAAGCGAAAAAAGAACAATCATTTCTCACAACCCATCGTTTCACGAAAGCCTATAATTCAAAACTAAGAGAAAATAATTCATCCCTTAACCAAGCATATTTTAATGTTTCTACTGTATTTCTTAAAACAAAGCAACACAAGTATAAACCATCCCAACTATGCAACTTGAAGGAACTTGATTTAGATTTTCTCAATGCAATAGTTAATGGAGATAAAATAAACGACTTTTTAAGGTTTCTAGGTGTTTCCACTCATAATAGTTTTCTATTTGCGGATTGCAGGTTGTTTGAAAAGCTTAAAGATGGAATAGAATACATACCTGCTTTGGTAAATAGAGGTGATGAAAAAATAGATGAAGAATTAATTAGAAATTTCAAGATTATAACTCCTAAAGGTGTTTCGGTACATCCTTCAATTGTAAATGATAATAATTACCGTTTTCTTGAAAATATTTCAAATCAGACTATAAAAGCTGAACTTGAAAATCTATTGGTTAACAGGTACAATGAATTTCCTGGGCCCTATAGAGAAAATCTTAAAGCAAGAATGGATAAAAACCTCTCTCATAAAAATGATGTTATTCGATTGTATCAAAATGTTTTTCATCTTTTTGAGAAATCCAAACAAAAGCAATATCTAGTTATTGCAAATGGACAATTATTCTGGACAGAATCCCTGAATTTTAATATTTTAAATAACAAACGTGATTTTGAATTAGTAAGCTCTTTAAACTCTACAAGGATTCTTTGCTACTACACAGGTATAGATGTTCCCGAATATTTAAAAGACAAAATGGCAACCTTAAAAAAAGGGAAAATTAACTTTGATATGATTCAACATCAAAAGGAAAATTTAAAGGAAAGGATTGAACAAAGAATTGTATATCTATTAATTAGCATAAGTCATTCGAAAAATTCGGTAAAAAATTATTTAGATGATAATATAGATTTAGGAGAGATACCAAAGCGTTTAGATCGCTTAGAGATAATAGAAGTTAACCAACTACAACAAGAAATTATTTTTAATGAAATCTCTATTCCTACCCAAAAAGACTTTGCAATTGATGAATCCGATCCGGGAAAAATTTATTTTAAATCAGGTGCAAGCAATATTGACAAAGCCCAATGCATTGCTGAATATCTTTTTAATAATTCCTCGATAAAGGAACTGGTGGAACTTATCGTGTTTTACAAAGAAAACGATGATCTTAAAAGGAGTGTAGAAAATGTTGATTTTGAGATAATAAATAAAAAATGGAAGGTTGATTATGCACAAAAATTTGTACAATTTGAGAATGAAATATTATCTCATTTTGGTAATATTCTGATTGACGAAAAATGGTATATTTACAACGATAAACATAGAAGCACAATTCTAATTGATTTAGACAATAGTGGAAAGCTTAACGAATTATATCAGGTGGTTAATTCATTGAAAATGAAGGATGAATACCAAGGGTATTTTGATAATTTCGAAATTGAAATTGACCGAAATGAAATAGAAATTTTAGCTGCAAAACTTATCTCATTTCTTAAAATTAAAGATGGTATGGATGAGTTAATACAACAAATCTATAAATTATCAATTCAGTTGGGTGTGGAAAATAAATTGAAGAAGATCGAAAACGAAATTGAAATTGAATATGATGAATATAAGGGATTTAAATCTGGCAAGGAGAGTTTAATTGCAAAAGAAATCAGATTTGATTCCAAGATAAATGAGATTTTTGGTAAGATTGGTAATAATAACAGTAAAAAGATAAATAGTGTTACATGTAATGGCAACACAGTTTCTGCTATTTCAATACCTATAAATTCGAAAAAGATAATATTTCAGCAAAATGGTTTTGGGAATAATAACGTCGAAAATCTGGAAATTATAGGAGCGAGTGGAGAGGAAGAAGTATTGATTTATTTTATTCATGAGTTCATTAAGCTTTCAACGGAGGAACGAAGAATTGGAATTGATGCTGTTTATAAAGAAGTCAAGGCAAAAACAGGGAATGACTTATTGTTAAAATACAAAGACAAATGTATTACTGTGATTGATAATGATGAAGATTTAAAAAAAGCATTAATTCCATTGTTTTATATTACAATGCATTACAAGTTTTCCTATTTCGACATCATTGCCTATCAAAATAAGAGGTCAATAATTGTTGAAGTTAAAACAACAAACGGAATTAACAATAATCGTTTTTTCTTATCTATTGCTGAAGTTAATGCTGCTAGAACATTTGAAAATTATGAGATTGTAAGGGTATCACCGGATAGTTTAAGATTTTTGGGTAACCCTATAAAATCCTTAGAGGGGAAAATTGAACTTTTAAAAGCAGAAACTTTCTCTTTAACACCTAGAAACTATGAATTTAATTTTATAAGCAAATAGTAAGGTTCAACAAAAAACTATCATTGTCAAATATTCACAATGTAGTCAATTCTGTATAGACACAATGAATTTTAGGTTTCTGGGATTATAAAGGTCAATGGAAGTAGTTCTTTAGCCTTAAGTTCTTCAAAGATAACTGAATAGTTACAACCGGAGAAAATTGCTACATTTTTCTCCGGTATTCTTGAAAACGCCGCCCTTTGCCTTACCCCTCACCTACTTTCTTCAATATAAACTATGGAAAAAACCTTAAAACCTTAGGTGCTGCAAAATATTGGAAACGTGCGTAAAGCAGCAAAAGGAAGTCGATTGGTAAATGACTTGTTTGAGCAAATGGATACCGACTTGACCGGATTTTCCGGTTATTTTAAAGTATCAAAAATACAGGCATTTCTACTTGCAAACGTATTCCTGCTGAACAGCAAAGGCACCCGCAGTGGAACTCATCACAATTTGTGATAAGCTTCTATTGGCTCGGCCACCCTGTTGAATGTTGTATTTTGATCAGAGATAACGGCATCATTTTCAGCTTGACTGAATTCTGCCAATGGTTTAAACTTGATTGAAGGAGCTTTTTCATAATCACCTTTAAGTATTTCGGGCCATTCTTCCATTGGTCGGCTCTCTTTGAATAAACGCAATCCTTCCAGGACGTTTGCTTTACAGGCAACAACATTTTGACCTGCCATATGAACCTCTTCAAAATTTGTAGTAATAATTTGTGGCAAAATTATTTATTCGGTCAATAAAAAGTATATTTTTCGAAAAAGTATTTAGAGGATTTTAATTTGAAATTTACTTCAGTAATGCACCAATCTCGTTTTTTAAAGTTGGCAAATGTCTAACGATTGTTCCCCAGATAATTTCATTATCAATTTTATCATAGCCATGAATCACACGGTTACGCATACTAATGATTTGTCGCTTACTTGATAATTCAATGGTAGCATCCAATTTTTCAATCCTACTCATTGCTTCGCCAATAATCTCAAATTCACGTTCAACGGCTCTTCTCATCATTTTACTTGCAATGTAAATATTAAAATCACGCTTTTCTCCAAGATAATTCTCTATTGAATCTATGGATTCTTGAATATCAAACAGATACTTTTTAATTTCGCTAATCATATAGTAAGGTTTTAGTTTGATTGACCGAATCGATAAAATAGGGGTTTGATAAGGATTTGTCTGTAACTAAATCAACATGCCTAAGAAACAGATTTTCAAATTTTTCGGCCAAATCGAAATAAGTATCAGCATAATCGCCATAATCCATAGGTTTAAAGGATATTAGCAAATCTACATCACTCGTTTCATTGAACCTATCAGTACAGACAGAACCAAAGGCAAATAGTGATTTTACATTATAATCAACACATAATGCTTTGATTTGGTGTATATTATCTAATAAAAGTCTTTGCATAACAATGTTTTTACAAATTTACAGTACACTACGAACTTATGCAAATATATCAAATTTTAATAACGATTCAACCAAAACTATTATTTATACAAGTTTGTAATCAGTAAAAAACACAACAGAAATTTCGGTATCTATTTGAATTATTTCGTAATACCAAGAGGTTTTTGTTCCGCCGAAACCGCCAAAATGAAAAACCAATTATGAGGAATTTACTTCTATTGATTTTTATAACCAATCCGCTTGCGCTGTTTTTGAACAGTTGCCTGATTGTCATGTTGCAGCAAGAAATTGATGGCATCGTAAACGTCCTTAAATTGCTTATCGTATTTGCTTTCAAGGAACTGCAATTTTTCTGCAAGATCCTTATAGTTCAAAACGAATAATTTGAGTGCGATAAAAGCACGGACAATTGCAATACTTGTTTGCCGTGCTTTGGTACTTTTCAGAACACTTGCAAGCATAGTGACGCCATGTTCGGTAAACGCAAATGGCAAATACAAACTGCCTCTATGCTTTCGTGAACTCATCACAAATTGTGATGAGTTGTCTTCCCATTCACTCACTGTAAGTTGAAACATAAAATCGACAGGAAAAATATCTAAATTCCTTTTCACAGCTTGGTTTAATACCCTGGTCTCTACTTCATAGAGTTCGGCAAGGTCAAAATCCAGCATCACTTTTTGTCCACGGATTTCGTAAATCTTGGTTTGAATATTTGCTATTTCAGTCATTGATGATATTTTATATGTTATTGTATATCAGTTAATTAATAATTGAGAAATAAAACAAATTTCAGCTTTTATAACCAATCCGCTTGCGCTGTTTTTGAACAGTTGCCTGATTGTCATGTTGCAGCATGAAATTGATCGCATCGTAAACATCTTTAAATTGCTTATCGTATTTGCTTTCAAGTTCCAATAGCTTATAAGTTAAATCTTTGTGCGATAATGCGTATTGCCTCATAAAAACAAATTCACGGATAATTTGTATATTCACCATTAAAGCTTTCTTGCTTTTCAAAACACCAGACAACATGGCAACCCCTTGTTCTGTTAATGCAAAAGGAGTGGCTGGACTAAATTTCACCCCTTCGGCGAGGTTATCACAAATTGTGATAACCTCCAGCCATTCCACTTTTGTAAGTTGAAACATAAAATCAGCAGGAAACCTATCATTGTTTCGTTTTACAGCTTGCTTTAATGCCCTGTTTTATACTTCGTAGAGTTCGGCAAGGTCAAAATCCAGCATCACTTTCTGTCCCCGGATTTCGTAAATTTTGGTTTGTATATTGGCAATTTCGATCATAGATTGTTGACTTTTTACAAATTTACAAAATTGGGTACTAATTGAGAAAAATATTTTAAGTACGACATGTTTTGTCGTAGTCAATATCTATCTTTGCGTCACAAACATTCAAAAACATGTCAACACGAGAATCAATATTGCGTTATGTTCATATTACCAACAGGTTAAGAAATGCACCTGCTACTTTCGCTGAAATTGACAAATACCTCAAGCAACAATCAGAGCTGCAAGGCTACAGGTTCAATGTATCGAAACGGCAATTTAAGCGCGACCTTGAAGATATTGGGTCTATCTTCGAAATAGAGATTAACTACGATTTTAAACATCGTGTCTATGCTATTGATGAGGAGTTTAACTCGGAAATCAGCAGAAGGCGATTAGAGGCCTTCGACACTTTCAACGCACTAAAAATTAGTGAGAATACCTCGAAGTCTATTCATTTTGAGAAACGGCGACCGCAAGGAACTGAGAACCTCTTTGGATTACTTCATGCAATCAATAATAATTTTCAGATTCGGTTTGTTTACCATAAATTTTGGGATGACATGCCAACCCACAGAATTTTAGAGCCTTTGGCACTTAAAGAGTTTAGAAACCGTTGGTATCTGATAGGAAAGGATATTAGTGCTGACGCTTCAGGAAACGCAATAAAGACTTTCGGCCTCGACAGGATAACGGCTCTTGACATTACTCTTACTAAGTTTAAAAACACTGGGAATTTTGATATTGAAGAGCAGTTTAGGTATTGCTTTGGAATAATTAGTCCACAAGATGAGGAACCACAAGAGGTGATTTTGTCATTCGAACCTGTTCAGGGAAAATATATAAAAACAATGCCACTGCACGAATCGCAACAGATTATTCTTGACAACAGCACTGAATTGCAGATAAAACTGATGGTTTATATTACTTATGATTTTATGATGGAGTTGCTTTCGCACGGTGAACATCTGAAGGTTATAAAACCTGATTCATTGATTGAAGGGATTAAAACAAGCTATTCCGAATCATTGGAAAGATACAAGATTTAAAATGTTATTCATTTAATAGTCATTAAAGCGGGAACTTCAATATTTCAGCTTTGAGCCTTTCATCCCGAAACTCGGAAACTGACATTCTGATTCGCCACTCTTTTGGAAATGCACTATTGAAACGATTACCCAAATTTTTGACCCAGCCTAAAGGTTTATTCCTGTAAGTGATCAAATTCCATCCTTTGTTGACAGATTGAGGTGAAATATCTTCCCGTTTCAAAAAAGAAATAGCCACCTCAATTGTCAGATCAATTTCAGGAAAAGCTGAACGTTTCAAAATAGTTGACAAAGCCAATTCGTGCGCAGGAATCAAATCATTATGTTTTAACTCCCCAATTTTTACCCCTGCATGAATTATCCTGAGGTTATTTTTTATCTGTAATAATTCGGAGATATGAAGTAATGGAAATGCCAGCAAAGAATCCTCAAAACGCAATATATCTAGTCTTTCATCTGAAAATAGCGATTTTCCAATCTCTTTCTCAGCTTTTGATGCCTGCAAAGGATTTTCTTTAAATTTTTTCATAGGCGATGAATCACTTTTGCCGACTTTTCGGACAACAGCCATAAAAAATCCTTCGCCTGAAACTTTGTGCGGGTAAAACCTATAACAGGGAAACCCTCCGGCATCAGTAACTGTTATCCCCCAATTATCTGCAATTCCCAACGTAACAGGTTCAATATCTGCAAAATCATTAAGCCACTGAATGTTTTCTTCATTTTCGGCAGGATTGAATGTACATGTGCTGTATATCAGAACTCCACCAACCTTGAGAGTTGGCCACACATCGGCAAGTATCCGCTGTTGTCGTTTTGAGCAAAGTTGCGCATTTTCGGGCGACCACTCGTGTACAGCATTTTCGTCACGTCTGAAGAGTCCTTCTCCCGAACACGGTGCGTCAATGACCAAAAGATCGAAAAAATCAGGCAATCTTTGGAAATCGTGCGGGTCATTATTTGTAACAATTACATTCGGTTTTCCCCACTTTCTTAAATTTTCAGACAAAATCTGGCTGCGGGTTCTGATTACATCATTGCTTACCAAAAGGCTTTCATTGGGAAGAATGGAGGCAAGATGGGTTGATTTTCCGCCGGGTGCTGCACATAAATCAAGTACCGTAATATCTGATTTCGTTACAACCGATTTCATTGCCTGCTCCAGAAACATCGAACTTGACTCCTGAACGTAGTAAACACCACTGTGGAAAAACGGATCGATTGTAAAAACAGGTCGCTTTGGAACGAAAAAACCGGTTTCGCAATACGCTACCCGATCTAACGGCGGTTTGTCGGTAAACTTGTCAGAATTTATTCGTATTGTAGTTACTAATTCATTATTAAATGATTGCTGAAAATCATCATATTCTTTATCCAGCATTTTCATCATTCTTCGGGAAAATATTTCGGGTAGAATCATTTTTATGTATTAATCCTTTGCTTTCCAAAAATACCCTTTTTCATTAGTTTTCAGTGTTTGAATTTTTAAATTTCGTCAAATTAAAAAAATATTGATGGAAATTTGAATATTTCTTTAGTTTTACCATATTATCGCGGCTTAATAATTATTTTTGTATAGAGTTTATTTAAAACAATATAGTATGTCATCTTCATTTCGGTTACGGTATTTGTTTGGGTTAATACCCACTGCACAAAAGATTGATTCGGCATGGACTGAACTTTTTAAAATGCGGAATGAGTTAAATCTTATTGAAACATCCAAAGAGCTTGCACGATATCGAGAATTGAAGCAACTCGTACAATCGGGTGAATTTCAGACTAAAAAGCGTGAAATAGTAAATTTGAAATTCAGTGAAAGTGATGAAAGTAAACTTCTATCTGAACTGGCGAAGCTTGAACATTCAAAGCCGATTAAAGATTATTTTAAATTCATTGAGTCACCTGAATTTTACAGATTGAATAAAATATCTGAAAGTTCGGAGCTTGCACGTTATTACGAATTGGAAAAAATTGTAGGCATGCCCGATTTTATTCTTCGTAAAAAAGAAACAGAATCACTGCAATACAAAGGTTCGCCTGAATATATTAAAAGACAGGAAAATAACGTGTTGTTGAAAAACTCCCGATTACAAAACTATTATGCAACAATAACAACTGATGAATATCGAATTTTTTTAGAGCTTGACAAGTCGGAAAAAGAGAGATTGAATGAACACTCAAAAAGGAAAGATCCGAAAGTATTTTTGTACCATAAATTTCTGAAATCTGGTGATTATAAAAATTTTATAAAAGTAGAAAGTATAGGATTGCCGGCGAAACTTGAACAATTAAAGCAGGAAACAAGTGCGAAAGCTTTTCTGGAACGTGAGGCATTCTTGAAAAACACTGCACGTTATGAAACTACTCCTGATTTTCCTTTATTCAGTGAATTTACGACTCTTTCCAAAAAATACGATAAAGTTAACTACTTTAAATCTTTGGGTTCAATATTTCGATCCAAGTCGGTGCAAGTTCCCGAAAGTCCTGAACTTAAGCGATATCTTGAGCTAAAAACAATTGTCAGTTCACCCGACTTCTTACAGAGGAAAAAGGAGGTTGAATCACTTCGATATAAGGGAACTCCAGAATATGCTAAGAGACAGGAATTAAATGCTTTACAAAATAGTTCCAAATTAAAAGGATATTTTTCTACAATTGCCTCAGAAGAATATCGGATATTTCTTGAGCTTGACGCTTCAGAGAAAAGGAAGGCGGAAGAAAACGCGAAAAGGGCAAAAGATCCCAAAGTAATTGTTTACCTTAAGTTTGTGAAGTCTAATGCTTTTAAAAACCTTGTAAAAGTTGAAAATCTTGGTCTTCCCGCAAAAATGGAAAAATCGAAGCAAGAAACCAGCGCGAAGGCTTTTATCGATCGTGAGGCTTTTCTTTTAAACAAAGCAAGATACGAAACGACAGTAGATTATCCTAAATTCGATGAATTTACACGTCTTTCGAAAAGTAATGATATCCTTTTTTACTTAAAGGCCATCAAGTCTTCACTTTATATAAACTATCAAAAGATTGAAAAATCCACTGAGTTGGCTCGTTTAAAACAGTTAAGGTTATTGGTTGCAGACCCGAAATTTATACAGCAGGTCGCCTTCTTAAAAAATAAAAAACGGTATGAGCTATCGGACGGACATAAGACTGAGACAGAATTTAATGAATTGGATAAAAGTGATTTACTAAAGACTTATCGCCTGCTTGTAAAAAAACCTGAGCTGGCGTTTTTCGATAAATGGGATGTCGTTCTTGATGAGAATTTTTCAGGTCAACAACTCTCTTCAAAGCTTTGGGAACCCGAAAATTACTGGGGATCAAAGATGGCTGGATTCAGTTTTTCACAAGCAAATGAATTACAGGCATATAAAGGACTTAAAAATATTGAGATACGAAACACAGTACTCTCAATTGTGACAAAAGCTGAAAAAACTGAAGGACGAGTTTGGGATTCTGCAATAGGTCTGATTCCACGAAAGTTTGATTACAGTTCTGCCATTTTAAACAGCGGGAACGGATTCAAGTTCAGTGAAGGGATTGTTGAGGCAAAAGTAAAATTCCGTGCCGACAAGGCCATTACAAGTGCTTTTTCACTTACCGGAAGCAAACCATTTCCTCAAATTGATGTGTTCAGAAGTGGAAATAATAGTGTTGGTGTTGGTATTATTGATCATCCGGGTGCTGGAGGGACAAAAAAATTGGTTCAGATTAAAGGACTAAACTTTAATGAATTCCACGTTTTTAGATTAGAAGTATTTGGTAATCAGTTGATTTGGAAAATTAATAATCATGAAGTACATCGTGAGCATGTTTCAAAAAATTTGGGGGAGCTATTTCTGAACTTTATTGGAAGTCTTCACCAGCCAATCAACGGCACACCTTTGCCTCACCACTTTGAAATAGAATGGGTTAGATGTTTAAAAAAGAAATAATATAATTACACCAAAAAATGATTAATTGGCCGGAAGAATTCGATGGTTCCATTACGATTTGTAATCTTGATGGAATCATCATTTATTTGAATGAAGTTGCCAAAAAGCAGTTTACCAAATATGGCGGAGGCGAGCTGCTTGGAACAAATCTCCTCGATTGCCATCCTGAACCTTCGCGTTCAAAACTTGTTGAAATGTTAAAGACTCCAACCCAAAATATTTATACAACAGAAAAATCAGGGGTAAAAAAAATAATCCACCAATCGCCCCTTTACGAAAACGGGGTTTTCAGTGGATTAATTGAAATTTCTTTTGAGCTGCCGCAACAACTCCCTCATTTTATCCGTGTCTGAGGTCATTATTCAGACAACACTATCGCTGAATGAGATTTTTGCATATTTTCTTATCTCATTAACCATTAAGCATTAACCATTAAGCATTAACCATTAACCATTAACCATTAAGTTCGAATATTGCTTCTATCTCTACAGGGACATTTTCGGGAAGACTTCCTACACCTAAGGCACTTCTGACTCCTATCCCATTTTCGCGTCCGAAAACATCGGCAAAAAGCTCGCTGCATCCGTTTATGATGTAAGGGTGTTTTTCAAAATCGTGTGTTGCGTTCACCATTCCAAACACTTTGATTACACGTTTAATCCTGTTAAGCGAACCCAAATTGGCTATTAGTGTAGCCAAAATAGTTAGACCAACTTGCTGAGCGACAAGTTTTCCTGCCTCTTGATCAATATCTTTTCCAATCTTACCGCGTTGAATACTTCCGTCACTGTTAACAGGCAGATGACCTGAAATATAAATAAGATTTCCTACTATAAGGAATGGTGTATATACACCTTTGGGTTCAGGTGCCGGTGGCAATAGGAGATTAAGCTCTAAAAATCTTGATTCATTATCCATGATATTTGATTTAAATCTTTGTGTAAAACTAAGAAAATATTGGTCTCAATAATTGATTTTCAATTACAGCTGAATAATCAACACTACCTTTTCGGAATTTCTTAACACTTCAACATTGATAGTTTCACCGTGCTTAAGCTGATTCATCCTGAACATGTAGTCCTGAATATTATTCACGGGTTTGCCGTTAATGGAAGTTATTATATCACCTTTCTTCATACCCCCAAGTGCGGCAGGTTTTCCGGGAGTTATCAAATCTGCTCTTAATCCATTTTTAACATTACCTGCAAAGTCGGGCATTATCCCAAGAGTAACTCCCTTTTTACGGGTTCCACGGCTTGCGACAGCTTTTGGCCCTGCCTCCTTAAAAATCAATTTAGTGTCTGTGTTAGCGAGATCAGAAATAATTTTGAATGATATATCTGAAATTTTGACCATCCCCTCGTAATTTATTTTATCCCAGGTGTCAGCAGGAGTGTGGTAATCAAGGTGAGCTCCAGAAGAAACAAACAACACAGGAATATTTTTGCCATAAAAAGAAGCATGATCCGATGGTCCGTAGCCTTCATCCGATAAAGAGAGTTTGACAACATTTGTATCGCATGATGTATAAATCATTTTCTTAAACATGTCGGCAGTACCAACTCCGCCAATCTGAACCATTGAATTTTCATTAAGTCTGCCAACCATATCTATATTAAATATGGCATTTACTTTATTCAGATCAATTTTCGAACTGTCAACAAAACGTTTTGATCCAAGTAAGCCTAATTCTTCGCCTGAGAAAGCAACAACTACAATGCTCCTTTTGTGAGTTTTGGGTGAAGCTGCAAATTTCTGAGCCAGTTCGAGTACCATTCCAACACCTGAGGCGTTATCATCAGCTCCGGGATGTACGGCAATGGTATCCTGAACACGGCTTCCGGAACCCATTCCACCCACACCCAGATGGTCGTAATGGGCACCAATCACAACATATTCGTTTTTAAGAACGTTGTCACTTCCAGGTATTTCCATCACAACATTGCGGGTAGCAACTGTAGTCTCAATAACATCCGATTGTCCGGAAATCGCCACACCAGTATTAAAACTTGATGGTTTCCTTTGCTCGTTTAATTTTTTCTCAATATCTTCAATATTAAGTTTTTTAGTCTCAAGTAGCTGATTAGCAACTTTTCGGGAAATGCGAAAAGCCGGAATTCCAACCGATTGTTCTCCTTTTGCAAGTGGTTCAAACTTATCTTCTGAATCGAAAACCTTTCCCGACACTAATAAAACGGCAACAGCACCCATATCTTTGGCCTGAAGAACTTTATCACGATCGCGGCTGTACTTGATAAAGGGGCTCATTGTTTTCTCAATTTCAGGATCAGCCCGAAGAATCAATGCAATTTTTCCTTTGACATCAATATCAGCGTAATCATTCCATTTCAGGCTATCTTCATTGATTTCAAAGCCATAACCTGTAAAAACCACTTCACCGTTAAAAGTACTATTCTGTGAAAAGGCAAAAGG
>CAILKW010000494.1 GCA_903834845.1 uncultured Bacteroidia bacterium | reverse complement strand
ATCCATAACTTTTGATCGTCATTATCCGGTTTTTGTGCCTTTCTTTTAAAAACCTCATGTGAATTTATGAATTTTGGTTCTCCGTGTCGCTGAGGTTCATAGAAATTAAAATCTACTTTTTGCTCCCGCAATAGTTCTTCACTTATAAATCGGTCCAGCTTCGGTTTCACTTCGGTTGCCCTAAGTGTCGCTCATTCCTGAACGTGCTGAAAATGCATCAGCGGGGTGTGCTGCTTGAGTTTAAATTTGAGTTTGTACATATTTTAAAAGTTTTATTATTGTAAGTTTTCGTTTAAAAATTGTAATTTTCTTGCTATTAAATCAGCTCTTTCTGACATCCATAGTTTCTTGTATATATGTAGTTCATATTCAAGCTTTAAAACTGGTATTTGTAATTCTTCTATTTCTATTTCAATTATATTTCTATCCCATTGTTTATGATAATCCCAATAATTATTTTCTAAAAAATTCTCAATTTCTCCAAAGAATTCAATTGCACATGAATCTATTTCCATAACTCCAAAATATGATCGCATTGTAGTAGTGGTTAAATATTCAACTTTACTTTTAATGTAATCTGCACATAATAATTGAATTACAAATACTCCGTTTTGAGAGGTAATTATATCAATATCATTAGGATTTATATTTACGCCTTGCAGCGCCAGTCCAAAACTTCCCGTGATAGCCCACTTTTCCGTCATGGAACTTAATTTTTCCATTAGAATACAAATGGCATTCTTCTTTTGATTGTCAATTATTGTCATTTTACATTGCATTTTGGCGACTAAGCCATCCTTCATTTAATCTTTCTTTCTTTTTTTTATATAAATTTTCAGAAATCGGAGGAGTCGAAATTTTAATCATATTGTATTTTGCAAAAACGAAAAGAAGTGAGTCTGTAGCAATATCATCCAAGGCATTTATTTGGTTGTCTATTTCAAGCATTTTAGTAGCGGAAATTCTCCATATAAAGGCTTTTTCAACCTCATCCCACAATTGTATAGCTGAAATAAACACAAGCAATAGCTTAAAAATTAATACTGATTCATTTTGGACTTCACTAAATATTAGAGGTGCCAAGACAAAAAGCAATAATATTATCGGGACAGAAAATAATATTACATTTATTAGTGACCTCCGATAAGCTGATAAATATAAATGAAAATTAAAAAAAGAATTTTCTTGAATCATCAATATCAATTTCTTTTCAGAATTATTAGTCTCAAAATTGCAATATTCTGAACTTGATTTTGATTCGTTTTTTATTAGCCATTTTTCAATCCATGAATTAATAGAACCTTTGAAATGTGAAATTTCAAACTTGAAATTGATTGATCCAAAGGCATCATAAAGCATGGATATTTTCTGAACATAATGGGCGTTATCCAATTTCCTTTTTATTTGAAAACGTTGATAATGAATTAATATTCGAGAAATAATGGAAAGTGAAAAAAAAATGTACGAAGTATAATTATTAGATAGGGTGGAAATTATCGTAAATGAGAGGAAAGCATATGAAGTAATACTTTTATGAAAATCGAGCCTTTTGGCTTCAGCATAAAGGCTGGAATAGATAGTTGAAATATTATGCATGATATTTTAGTTATTAAATAATTTTCTTTTAGATTTTTTATTCTATCAATTAATAAGGGGTAAGCAAAATCAATTTCTATACACCTACCACGTTGAAATAATTTTATGATGCAACCAGTTTTGACAAACAACTTTGCAATGCGAAATATTCGCTAAAGTTTTTTTGCCTGAATCGTTCTACACATGGCTCATAAAGAAATTTAATTAAACCGTACAGACCTGTAATCAATAAGTGTTACAGAAAAGTTTTCCTAACTGGAATCAAAAATAGTCTGAATAACGTTCAAGCAAAATATTTTTGAAAAATTACCCTTTCTAAATCCTTTTGCCTTCCACTTAAACGGCAAATAGAAAACATGATAACTGTAAAATTCCATCTTCATTAATATAAAAAAAGCGTTAGTATTGAGACAAATTATTCTTTTGCATTTATTAACTATTTAGTTAGTAAACTATTAAAGCCAGTTTCAAACAAGAAGTTTCCACCTCCTGAATAGGCTTTCTGTTGTTTAATAAGATCATCAAAGGCAACAATCAGTTTGGAAACACCTTCACCATAGTAGTTTAGTTCGTGGTCGGTAAAGATTAAAAGTTGCTCACAAGGGTACATCCGGTCGGTAATTGCCGAAAATTTCGATGTAAGCGATTTTATTACTGTTATACCACCTTCGTAAGTGCAGTTTTCGCGGATTGATTGCATTGCAAGTAGTTCATCTTCCTCGGTTACACCTTGTGCGTTGCGGTCGCGGCGGCGAATATCGACAACCTCTTCTTTTGTGGCTTCCATGGCGAACATTCCGGGAATATACCCTTTATCGTTGGAGGCAATAAGTTGCAAATCGTGTGAAAATTCGATTTTTAAGTTTAGGTCGTTTTCCAAAAGTTCAATTATCTGCTCCAACGCCGATTTTTTGTGACTGTTGGAATTGTGATGATCAATTTCGATGTAGTGCAGTGGGGGAGTGATGTCGGGAATAAGTTCGATTCCGACAAAGGTTTGGGTATTGTTGAAAAGAGTTTGATAATCACTGAGTTTCGCAACCCATTTGAGGTTGCAGTCGGCAATATGGAGTCCTTCAATAAAACCGTTGGCTGTCAGCAGTTGCTTGATAGCTAACATTTCGAGGTCACTTCCACCGATAAGAAACAGGTAATTCGGTTGGGTCATGGTATAATTTTTTGATTTCCGAATGTTAGCAAAAATTATTGATAGTTTGACGGTCTTGCAAAAATATTTTTTTTAGAGGTTTATTTCCGACAAGCAGCGGTTTATTATTGAATAATCGCGGCAAATATTGGAGCATTAAAGCACGAATAGTGATAGTCTCACTTGAAGTGAGGCTATCACTAAATATGGATATTAAATGAGTTATATAATAGGTTGTTGGGGGAAATATGGTTTTAAGGTAAAACAAAAAACCATATTTATTAGGCTCTGTGACGATTTGAATTGATTTATCAATTTTACGTCCTATAGCCACAAAGTGGTTGAATTTTATTTGTAAATGCAATGGTTCAACCACTTCGTGGTTGCCGTTGTGTTACATTCACTTACCCCCGGTTCCGTAAACTTCACTGGGGGCTATTTACGTTTAACCACGCTGTGGTTATTGTTGTGCATTATTCGCTCACCCCAAGTTCCGTAAACTACACTTTAGGCTATTTACGTTTAACCACGCTGTGGTTATCGTTGTGTATTATTCGCTCACCCTCGGTTCCGTAAACTTCACTTTAGGCTATTTACGTTTAACCACGCAGTGGTTATTGTTGTGCATTATTCGCTCACTCCCGGTTCCGTAAACTGCACTTTAGGCTATTTACGTTTAACCACGCTGTGGTTATTGTTGTGCATTATTCGCTCTCCCCCGGTTCCGTAAACTACACTTTAGGCTATTTACGTTTAACCACGCTGTGGTTGCCATTGTGTATTATTCGCTTACCCCCGGTTCCGTAAACTACACTTTAGGCTATTTACGTTTAACCACGCTGTGGTTAGGGAAACTGAATTTCGACATTCTCATGACCCTGAAAGGGTCGAATGTTAATAGCCATTGATGGAATCTATGGAAAAAACGTAAACCAATCATGACACCGACCCTGCAAGGGTCTAACGTATTTTATATACAGTAAACCAAAAACGATGCTTTTACATTATTATTTTGTTAGATCTTCAAGGTTTTAAAAACCTTGAAGATCTCTTTAATGATCTGCCTTTTAGGTCGCCATTTTGTATCATCTTGATTACTACAAATTATTTGAATTTTCCTATCGCAACTTCTTAATAAACAACAAAAGCAGCGATTTCAGAGAGATTTTTTCTTTTAACATAGTAATTGCTCTGAAAATTCTGGTCTCAACAGTTCGTACCGGAATATTAAGCCGCTCGGCAATCTCTTTGTTTTTAAGTCCATCGAATCTGCTGAGGATGATTACCTCTTTGTAAATATCAGTCAATGAGTCAATAGCTTTGTCAATATGTTGTAAACCCTCTTTTTCGATTAAAGAATTTTTGCCCGAAAGATAATAAGTGGCCTCCATCTCTCTTAGTTGAAGTGCCGCTTGATGCTCAAATTTTTTTACAATCTTTTGATGTTTTATGTAATTAAGACAGTTATTTTTCACTGCGGTGAAAAGATAAGCCTTAACCTTCTCTTCGTCACTTTTATACTGACCTTTCTCCCAAACTGCGATAAATACATCCTGCACTAAATCAAGAGCTTCATTCTCATCCTCAACGAATTTCAAAGTATAAAGAAAAAGTTGATTATGATATTTCAGAAATATATTATCGAAATTATTCATTATTATATTAACAAATTATTTTTTCAGATGTCGTTTATTCTTTTCAACTGCAAATAGACCTGAAGTATATTTATCATACAATTCGAAAAGGAACTCTATCCGTTTGGTTTCGTTGATAAAAGGTTGCGGACGATATGCCAGATCCACAGCTTTATCAAGTTCATTATGAGCTTTTACCAATTCGGGAGGCATAAAAGAAGGGTCGTAAAGGTCAGCCAAACTATTTTCAGGGAATTGGCTTCTTGTATTTAAGACTTCTTGTGCAGCTTTTTCTATAGTTTCTTTTTGTTTATCGGTAGAATTTTCAGGCCAGGGAAAGTTGTTATAAACCATTTCATTTGAATAACGAAAATCACTTTTTAAACGTCCGCAAACATATTTTACCCATGCTACATGCATTAATGATGTTAAAACCCCGAAATGATAAAGTTTACCTTGAGGAACAAATAAACAAGTATCACCTACAATATTTGAAGGAGGAAAGAAACCCATTGGAATATATTTGCGGTTTTCGCTCGAAACTCTCGGGATTAATATATAGTCGGAATCCGGTTGCCTGATTTCGCCAAATAGAGTAGGGTAAGCAGAAAGTCTTTTTGTTGCCTCTCTCGTACTTGCCTCTCTGTTCTTTCTTACATTCTCGACTCTTTTTACTATAAGAGGTAATTTTCTCAAGTCAGCCGGATTTGCATTAACTAACCATAAACACCAACGTTTTTCACCATTCAGATATTCATAAGCACTGAGTAAGGGTCTGATATACTGTTCGGCTTGAGGTTCGAGTTTAAGTAAATCATTTTTTTCAATATCCGAAAGAATTAAAAAACCTCCGTCATTTGGCATACTTCCAAACGAAATTTCAGGAACATTACAAATTGGAGTTCTTCTTTTTAAAATAATTATGTCCTTACCTTCAACCAAATAAGGATTGATACTTTTCACTTTTAACTCTTGTGGGTCACCCTTTATATCATCATATTCGTAAATCACCTTTTCGGGAATATCGAAATTTGAGAATCCGATAATTACAACATGTACTGCTGCATTCCCTTTTGCTTCGTTGCCCCATTTAAATGTACGATGGGCAAAATGTATTTTTATCTTGTAGCGGTTAAATAGCTCGTTCCACAGAATGCCAACCTGCTCACCCTGCGATATCGAATTAGTTGAAACAAAGGCTACACCAATAGCAAAACCCGAAGTGCTTGAGGCTTCTTTATTGTGTTTTTCGATGTATTGACCAGCTTTTATATACCATGCAGAAACATAATCGAGCACTCCGGCACCCTTGATGCCCCATAAAATCTGCTCCATATCACTTTTTTGTCCTTCGTTTTGAAGCTGCTTGCCAATAAAAGGCGGATTACCAAGTATATAATTAAATGCTATATCAGAGGTTTCTAAAGTCCTTTCGGAATTCAACAAACTATCCCAATCGGTACGTAAGGCATTGCCATGAAGTATCATAGCCGATTTATTCAGTGGCAAACGAACAAAATAGTCTCCAAAACTTTGCGAAAACAACATATTCATTTGGTGATCAATAAGCCAAAGAGCTACCTGAGCAATCTGAGCCGGAAACTCTTCGTACTCAATGCCATAAAAACGATCAACATCACAAAGTATCAGGTTGGCAATATTGGTAACCTGCTGACCTTTTAACTGTTCCTTTAAAATAGCATATTCCAGTAATCGTATTTCACGATAGGTGATAATTAAAAAATTACCGCAGCCGCAGGCAGGATCAAGGAAACGAAGCGATGCAATTTTGTGGTGAAATGCCTTGAGTTTATTAGTGTTTGATTTAACGGTTTCGAATTCGCGCCACAACTTATCAAAAAATAATGGCTTAATAACCTTCAAAATATTCTTCTCGCTTGTATAATGCGCACCAAGATTACGGCGTTGGCCGGCATCCATCACACTCTGGAACAAAGACCCAAAAATGGCAGGAGAAATTTTGCCCCAATCGAGGTAACAACACTCCAAGAGGGTTTTACGCATTCGGTTATTGAACGATGCAAAAGTGAGTTGCTTCTCAAACAAATGTCCGTTGATGTATGGAAATGCTGCCAGGCTTTCGTCTAAAGTCTTTTGACGTTTTTCGGGTGGTGTGTTCAGAACCTGAAAAAGCTGTGCGAGGTGCATACCGAGGTCGTTACCGTATTCTTTGGTTTTATTTTCGATATATTCCTGAAAAATACGAATCTCGAAAATAGTTT